>JAISUC010000027.1 GCA_031272275.1 Actinomycetes bacterium | reverse complement strand
CTCGCAATGACGATGTAGGGGTGCTGTTGGCGGGCTCGCAATGATGTTCGGGGGATGCCGCTCGCACGGTGGATTGCCGCGCGACGCTGCGCGTCGCTCGCAATGACGATGTAGGGGTGCTACCCGTCCCGGTGGATTACTTGAACTCGCGGCCCAGCGGGCGGGTCAGCAGTTCGGTCACACCGTCTGCCGGGGAGAGCTCTTCGTACAGGATGTCATGGACGACGCGGGTGATGGGCATCTCGACCCCTTTGGCGCACGCCAGCTCATAGATGCTCTTACAGGCAACCGCTCCTTCCGCGACCATGCGGGTGCGTTCCTGAAACTCGTCCAAGCTGCCGCCGCGGGCAATCAACTCGCCCAAACCGCGGTTTCGCGAATGCTGAGAGGTGCAGGTGACAATCAAATCGCCCATACCCGCCAAACCCATATAGGTCTCCTGCTTCGCCCCCATCACGCGTCCCAGCCGCGCGAGCTCCGCCAAACCGCGCGTCATCAGCGAGGCCTTGGTGTTGTCTCCGTATCCCAGCCCGTCACAGACACCACAGGCAATCGCGATAATGTTCTTGCCGGCACCACACAGCTCAACCCCGATCAGGTCGTCGTTGGTGTACACGCGGAAAAAGGGCGTCTGGAACAGCTCCTGGAAAAACGCCGCCGTGGCCGGGTTGTGACTGGCAACGACCGTGGCGGACGGCACGGCGCGGCTGACCTCTTCTGCGTGGTTGGGCCCCGACAAAGCCGCGATGCGCGCGGGATTTTCAAACAGGTCTTCCAGAATGTCGGTCATCAGTTTCGATGTGTGAGCCTCGACGCCTTTGGACAATATCACCACGGGGATGTCTGCCGCCAAGTGCGGCGCCATCGCACGCGCCGTTTCGCGCACGCCCACGCTGGGAGTGACCATCACGACGGCGCTGACATCAACCAGCACGTCGCCGATCACGCTGGATGCGACCACGCGCTCGCTGAAGTTGACATCGGGCAGGTAAACGGGGTTTTTGTGCGTCGCGTTGATGCCGTCTGCAATCTGGGACTCGCGCGCCCACAATTGCACCGAATGGCCCTTGCCGTCCAACAGCCAGGCAATGGCTGTCCCCCAGCTTCCCGCTCCTATAACTGCAACACGCATGTGACTCCCCCTTATGGTTTCTGTTGTTTCTACGAAGTCGGGGGAGTGCGTCCCGTCGACTCCGTTTCCGTGCCCGCAGGCTGTTGTTGCGGCTGTGCTTTCGCCGCCGCATCGGTGGTGGCACCGGCACCCGCATGAGCAGGTCTGCCGATGCTGAAGCGCGGCTCCGTGCCGTTTTTCAGTCTGACTATATTAGCACGATGCAGCCATATGACCGTGACCGCCGCAAGCAGCGCAAACAGCACATAGGGCGTATGACGTGACGAACGAAAGGCAACGGTCCAGACCGGATAGAGCACCGCCACGGCAATCGAGCCCACACTGACATAGCGCGTGACAGCAATCAGCCCGAAAAACACCACCGCCTCGCAGGCGAACACCGCAGGCATCATGGCAAGCATCGCGCCTGCCGTGGTGGCAACCCCTTTGCCGCCGCGAAAGCCGATCCAGGGCGAGAAGGCGTGCCCGGCAATCGCGGCGAGCGCCGATACCACCATCAGCCAGCCCGCCGCCGTCTGCGCATTCATACCTGCCGCAGCCGAGGTCAAAACGGCGCCGCCGGCATGCGCAATCAGGCGTGCAAACTGCACCGCCGCAGCCCCTTTGGCGACATCGCACACCATCACCGCAATACCGGCAGGCGCCCCCAGAACGCGCAGCGCATTGGTGGTCCCCAAATTGCCGCTGCCGTGTTCACGCAGGTCCAGACCGAAAAATATTTTTCCCGCCAACAGCGAAAAGGGGACGGATCCCGCCAGGTAGCCCACCACCAGGACCAGCAACAGTTTCAGTACGTAGTTCAAGACTCAGTCCTTTTTCCTGAACCGCAGACGCAGGGGCGTTCCCGTCAGATCGAAGCGCTCGCGCACGCGGTTTTCCAGATACCGACGGAAGTTATCGTCAGCGAGGTCGGGGTGATTACAGAAAAATGTCAGCTGGGGCGGTGCGGTGCCGGTCTGGGTGACATAGTTCACACGCAGTCTGCGCGCACCGCGCGACACCGTGTGCCCGAAATCGCGCAGTTCGGTCAACAGACGGTTCAGTGCCGCCGTCGACAATTCAGCGCGGTGATGGTCATAGGCCGTCGCCGCGGTCGAGAGAATCTTGTCCGCGCCGCGCCCGGTCAAGGCACTGATACGCAGCACAGGCGCAAAGCTCGCGAAATCCAGCCGGTCGGCTACCCGGTCCAGCAGCAACTGTCGGGCACGTTCCGCCGCCTCGGGATCCGCGTCGCGCGCGTCCACGGCGCCGGTACGCATCAGATCCCACTTGTTCAGCAAAACCACCAGCGCGCATCCGCGCTCGATCGCATAGTTGGCGACGCGTTGGTCCTGGTCGGTCAGACCGATTTCGGAATCCACCACCAACAGCGCCACATCACAGCGATCCATCGCCCGCATCGCACGGACAAAGCCATAGTATTCGACATCCGAATCAATCAGCGCCTTACGCCTGAGCCCTGCCGTGTCAATCAGCAGCCAGTCGCGCCCGTCGGCTGTAAACGTGGTGTCGATCGCATCGCGCGTGGTGCCTGCGACCGCACTGACGATGCTGCGCTCGGTTCCGGCCAGCCTGTTGACCAGGCTGGATTTGCCGGCGTTCGGACGCCCGATCAAAGCCACCTTGATGTAATCGGTTTCGAGATCATCCTCGCCTACGTCTGCGGGCAGCGCATCGACCAGGGCATCCAGCAAATCCCCGGTACCCGTGCCGTGCAGGGCGCTGACTATCCAGGGCTCGCCCAAGCCCAGCTGCCAAAACTCCCAGCCGGCCGATTCGTTGTCCGGGTCGTCGACCTTGTTCACGACCAGAAACAGAGGCTTTTTTGTGCGTTTGATGAGACCGGCCAGTTCGTCGTCGTCGGCTGCCAAGCCGCTGGTCCCGTCGACCACCATGACGATGACGTCGGCCTGTGAGGCGGCGATCATCGCCTGGGTGCGAATGCCCGTCTGAAAGGCGTCGTCGCGGGCGGTTTCGACCCCGCCGGTGTCAACCAGGTTAAACGCCCGTCCGTTCCATTCGGCGCGGTGATAGCTGCGGTCGCGCGTGACCCCGCGTTGGGCGTGCACGATCGCGTCTTTGGCGCCGGACAGCCGGTTTACCAGGCTGCTTTTCCCGACGTTGGGCCGGCCCACCACGGCCACCAGTGGCAGCTGTGCCATCAGTCATCCACCCCCTGTGTTGCGTATCCGCGTGCGACGGCAGCCAGCGTTTCGGCCAAACCCGCCATTCCTTCCGACCATGAGTACAGGTCAAATGCGGGAGAGCGTTTCAGTGCGTCGGCGGTCAGCTGCTGTGCTGTGCGGTCATCGAGCGTCACGCCGTCGGCGTTGAAAATCTGGTCGGGATACAGGTAGGTGTCGCGCAGCAGACCGTCTGCGTCCTGGGGGCGCAGGCTGCAGTCATAGGCGCAGGCGTCCAGGATGTCGCGCGCGGTCAAAAGCCCTGTGACCGTGACGTTTCCGCCAAAGTGGCGGTTCCTGACCGGCAACAGGCGCAGTCTGCCCCCGGCATTCAGCGCGGAGAGCGCACCCAACCAGCTGTCGCGGGCAAGCTCGCCGGTGACGATGGTCACCCGTTCATAGCCGGTGGGCAGAGACGCGATCGCGTCGCTAAGCTGCGAGAAGTGCTCGCGCACGTCTGCCACAAACGCGTGTACCAGGCCGATCCCGTTTTCCCGCTGGGGATAGCCGTCGTACCATTCCTCGGTCGGAAAGGGCGCGTTGGCGGCGATGTAGAACTCGTCTGCCAAATGGATGATATTGCGCCCGATGCGTTGTTTCAGTTCAAACTGGCGGCGCTGGATTTGGCTGATGACGGTGGCAGATGCCATCGTGTCGGTAAAACCCCGTCCGTCGGCAGGAGCCATACCGCGCGCGGCACCGATATCGGTCCAGGCAACCGGCACGATGCCGATACTGTGTATGGCATCGATACGTTCAGGGGCGGTCAACCAGTCAAGCGTAGCGTCAAGCTGTGCACCGTCGTTTACCCCCGGGATGAGGACAATTTGGATGTTGAAGCGGATTCCGCCGTCTGCCAGCTGCTGAAAGGCGTCGAGTGCGCGCGCCTGATGAGTACCCATGAGCGTCGTGCGCAGATCGGGGTCGATCGCGTGAAAGGACAGGTTCAGGGGGCTTACGTGCTGTTCGATGATGCGTGCGATGTCCGCATCACGCATGTTGGTCAGTGTCACGAAATTGCCCTGCAAAAAGGACAGGCGCCAATCGTCGTCACGCAGGGCCAGATCGGCACGCATGCCGTCCGGCAGCTGCTTCATGAAACAGAACGAGCAGTCGTTCACGCAGGTGTGTATATGGTCGAAAATGATGTCATCGAATGCGATGCCCCAGTCCGTGCCCGGCTCACGGGACAGTACCACGTCGTCGCCTGAACCGTCCGAGGTGTCACTGACAGTCACGGTGATGCAGTCATCGGCGGCGTTCCAGCGCCAATCGATGATGTCACGCAGGGGTTGACTGTCGACCGCATGCACATACATCCCCGATACCAAACCGGCTGCGGCCGCCGGACTACCGGGGGCAACATCGGCTAAGCGCGCCGATACGCCGTCCTTCGTACGGCCGTGAGAACCCGTAATTTGTTCGGGTGTGGATCCTTCGACTGCGCTCAACACAACCCGTTTCGCTCCGCTCAAGATGACGGGTGTTTCCTCTTTGTCCATGCTGTTATTCGGATTCGGATGCGTCACGATTGTCCTCGATTGCTTTGATCGCCGCTTGTGCTTTGCGCTCGCCGATTTCCTCCAGCCGGCGGATGACGCCCTGAATCTGTTCTTCGGGGGTCGAGGCTCCGGCACTGACCCCGCAGGAATCGGCGTCCTCGAACCAGCGCTCGTCGATTTCCGCGGCCGATTCGATCAGGTGCGTGTGCGGGTTGATAGCGGCACATATCGCAAACAGCCGCTGCGTGTTTCCGCTGTTGCGTCCTCCCAGCACCAACATCACCTCGACGGCATCGGCGGTTTCCGCCGCGGCCTGTTGGCGTTTGGTGGTGGCAGAACAAATCGTGTTGACCACACGCAGCTCGGCCGCCCGTCCGCTCAGCACGCGCACGACAGCATCCAACGCGGCAGGTGTTTGGGTGGTCTGGACCACCACGCCGATACGTTCGCCCACCAGTGCAGGAGGCGCCGGCAAATCGTCCGGAGTTGCAACGACCAGCGCGTCAGCACCTGCGCGTGCGCGGATGCCGATGACCTCGGCGTGTCCGGCCTCGCCCACGATCACGACGCGAAAGCCGTCATCGACCAGCTGGGCCGCCGCCTGTTGGGCGCGCGCCACATAGGGACAGGTCGCATCAATCACCTGCAGGTTCTGCAACTCGGCCTGTTCGATCACGGCGGGTGCGACCCCGTGCGTGCGTATCAACAGCGGCTCGCCGTACAGTCCGTCCAGCGACTGCACCGGAGTCACGCCGGCGGCCTGCAGGTCATGTACGACCTGCGGGTTATGAATCAGCGGGCCCAGAGATTTCACTCCCCCGCCTTCGCGGTGTTCTTTGGCGGCCCGGCGCGCCATATTCAGGGCACGTGCCACCCCATAGCAGCAGCCGGACGGACGTGCAACATTTATCAGCATCAGTGGCTCCTTTCGCTGTTTTATTATAACGGCTTGTAGTATCATCAACCTATCGGTTACCGACAGTGACAGTGGGCGACGCGAGAAGCACAAGACAGCCGCACAGCGCAACGTACGAGGGGAAGTGATGTGACATGGGACTGTTCGATAAACTGAACCTGGGTGATCTGGAAAAACTGGCCAAAGGTGTGGGTGAGGCCATCGAAAAGCAGACCGGCGTGAACCTGCAGGGAGTGGGGCAGACGGGTTCGCAGCAGGCGGAATCGGCGCCCGGGCAACAGACTGCGGCGGCGACATCGCCCTCCCCCACCCCCGCATCGACACCGGCAACGGCACCTGCGGCGGGTGGCGCGAGTGGCGCCAAAAACGCCGGCTATTTCGCCGAAATCATCGACACGGCATTTCCCGACTACCAGGTCAAGACGCGTGTGGCCGTCGCGGAATTCGGCGGGCAGGGACGCCCCTATGACTTTGTGCTGTACCGGGCGGGGGCTCCTGTGGGGGCGGTCGTGTTGGTCGAGCATAACCGCGACCGCAACGCCGCCTATCTGAACAGCAAGGCTGCGGCTGCTGCCGCGGGGCTGCCGTTCATCAATTTCTACACACATATGCCGAACGAACGTGGTTTTGTCATCAACCGCATCAAGCGCCTGGCGAAAGCATAGACGTGCGGTTTCAGTTTGGGAGGAGGATGCGGGCGGCGCGCCGTCGTGGCGTGCGGTCTGCGCCTGTGATCGGGTGAAGCCGGATTGCGCAACAGACCCTACAGGCGGTCGGATCCGGTTCAGCCCCGTGCCAGCAGATGCTGACTTCAAAGCAACGCCTCCTCCCACCGATTTTTCGTGTGCGGGTGCGGGTGCGGACGTGGTCGCGCCGGCGGGCGATCCGGCTACAGCCGGTCCGATGATGCTGAGTGCGTCCCCAACCCTGCCGCAGTCCGCGTCGGTCATGGACCTGCTGGATAAACCGGAGGTCTGGGCCGCGTTTCTGGAGCACAAGCGCGACTTGGGGCACCTGTTGCGCCGCGACGAACGCGAACTGATTGCGTTCATAGATGCGTCTGCGTGGCAGCCGGTCACCGATGCGATCGCGGCGGACATGCCGTTTCCTATCCCTGAGCGGCGCCTGATCAACAAGCTGCACGGCAGCAAGCGCACCGTCTATTCGTTTCCGGATGCCGAGCAGCAGGTACTGAAGCTGTTGGCATGGTTGCTCTATCGATTCGATGACCGCCAGCCGGACGGCTGCTATTCGTTTCGCCACGGCAAAAGCGCACACCGCGCCCTGCGCGATCTGTTACGCGTTCCCGACCTGCAGCATCGCTGGTGCTACAAGCTGGACGTCAGCGACTATTTCAACTCGATCCCCGAACGACAGTTGCTGGAAGACCTGCGCGAGGTGCTGCATGACGATGTGCCCTTGTACCGCTTTTTGACCGAACTGTTGACGGCTGATGTCTGTATGGCAGACGGGCGACGTGTCTTTGGTTCGCGCGGGGTCATGGCGGGCTGTCCGCTGTCGCCGTTTTTGGCGAATATCTATCTGGCGCCGATGGATGATGCCTTTGTGACGCGCGGTATTCCCTATGCGCGCTATTCGGATGACATCATCATGTTCTGTGATTCGCCCGAGCAGTTAAGCGAAGCCGTGGACCTGGTGACCGAGATACTGGACGAGCGGGGGCTGAGTGTCAACGAAGACAAGGTGATCTTTGCCGATCCCGGCGAGACCTGGGAGTTTTTGGGCTTTGCCGTGACCGGAGACGTGGTCGACCTGTCGCGGGTGACAAAACTGAAGCTGAAAGGCAAGATTCGCCGTAAAGCACGCGCGCTGCACCGCTGGATGGTGCGCAAGAACGCAACGGCGACGCGAGCGATGCGTGCGATGATCCGTGTGTTCAACCGCAAGTTCTACCAGGTCGATGATTCCGGACACGAACTGACCTGGGCGCGCTGGTTTTTCCCGATGCTGACGACGGATCGCAGCCTGAAAGAAATCGACCATTACCTGCAACAGGAACTGCGCTCGGTCGCATCGGGGTGCCACCGCGACGGGAATTTCAAGGTCAGTTATGACGAGCTGAAAGAGCTGGGGTTTCGCAGCCTGGTCCACGAATACTGGCGCTACCGCCACGCGCCGGCCGAATATCAATCCACCAAGGTATAGCCGCGGCGTCGTGCGTTGATGTCGCGGGCACGGCGGGACTCGACCTGGATGCGCTCCATCAGCATCTCGGTCAGTTGCGTGATTTTCTCTTTACGCGCAAGCGCCGCAAATGCGGGATCACTGTCAGCCAGTGCGACCGGGTCGATCGGCTGCCCGAACACGATGTCGACACAGGGCAGGTGCGGCAGGCGCTGCCCGGGCGGTTTGATGCGTTCGGTCCCGGCGATTCCGGTCGGAATCAAAGGCGACGCGGTCCGCAGCGCCAAATACGCAGCCCCCCCGTGTGCCTCGCCCAATGCATCCGGGTCGACTGCGCGCTCGTCTTCACCTTTGCGGATACGGTGTCCCTCGGGAAACACCGAGAGCTTCTCGCCTGCGATCAGCGCTTTGCTTGCTTGGGTGATCATCGCGCGATCCGCCGTCCCGCGCTTGACCGGAATGCAGCCCAAGTGATCGAGCGCCCAAGCGAACAGCTTGACATCATACAGTTCCGCCTTGGCAATCAGGCGAATGGTCAGCCGGTATTTCCGCTCAATCGCAAACAGCAAGATTCCGTCGAACAGGCTGACGTGGTTGCCGCTGATGATACCCGCTCCGGCAGGCAGGTTTTCCAACCCGTGCACGCGCACCCGAAAGAGCCCGCACAAGGGACCGGACAAAATCCATTGCAATGCCGCGCCGATGGGTCGCGCAGGTGCATTCGGCCCCTGCAGGGGCAGGTCGCGGCGTTCGGCGTGTTTCATGCGCCCGCACCGCCGGCACTGCCCAACGGAGCGCCTGCAGCGTCCGCCGCAGCACCGCTGCGCTGGACGGCATCCACGATCCGCGCACAGACATCCTGAATCGAAAGCTCGGTCGTATCAATCACCACCGCATCATCCGCCGCCCGCAGGGGTGCGACCGCGCGTGTGCTGTCGTATGCGTCCCGCGCGCGGATGGCATCCAGAATCTGTTGATAGTCCCCCGGCAGGCCGCGTTCGGCGTTCTGAGCACTGCGCCGCCGCGCGCGTTCCTCGGGACTGGCCGTGACAAAGAATTTGAATTCCGCCTGCGGAAACACCACGGTTCCGATATCGCGCCCCTCGACCACGTAGTTGCCGGCATCCCGGTCGGTTGCAATCGCGCGCTGTTGGCTGACACAGGCCTCGCGGACCTGCGCGTGTGCCGAGACCTCGCTGACGTTCGCATCCGCCGCAGCCGTGCGAATCGCTGCCGTGACGTCCTGACCGGCGATAGCCACCGTCGCCGGCAACGGATCGCCCTCTACGTAACCGAACGACACCGGGCACTCGGACGTCAGTCGCCCCAGCGCCTCACCGTCGTCCAACGCGAGCCCTCGTTCCAATGCCGCCACCGTCACCGCCCGATACATCGCGCCGGTGTCCAAATAGTGCCAGCCCAGCTGCCGCGCACACAGGCGCGCCACCGTCGATTTTCCCGAACCGGCAGGTCCGTCTATCGCTATGATCACGTGAGCTCCTCCATCGCCGCCCCACACGTCCGCAGACGTCAACCATCAATCGTCGGATAAGTATAACAGGCGCAGCGCCTGGAAGAACCCGGGGTACGAATCCGCCGTGTAATCCCCCGGCGTCTGTTCGGGCAGCACGCCGGTACTGACCAGCCGCGCCACATGAAACAGCATCTGCATGCGGTGATCGGCGTTGTATTCAATGAATTGCGGGAGTGTGAGCTCTGCCGGTCCGTTGATAACCAAATCGTCGCCCTCGACCCGCACATCCGCGCCCCAATCAGAGAGTTTCCCCGCCAGGCCCTCCAGCCGGTTGCTTTCCTTGTTGCGCAGCCCCTCCAGTCCCGCAAAACGGCTGGTACCGACTGCCTGCGTCGCCAGCAATGCCAGTACGGGGATTTCATCGACCAGGGTCGGATACGCGTCCGCGGTCGTATCAACAGCCCGCAGCTGCGCGCCGGCGCGGACCGTGACCGTACCGGTGAGCTCGCTCGTGACGCCGTCACCTGCCTGCACCTCGACGGTGATGTCGGCACCCATACGCTGCAGCACCGTCAAATACCCGGTGCGCGTCGGGTTCAGGCACAGATTCGTCACTGACAGTTCACTACCGGGCAACAGCAGCGCCGCCACGATCAGAAACGCCGCCGCCGAGGGGTCGCCCGGAACATCGCGGGTCAACACATCGGCGGCGTCGCCTGTTGCCAGGGCGCGCAGCATGATCTCCGTGTGGTCGCGCAGGCCGGGTGTCGGTTCCAGGTTGAAACTGCGATCCAGCAACCAGGAAAGCATCTGCAGCGCGGTCATCACCTGGGCGGAATGGATCGGTTTGGGCGTCGGGTTGAACAGGATACCGGGGGAACCGTGGATAATCAGCGGTATCAGACCGGCGCCGTTGACGTGTTCGATGTAACAGCCGGTTCGCTGAATCGGTGTCACGATGTCGGTCATATCGCGGTCACACAGCTGTCCTGCCCCCTGTATCAGGACGCGGCGTTCCTGGCCTGCCAGCGCCCCCATCAGCAGGCGTGCGGTGGTCGCGGAACGTTCGCAGTCCAGTACCACGGCACGATGCGGTTCGGCAAGCAGCGCCCGGATGGCACGGAAACTGGCGGCGACCGCGCCGCCGTCGTTCAGCCCCCGGATGGCTTGGGTGCGCTTCTCAAAGGCTTCCGGGGTGGCCTGACCGCGTTTAACCAGGTCCAGATAGTGGAAGAACAGCAGGCGATGGCTGATGGATTTGTCGCCTGCCACGGTGGTGCTGCCGCGTAAGCACCCGACGGCGGCGGGACGTACTCCCCCACCTGTGCCGTTTGATGACGGTTCCGGTTCAACCGCGCCCTCGCGGACCAGGGATGCAAAGTCAATCACGTTGTTTCCTCCTCGCTGCGCGGATGCGCCTGATGGTGTACGGCGGTCAGGCGTGCTGCGCTGACATGCGTGTATATCTGTGTCGTCGAGAGATTTTCGTGGCCCAGCAGCTCTTGGACGCTGCGCAGGTCGGCGCCTGCGGACAACAGGTCGGTCGCGAAGCTGTGGCGCAGGCTGTGCGGTGTCACGCGCACGGTGATGCCGGCTGCGCGCGCGGCGGCCGTGACGATGCGGCGTATGGCGTCGGGCTGCAGGCGCATGCCGCGGCTGGACAGAAAGACCGCGCGCTGGGAGGGCTGCGGTTTCATGTGCGGACGGGAAAAGCGCAGGTAATCGTCCAGGCGACCCGCGGCCAGCGCGTGCAAAAAGACGTAGCGTTCTTTGTCGCCCTTGCCGCGCACGCGCGCCAGGTGGCGATCCGGCATCAGGTCGTCCAGGTTCAGCGCCGAGATTTCGGCGACGCGCGCGCCCGAGGCATAGAGCATTTCCAGGACCGCGGCATCGCGGATGCCGTTCACGGTCGTGGTGTCGGGCGCATCAAGGAGTGCCGTGATGTCTTCTTCGGCGAGTGCTTTCGGCAGCCGTTTGGGGCGGCGCGGGGTCTGCAACAGCTTTGCGGGGTTGTCGCAGATGTAGCCGTTGTCCACGAGCCAGCTGAAAAAGCCGCGGAGCGCCGCCAGGTGACGTGCGATCGTGGCCTTTGCATAGCGGGCTTGGTCCAGTTCCGCCAGGTAGCGGCGCAGCTGGCGGTGGCTCAGGTGTATGGGGTCGAGTTCACACCGTTTCGCCCAGGCCAGATAGGCGGACAGGTCGCTGCGATAGGATTTCTGCGTGTGGACGGATTGGCCGCGCACGCGGTTGACGAAATCCAGGAACGCGTCCAGCAGCTGAGACGCGGTTTGGGTCGTGGTTTGGGAGCCGGCCTGAGGGTCGGGTGACGTGCGCGCGGTCATGCGGCGGACTCCGCAGGTAGGGAGAACAGGTCGGGGCGGCCGGCAATGAGCGCCGTCAGGTCCGCCTGCGCGCGCTGTGAGTACGTGTGGTAACGTTCGCGTTTGTTGCGCACACGGGGCGTCAACGGCGCAATCAGGCCGAAGTTCACGTGCATCGGCTGATAGTCCGTCGTATCCGGGTCGGTGGCATAACGCAAGAGCGAGCCCAGTGCCGTGGTGTCAGGCAGGATGAAGGGGGCTGTGCCGCGCAGCTGTGCCACGGTGTTCAGTGCGGTGACAAGCCCGGTTGCGATGGCCTCGCAGTAGCCCTCGGTACCCGACAGTTGCCCGGCGATGCGGATGGTGCCCGCCGCTTGCAGCGACAGGTCGGGCTGCAGCACCCGTGGGCCATCAACGAAGCTGTTGCGGTGCATGACGCCGTAACGGGCGATTTCTGCCGTCTGCAGACCCGGAATCAGCGACAGCATCCGGCGTTGTTCGGGAAAGGTCAGGTTGGTCTGGAACCCGACCAGGTTATACAGCGTGCGCCCGCGGTTTTCCGCGCGCAGCTGAATCAGCGCATAGGGCCAGCGACCGGTGCGCGGGTCGTCGACACCCACCGGTTTCAGCGCCCCGTAACGCAGCGCATCGAATCCCGTGCGCGCGACTTCCTCGATGGGTTGACAGGCGGCAAACAGCTCGCGTCGTTCAAAATCGCGGGCCGTGACACGTTCTGCGTGTATCAGGAAGTCGTGGAGTGTCCGGTATTCGTCCTCATCCAGCGCGATGTTCAGGTAGTCGTTACCGTCGCCTTTGCCATAGCGGCTGGCAGCGAACACACGCGTGGTGTCCAGCGTGTCGGCCTCAACAATCGGGGCTGCGGCGTCATAAAAAGACAGGTAATCGCTACCGATGAGAGTTGCCAGCGCATCTGCAAGGGCAGGTGACGCCAAGGGACCGGCCGCCACGATGGTGGGTATGCCGGAGGCTTCCAGTTCCGTGCATTCCTCGCGGATGACCGTAATCAGCGGTTCGGATTCGACCGCAGCGGTCACGTCGCGCGCAAACGCGACGCGGTCCACCGCAAGTGCCGCGCCCGCAGGCACGGCGTGGTATCGGGCAATCTGCAACAGGTGGGATCCCAGCAGCGAGAGCTCACGTTTCAGCAGCCCGGCGGCGGTGTCGGGGTCGTCACTTTTCAAACTGTTCGAACAGACCAGTTCCGCCAGATCTCCGCCGTGGTGGGCAGGGGACGGAACCTCCGGGCGCATTTCGTAGAGGCTCACCCGAAAGCCGCGGGCAGCCAGTTGCAGCGCGGCTTCGCTGCCGGCCAATCCCCCACCGATAATGCGTACAGCGGGCAGCTGAACGTCGCCGTTCGTTGTGTCGTTACGCGGATTTCCCATGGCAGCTATCCTATCACGCACCCCAACCCTGTCATTGCGAGACCTGTGGGTTTTGCATGTCGTGGCAATCCACCGGCGACATCCGTCGCCGGATTGCAGCTCCCGTGCGTAGCACGGGGGCATCCCCCCCCCGTGTGGGCGTACGTGCAGTCTAGCGGGTGCGGTTCAGTTGGTGCCACAGGATGGGAACGACCACGGCGCTGACGACGGCGACACCGACCACCGAGGGCAGCAGATAGGTGATGTTGTACAGCAGCGAATAGACGAATGGGCTTTGTCCCGTGGGTGCATACTCCGCGAAAAAGATCACTCCGGATGCCGTTGCCGGAATCAGGCGGATGATACCGGCGAGCACCGTCGCCGCCTCGATCCAGACGATTCCCAGTGCCGCTTTGCCCTGACTGAGCGCATTATGAACCAACGGTGCCAAGAACCCCGCACAACCCACCACCGCGTAGGTCAGCGGGTAATCCAACAGCAGCTGCGCCGGATGAATGATGGTCGCACCGAACGCCAGATCCAAAAAACCGCACAGCAAGCCCGTCACGATTCCGGCTGCCGGACCCCTCAGCAGCGCGATGATCACAATCGGAGCCATCACCAGCGAGATTGAGCCACCGGCGATATTGACCGGTAGGCGCAAGTTCATAAAGTCGAGCACCGCAAACAGTGCCACTGCCAGCGCAATCTGAACCAGCAAACGAATCCGTTCGCTGCCCGTTGTCCCGGTTCCGATGCCGCTAGCGGTCCCGGTCGATCCTGCAATACGTTTCCAAGCCATAAGGTTACCTCCTGTTCTGTCGGGGAAATGAACGAACACGCGGAGGTTAAGTGACCAATGGCCGTGACCCCGCCTGTGCGTGTGCCGCATTACCGGCACCGTCATTTCGGTCGCAGACCCTTTGCCTGCCTCTCAGCCGCGTGTGCCTGTCGGCGGCGCAGCTCCCGATTGCGTATCAGCGATACTAGCATAATTGACTCGGATGCGCGATGCGCGCATCCTCAACGTTACGTGTTCGCGCAACAAAACCCGGTTGCGCTCACGCGGGGGCACTCCGTGCCCCGCGTGGCGACGATAGTCGCCTGATAGCAGCTCCCGTGCGTAGCAGGGGGGCTTTCGTGCTATAATTGCCCCGGCACGCTGAGGGAGTTTGTACTGAGGAGGGATACCTGTTATGCAAGCGCCGAAAGCGCCGCACACGCGGAGTGCGCTGAAAGCGACGGTCAAGACGGGCACGCACGCAGACCCGGGACTTACACACCGCACGAAACGATACTTCGGAACCACGTGGACGGGTGACGGATTCTCGGTCGCCGCGATATCTGCCTTGGGGCTGGCGGTGGTGCTGATAGTCATCGGGCTGCTGACGGGCTGTTCAAACACGCAATTCACCCTCGAATTCGATATCAACGGCGGAGAAGAACTGGTTCCTGCCGAGGCCGAGCGCACGGTCACCGAAGGGCGCCCGTTGGGGCCTTTGCCCCAAGCCCGGCGTGAGGGCTTCGATTTTCAGGGCTGGTATACGGCGCGTACAAGCGGCATTCCCGTCAGCGCCGACACCGAGGCGCAACCCGCGGTAAACCTGTTGTTTGCGCGCTGGAAACCACAGGTCTTTAAGCTTACCTTTGATCCGCAGGGCGGGAATCTGCAAGAACAGCAGCGCGACGTGCCGACGGCGGAACATTTTGGCGCACTGCCGAAACCGACCGGTGGCAACGGCACCTTTGTCGGCTGGTACACCGAGCCGGAGGGCGGCACCAGCGTGTCCATCAGCACGCCGATGCCGGCAAACGATCTGACCGTGTATGCCCATTGGAAAGACAAGCTGACCGCTGACGAGAAGGCCCTGTTGGGCGAATGGGAACTGAAAGAGGCGACCGACACGATTCTGTTGACCTTCAACAAGGACCACACCTATTCGCGCTACCTGGTGATATGGCGAAACACCGCAAACGAAACCTCATCGCGCCTGGATATCTGGGTCAGCGGAAACTTCACCGCCGAAGACGGACACATCACCTATGCGAACGCGACCACCCGCACCAGCGAAGACGGCGGTGCGTCCTGGTCGAACCCGCACCCGGCCGAGGACTGGCCACGCGGCTACAAGCTGGAAACCCGCGACAAGAAACAATACCTCTTGGTCGCCGACAGTATTACCCCGACAGATGATAACTACAGCTCACGATACACCCGGACCTGGTGACGGTCGAACGGCAGACGGCACGACAACGCCGCCGTCCCAGCCGACGCCCCATCCGCTGCACCGTCCCCGCCACCGCGCATGGGGACAGCGCGCCGGTGGAGCGAAACAGGCGTCGTGGCGCAGCTATGCGTCGCTCTGTATACTCCCCCTGTTTGTATTCGGGATTATCACGCTGACCGGCTGCAACAAGTACACCGAGGCCGCCAAAGAGGGCTTCAAGGAGCTGGTGGCCGAGGCCGACGATGCCATCAACGACAACGACGACGAGACCCAGGCCGACCCGTCCGACCCCACCGCGCTGCCCGACGGCGTGACCAAGGCCGAGTTCACGACCGACTTTTTCAAGAAATACGAGGGCATACAAATCGGCGGCAGTGCCGACGACATCGAGGACGCGACCGTGAAAGTCAGCACCGGCGACGTGCTGAAACCGGCCGTGAAATACCTGCTGACCGACGACAATACGCTGCAGATTCACCTGTGGCTGGCATACGTCAGCTATGACACGCCGGATGCGGCGCCCAAAGACATCGATAAGGACTCGGCGCTGGCGACCGAATATCGCGCAGGCGTCAAGGACTATTGGTCGATCACGGTTGAAAGCGATGTGTACTCGTATACCACCGAGGTTCATTTCCACAACGGGACCAAGGCGGACCTGGAACGCGCGGCGTCCGATCGCAGCGCACAGCAATATGTCGCGGTCTGTATCGGCGGCGAATGTCCCGCCTACGCGCCCGGGGAATGCCCGGAATCGGTATCGGGCAACCACTGGTATCACGCGCATCCGCAAGGTCCTGTGGGATATCCCGGGACGCCGTCGGTGATGTATCTGCCGACCACCACGCAGACCGAATCGAACAAGACCGCGCAGAAACGCACGCACCTGACCGGCAAAAACTTCGGGGCGGCCTGTGCGCATGAAACGGGGCACATTTTCGGGCTGGCGGACGCCTATCCGGCCGAGGACGCCAAAGGCGTGCGCGATCGCATGGACGAAAACGACGAAACCGCCGTTGAAACGCACGGGGTCTGGTGCAACCTGATGAAGGATCAAAACAGCGTCAAGCAGGTGCTACCCAACGACCTGCAGATGATACTGAAAGCCTATTCGGTGCAGGTCACAGACTATACGGACGATTTTTTGCAGAACTACAAGACCTACACCTGGTACGATTCGGCCTCCGGCCACACGAAATACAAAGTCTCGGGCGCCATCAGCGACACCAGCGACAACCATAACGACTAATCATCAGTGATTTCGGGGGAGTGCGTCCCGACGTCTGCGTTTTGTGCTCTGCGTTTCGTGCTGTTGGGGGCCGTGGAGGAGGCCACGTCAGCCGACGCCGACGAATTCGCGGTAATACCAATAGGGCGCAAAGCGGATGAATCCCTCGTTGCGTGCATCCCCGTAGTTGTAATTCACGCCATACAAGTAGAAGATGTCTTCGGTCAAAGGCGATCCAAAGGTATCCCACCAGTGGATCCGGAACTGGACGGCGTCGCTTGCCACATAGATGGTCAGGTCAAAGGGGCTCGCTTTCAGCAGGCGCTCGACCGTTTCGCGCATGTCGCCCAGGTCTAAATCGTCGGTCACCACCACGCGCCGTTCGTCGTAGCTGAGGTTCCCACTGTTCAGTTCCAGGTAGGCGGCACCGGTGCCCAGCTCGGGGTGCTGCTCGAAATAATAGGCGACTGATTCCATATCGATACCCTGGGTGATCACAAACTTGCGCGCCTGCATCGAGTGCAACAGCGAGATGGTGAAATCAGCCGTGGTGTTGGGCTTGGTCGCCCGGACTGCCGGTTCACGCAGAATCTGTTCGCGCAGGCGCGAGTAATCGCCCTCGCCGTCCTCGCCGGGAATGACCGCCGACCCGATAGGTTCGGCCGCCATCGTCTGATCCTTGTCCTGGCAGCCGGATAGCAACAGCAGGCTACATGCACAGAGCAACGCACACAGAACCAGCGCGATTTTGCCGATTGGAGTGGATTGCCACGGGCGGCACATACCGCCGCCCTCGCAATGACGTGTGGGGGGTGCACACATCCCGGTACCGCGGGATGCGGTCATATGCATGCGCTTCTCGCTAGTCATCGACGTGGATCCGATTCACTTGGTGACAGGGATCGCAATCATCCACCTTCAGGTGACACATCGTGCAGCGCTCGACGGCAGACATCGGGGCGAGCGGCCACTGCGCCTGCGTCTCTTTTTCTTCTTCGGTCAAACGTCGACCCTTCTCCTCTTTGTCCAGCAGCGCCACATCGCGAACCTTGCGCGCAGGCGTGACCTTTGCGTCCACCCCGCGGTTCGCATAGTACAGCACGACCGCACTGACCCGCAGCTGTTCGCGAATCGCGCTGGCGGAATGCGTGGTCTTCCATGAATCGACCTTGTGATCGGCCGGTCGCAGGTCGTGATAGGACACATGGCAGTTAGTGCACTCGCCGCTGGCAGGGGCCCCATCCTTTTGCCCGTGACAACGGAAACAGCCCGCCATGCTGATATAGTTCACGTGTTTCCAGCTGCTCTCACCGGTCCGGGGGTTGACGGTTTGGGGCTCCCACTCCCCCGATTCGGAATGGGCAACCCGGTTGTGACAGAACGTGCAGCGCAGGTCGTGATCGGCGTGTATTTCGTGATTCGGCTGCAGGCCGAACGACGGCGTCACATCCGGCACTGCGCGATGACACTGCAGGCAGGTTTCAGGTGGGAACGCTTCCTCGCTCATAGCCAGGCGGCTTGCGGGATTCAGCGGCACCTCAAAGGTGCCGGTAATCGTCGGCGGCAGCTCGCCTAAGGCCTCGACCTTGTGCAACAGGAACACGACCGGATTTGCGCCCACGGGCATATGGCACGACACGCAACTGACCTGACTGTGGGTGCTGCGTTTGTAGGCGCTGATGCTGTCATCCTGGACGCTGTGGCAGATCTCGGCACAGAACCAGTAACTGGTGGTGGCAAACACCATCACCAGCGCGAACATGATGACGCACATGATGGCGGTCCCGGTCACGATTATCGCGCGCGGACGCGTCACCGGATCGGCGTAGAACCGCAACAATCGTTTCATAGCGCGACCTCTGTCGCCACCCCGACCGGCATTACTCCCCCGCCCTCCTATACATTGCCCTGTGTGATGCCACCTTTCGGTTCGCCCTAGTCCGCCAGTTCCAAATCAACCGCGCTGAATCGCAAAAAGCCCCGTGGGTGGATCTTGAAGTTGCGGATGCGGTTATTGTACGCGATTATCGCGCTGGCGTGGTCGATCGCAATATAAGGCAGTTCCTCGGCGACGATTTCCTGGATTTCGCGAAACAGCGCGTGGCGTTCACGCAGGTCGGTCGAGACCTGTGCCTGTTCCAGCAGACTGTCAAAGCGCTTGTTCGACCAATACGACATATTGAAGCCGTGCGGGGGCGTCAGCTTGCTGTAGCACAGCAGATACAAAAAGTCCTCGGCGGTCCCCCGCTGTCCGATCCACGACAACGCCGACAGCTGCAGCGTCTGTTCTTTGGGCGGACGCACGACCATTTCCAGCAGGTCGTTGAACGGGACGACCTTCAGGTTCAAAATCACGCCCACCGCCTGCAGGTTGTCGACGATGGCGTTACCCATCCATTTGGGTTGCTGCATGCCGGGGCCCGACTCCGGCACATAGAAATCGATCTCGAGACCGTGTTCGTAGCCGGCCTCTTTCAGCAGCTCGCGTGCCTTGTCGGGGTTATAGTCGTAGCTCGCGACGTCCCCGTTGAACAGCGGCGTGCTTTCGGGGAGCATATTGTCTGTCGCCTCGCCGCTTCCCAACAAAATATAGTTGTCGATATTTTGCTGGTTAATGGCATAGGCGAACGCCTGACGCACGCGGACCTCGTTGAACGGCGCGACCGATGTGTTCGGAATCAGAAACCAGGTGTGGCGCAGCTGCAGCGTGTCGACCACGATGCTTTCAGAGGCCTTCAGCTCGTCGACGCCGGACGGGGAAATGTTCACCGCCATGTCAACGGTGCCTGCTTTCAGCTGGGACAGGCGGGCTGCCGGATCAATCACGAAACGATAAACCAGACGCGTGACGGCAGGGGCTCCGCCCCAGTAATCCGGATTGCTTACAAAGGTGATCTCGTTTCCGGGAACCCAGCTTTTGAACTTATAGGGACCGGTCCCCACGGGGTTTTTGCCGTAGTCCTTGCCCAGTTTCTTGATCGCCGTGGGCGAGGGGATGGCGGCCACCTGGGGGATCGCCAGCGCGGTGGGAAACGATGCGTCGGCGCGGTAGAGCGTGATAATCACCGTATCTTCATTTTGTGCGGTGAGTGTTTTCACGGTGCTCGCAACCAACTCGCCAAAAGGATAGGTTCCGATGCCATAGTAGGGGTTCTTTTTGTCAGTCAGGCGCTGGTAGTTAAAGAGTACTGCAGCCGCATTGAAATCGGTCCCGTCGTGAAACTTCACGCCGTGCCGCAAGTGCAGGGTGTACACCAAGCCGTCGTCGGATACCTCGTAGCGTTCACACAGTGCAGGCTCAATCTCCATGCTGCCGTCGGCGAAACGCAACAGGGTGTCATAAATGTCCTCGGACACGCGGTCGCTGTTATAGTCCATTGTCTGCGCCGCGTCCAAGCTGATGGGCTCGCTGCTGATGGCGACGGTGATTTTCTTTTCTCCGCTGGCCATGGCGGCTGATTTGATGGATGAGGATTGAGTGTCTTTCCCGGAATCTCTGCACGCCGTCAGGGGCAGCAGCAGCATGGTGGCAGCCAGCAGCAAGGCGCCCAGACGCAAGGGCTGCGTCACGACCCGCTTGGCTTCGGCCAGTCTCTGTGATAGTGCTTGTGATAACCGGCGCCCAAACCGGCGCCTCACGTCCCCAAACATGCCTTTCCCTCCTGTTTGTGCCGCGTATATAGTACCACAGGCGGCACGCAGATGCTCAGTTTTGCGGTTACGCGCGGGGTTACGCGGGGACCGGGATCGCCAACAGCGTGCGGGCTTTTTCCATGTAGTCGGCATAGCGGTCAAAGGCATCCGGTTGAAAATGCGTCTCGCTGGGTTGGATGCCGCCGTATTTGCGTGCCTCGCCCACAGGGCGCAGCTCGTCTTCGGCATCCACGATCGCGACCGGCTCGATCATCTGCGCCAACAACCAAGCGGCATCCGCCACCGCACGCGCGGCGGGGCGCAGCTTGCGCGGCAGCGGAATGGTATCGACCACATGCACATAGCTGCGCGCCTTGGCATACAACTCTGCCGCACGCAGGTGATCCATCGTCAGTTGGTTGTGGTTCAGTTCGCGTTCAACCGAATCCAGATCGCCGAAAATGTCGATCAGCGTGTCAATATGGCGCTTATAGAACAGCTGTGGCATCGGTGATATGCTTCCCGGCTCCCGGCGTCGACGTGTGCCTAGTCGTGCTGTCCCAGGAACGCATCGACCAGCGCGTTGTATTCTGCCGGGTGCTCCACATGGCACAGGTGCGTTCCCGGAATCAGCTCCAGACGGGCACCCGGAATGTTGTGTGCGATTGCCTGTGCGATATAGGGCGTCGCCTCGTCCTGGACGCCTGTGGTAACCAGCGTCGGGATTTTGATGGCGCCAATACGGTCGGTGATATCCCAGTCTGCGAGTGTTCCCGTGCAAACGAACTCTTCGGGACCCCACATATGCGGATAGACGGGCGACATATGCGAGAAACTCTGCTCGACGTAGTCGGGCCAGACCTCCAGCTCGATTTCATGACGCCGGACGTACTCTTTGGTAGCGGCCTCAAAAGCCTCGCCGGTAAAGTCGCCGGTATCCAGTGCGCGCAGCAAGACGTCGCGCTGCTCGGGCGCCATCAGCTTGATCAGGCGCACGGCCTCTGCCTGCCACAGGGGAATAGAGGCGAGAGATGACGCCACGACCATGGACAGCACGCCGTCCGGTTGCGTCAGCGCGTATTCCTGTGCCAGCATCCCGCCCCAGCTTTGGCCCAGCAGGTGCACACGGTCAAGCCTTAAGGCTTCGCGTACGACATCGACTTCCTGTACGTAGGTGTCGATGCACCACAGATCTGGACGTTCGTCCGTGGGGGAGTTTCCGCAGCCCAACTGGTCATAGTAGATGACCTCGCGCCCGTGCTGTTCTGCTATCCCGTCGAGTGATTTCAGGTAGTTGTGACAGGCACCCGGCCCCCCGTGAAAGGTCAACAGCGGCGCTTTGTCGCCTGCTGCGTCGGGGGTAACCCGCTGATACCAGGTCTCGTAGCCTTTGAATGGAATCGTTCCGGTCGTTACGGTGGTGCCCATGCTGTATCCCTTCCCCTTGTGCTGCCCTCGCGTACGTACAACTCAATACTCATTTCATTATACGGGCAAATCTGATGCCACCTAAAGCTTTTTATCGGCATCGTCTTTCAGTGTCGGATTAAGGTCAAGGTCAAGGTCAAACCCGTTATGGATTGCCACGGCGACTACGTCGCCTCGCAATGACGGTGGGGGTGGTCAAGATCAAACCCGAGGCAGCAGCTTTCAGCGTCAAACAAAATGGGGAGGTGTCCGAAAAAGCTGTAAAGCTTTTTATCGGCATCCTCCCCATTCGTGCAGTCAGAATGTTTCAAGCAGCATGCATTACAGCTTGCGACGGTCCAGGACGCGCTTACTCTTGCCCTGGGTACGCTCGATGGAGCCCGGCTCGACCAAGCGGATGTGTGCGCGCAGACCCAACACCGCTTGCACTTTTTCGGCGATCCGCTCTTGCATCTCGACCAAAGGCTCCATACGGTCGCTGAACAGGGCGGCGTCAATCTCCAGACGAATCTCCAGGTTGTCCAGACCGGACTTGCGGTCGACAACGATCAGGTAATGCGGAGATACCCCTTCGACGCTGAACAGGATGTCTTCAACCTGGCTGGGATAGACGTTCACGCCACGGATGATCAGCATGTCATCGGTGCGCGTGCGTACCGGATCGATACGACACAGGGTTCGCCCGCAGGCACAGGGCTCATAGGTCAGCCGCGTCAGGTCGTGGGTGCGGTAACGCAAAATCGGCATCGCCTCTTTGGTCAGCGTGGTCAAGACCAGCTCGCCCACCTCACCTTCCGGCAAGACCTCGCCGGTATCCGGATCGATGATCTCGGGATAGAAATTGTCCTCGTTTACGTGGCGGCCGACACCGACCTCGCATTCGCCCGCAACCCCGGGTCCTCCCACCTCGGACAGACCATAGTTATCGGTCGCGCGGATTCCCATGCGCGCCTCGATTTCCTTGCGCATGGCAACAGACGTCGCCTCGCCACCGAACAGGCCCAGCCGTATCGGCAGCTGCGCGAAATCGATACCCTCGCGCTCGCCCACTTCTGACAGGTACACGGCATAGGACGGGGTGCCGATAAACACGGTCGTCCCGAAATCCTGCATCATCATCAGGTGGCGCTCAGTCGCGCCCGAGCCCGCCGGGATGATAGTCGCCCCGATACGCTCGATCGCGTAATGCATCCCCCAGCCCCCGGTGAACATGCCATACAAAAACGTCATATCCACCCGGTCGTCCGCCGTGACACCCGCAGCCGAACACAGGCGCGCGCACATTTCTGTCCATATCTGCAGGTCGGCGCGTGTGTAGCCCACCACGATGGGTTTTCCGGTGGTCCCGCTGGATGAATGCACGCGCACGATCTCGTTCATCGGCACCGTGAACATCCCAAAGGGGTAGTTATCGCGCAGCGCGGTTTTGTCGGTGAACGGCAGTTTCGCCAGGTCCGACAACTCGTGAATGTCGCCGGGATGCACACCCGCCGCGTCCAGTGCGGCGTGATAGTGCTTACTGTGCGTGTAGGCGCGCGTGATCTGGTCTTTCAGGCGCGACAGTTGCAGCTCGCGCATCTGCGCGCGCTCCATACATTCATATTCCGGATTCCAAATCGGCATCAGTCAGTCCTCCCTGTTTGCTTAGTCGGTTCGCTTAGTCGGTAAGTGCGTTCACATTAATTGCCTGATATGCCTCAGCGCTACGGATATCCGGCAATCCCGGGGACCGGACAGGTGTGCAGCGTTCACACTCCCCCGCCCTGTATCCCCGAAATGCGCCGGGCAGCCTAGGGTCTGCAGCCTGCAGACCGTTGGCTATAGGCTGTCGATATCCGCCTGCGACAACACGCGGATGTTTCGCTGGGCAATGAGTTTTTCAGCACTGTTCGCGTCGGCCACACTGATCGCCAGCAGCCGATCGACCAGGCTGTAGGCGTACTCAACATTGACACCGACATCGGACAGTTCGCGCAGCACAGCCGCCAAGCGGCCGGGGCGATCCTCCGACAAGTCGATGACAATGACCTCACTTTCCGCGGTGGTGAAACCCGCGTTGCGCAGGGCGGCCACGCCCTCGTCGAACCGTGACAGAACGAAACGGATGATGCCGAACTCCGCAGTGTCGGATACGACGAAGCCGCGGATGTTCGAACCTGCCGTCGCGACCGCAGCCGTGATGTCTGCGAGGCGACCCGCCTTGTTCTCCATGAACACACTCAGCTGACGTACTGACATCCCATTTCCTTCCCGTTTATCGGGGGAGTGCGTCCCCCGGCCTGTCCATCACGGTCGTGATAGGCGTTTGATTATACACGGTTTGTTAGAAACTGTCTGTTTCGTTCCCACAACGATTTGTTGTTGTTGGGGATTGCGTGCCGATGTCACAGGCAATTGCCAAAATATACCGCCGTCATTGCGAGGGTGGCGGGTTGTTATGTGGTACAGTAGTGCGCAAAGAGGAAGGGCCGTTGCGCGATCAGGGTGTACGCGCACAATCGAGAGGAGAGGTTCATGGACAGCTCGGCGTATGACAGTGCATTAAGTTCAGGGGCGGCACTTGCCGGATTCGGGTGTTACATCCTGTTCGCTATCATCTACCTGGTGTTTTGCTGGGTTATGCTGTGGAAGCTGTACCAAAAGGCCGGACGGGCCGGCTGGGAGGGCATCGTTCCGATTTACAACTATTACGTGATGCTGCAGATTATCGGTCGCCCCTGGTGGTGGCTGATACTGTTCTGCATCCCGGTGGTCAATATCGTGGTCTATTTCATCGTCAGCATGGATCTGGCACGGTCGTTCGGCAAAGAATCCGCGTTCGGCATCGGACTGTTCTTTCTGTCGGTGATATTCCTGGCGATACTGGCCTTCGGTCAGGCGCAGTACGTCGGACCGTGCGCGAACGACGCCTATTCGGGAATCAGCAGATAGGCCGGCGCCAGAACACAGCGAACGCACGCTGTGTGACCACACGCGGTAATCCCGCTTACGGCAGGATCGCCGCAAATACCTCGTTTCCCAATAACCAACCGGTCTGTGTGCAGCGATAGCGTGCACCGGACCGTGTATTCCCCCGCGCGTGGCTCCCCGAGTCAC
This sequence comes from Actinomycetes bacterium, assembly GCA_031272275.1. Taxonomy (GTDB): domain Bacteria; phylum Actinomycetota; class Coriobacteriia; order WRKU01; family WQUG01; genus JAISUC01. Next base: position 23,749 of record JAISUC010000027.1, on the reverse strand, counting down.
GCGCGCTCCTTACGTTACTCGTGTTACTCGTGTCACTCGTATCACCCGGGTCGATGTCCGGCACAAACAACTCGACCAATCCACGCGCGACCAAGTCCTCAAACACCGCGCTCAAACCCGCCGCCTGCACCTGACCCGCCGCCACGCCATCCGCCACCCGCATCGCCAGCATCAGGTCCTCTCGACGTGCCGCCTCCGCCGTCAGCACGTCAAACACACCGTCCAGCGCCCCCGATTCGCCCGATTCGCCCGTTTCCGCAGGTCCCGTAATCGGCACCCCTGGCTCGGACACGCACTGGTCATCCAGATACTCCCTGAGCGTCCGGTGCAACGCGAAGCGCTCGCGTCCGCCGTCAACCCGATTGCGCATCGACCACGCTGCAGGGCCCAGCCCCAAATAATCGCCCGTACCCGCACCGGGCTGCCAATAGCGCAGGTTATGCCGCGCGCGCGCACCCGGTCTCGCATAGTTCGCGATTTCATAGTGTTCGAAGCCGGCCCCGGTCAGCACACGTTCCGCCAGCAGCATCTGGTCTGCTGCGGTGTCACTATCGGGGGCCGGTGCGTCCCCGCGCTGTATGCGCGCTGCCAGCGCCGTGTCCTCACCGACCGTCAGCGGATAGACCGAGATATGCCGGGCCCCGCAGTCGGCAGCCCACTGCAGGCTGTCGGTGAAAGCCGCCTCGTGACCCGGGATAGCGCACATCAAGTCCACGGATGTTTCAAACCCGGACGCATGCGCCAGCTGCACGGCGGCACGCGCACGGTCCGCGTTGTGGACGCGCCCCAGCGTTTTGAGCGTCGCATCATCGATACTCTGCACACCGATGGACACGCGGTTCACCCCGGCGCGCCGCCACGTATCGCAAAGTTCTGCCGTGAAACTTTCGGGGTTGACTTCGACGGTGATTTCGCAGGTGTCCGTTAGCGTGTGATACCTGCGTACGGTATCCAGAATATCGGCAATCGACGATGCCAGCAGCGAAGGTGTTCCCCCACCGAAATAGACGGACGGAATGCTTTCCGGCCGCGGCAGGGATGCAATCTGGCGGACCAGCGCGTGCTGAAAGGCCTCGCGCGCCGAAAGATCAGTGCACGAATAAAAGTCACAATAGCTGCAGCGACGCACACAGAACGGCACATGGATATAGAGGGACACGCCCCCGCCGGACACATATCTAGCGCTCATATGCCAGATATTCCTCGATCAGCGTGTCCAGTGCAGCCAAGGTCTTGATTTCTTGTATCCGACGACGAAACACGGCCGCACCCGGCAGCCCCTTGATGTAGCCTGCCGCGTGTCCACGGAATCGCGCCAGGTCGTCGACCCCGTACCAGTCAACCACGTCAGCCGCGTGTTCGCGCATCACCGCCAGACGTTCCGGGACAGACGGCTGCGTCGGGACGTACTCCCCCGCCGTTCCACCCAATTGCAGGTGTTGCAGCAGGCCGCGCGTCTGCGGAAAAATCCAAGGGTTCCCCAGCGCACCGCGCGCAATCATCACGCCGTCGGCATGCGTCGCTTCCAGTACGCGCGCGACGTCCGTGCAGGTCATCAGGTCGCCCGAGGCTATCACCGGGACCGAGACCGCCGCTTTGACGGCTGCAATCACGTCTGTGTCCGAGCAGCCGGAATAGTACTGATCGGCCGTGCGGCCGTGGATCGCGATGCGCGCGACGCCGGCGTCCTGGCAGCGACGGGCGACTTCGACCGCGTTAACCGCGTCCGCCGTCACGCCGGCGCGGATTTTGACCGTGACCGGCACCCCGGTGCCGTCCAGTGCCGCCACCATCGCCGCCACCAGCCGCGCCGGCAGTTCGGGTTCTGCCATCAGGGCCGAGCCCTCGCCTTTGCGGACAACTTTGGGGACCGGGCAGCCGGCGTTCAGGTCGATGGCGGCGATCGCAGGTCCCAGCTTGTCCACGACCGCGCGCGCCTGTGCGGCCAGAAACGATTCCTCGCGCCCGAACAGCTGAACCGCCGCCGGGGTCTCGTCCGGGTGCAGGCGCAGGTAACGGTGTGAGCGCTTGTGGCGCCGGTCATAGTGCAGGCCTTTGGCGCTGACCATCTCGGTGCAGGTCAGGTCCGCGCCATAGCGCTTGCAGAGGCCGCGGAAAGGGGCGTCGCCGACGCCTGCCATCGGCGCCTGAAACAGCTGATAGGGCACAGGGCTGTGCAACTCTTTGTCAGTCATCAACCTTTAGGATTGCCATAAAGGCCTCCTGCGGCACCTCGACATTCCCGATGCTCTTCATGCGCTTCTTGCCTTTTTTCTGTTTCTCCAACAGCTTGCGCTTGCGCGTGATGTCGCCGCCATAGCATTTCGCCAGCACGTCCTTGCGCTTGGCTTTCACGTTCGTGCGCGACAGCACCCGGCTGCCCACCGCGGCCTGAATCGGCAACTCGAACATCTGGCGCGGGATGATCGTCTTCAGCTTGCGCGTCAGAATCACGCCGCGATCATAGGCCTTGTCCTTATGCACGATAAACGACAGCGCATCGACCGGACGCCCCGCCAGCAAAATATCCAGCTTGACCAAGTCACTGGGCTTATACCCGCTGAACTCGTAATCCAGACTGGCATAGCCCTTGGTACGCGATTTCAGCTGGTCGAAAAAGTCCAGAATCAGTTCGCTTAACGGCAGCTCATAGTGCATCTCGACCGTGTTCGGACCCAGATACTGCATATCCAGAAAGGTCGCACGCCGCCCCTGCGCCAGCTCCATCACCGCACCCACATAGTCGGGCGGCACCAACACCGTCGCGCGCAAGTACGGCTCTTCGATGCGCTCCATCTCGCTGGGGTCGGGCATATCCTGCGGCGAATGAATCGAGAGCATCGTCCCGTCGGTCAAATGCGCGTGATACGACACCGACGGCGCGGTCGCCAACAGATCCAGGTCGAACTCGCGCTCCAGCCGCTCTTGGATGACCTCCATGTGCAGCAGCCCCAAAAACCCGACGCGAAAGCCGAATCCCAGCGCGTGACTGGTCTCGGGCGTATACACCAGCGCCGGGTCGTTCAGCTTCAGCTTGTCCAGCGCATCACGCAGGTCCGTGTACCGGTCGCCGTCGACCGGGAACAGGCCCGCATACACCATCGGTTTTATCTCGCGATAGCCGGGGAGCGGAATCTCTGCACCGTGGTCTGCTGCTGTGACCGTGTCACCGACGGTAACCAACGCCGGGTCCTTCAGACCGGTGACCAAATAGCCCACCTCGCCGGCAGACAGTTCTGCCATCGGCTGGTTTGCGGGACGGCGCACGCCGACCTCTTCGGCGTCACAGGTGACGCCTGTCGCCATCAGGCGCAGACTCTGGCCCTGTTTGATACAACCGTCGACCACCCGAATCAGCGCGATAACCCCGCGGTATTCGTCAAACCAGCTGTCGAATATCAGCGCACGCGCAGGGGCCGTGCTGTTACCTGCGGGTGCGGGAATTCTGGCCACGATGGCCTCCAGGACATCGTGGACACCCTCCCCCGTTTTTGAACTGGTCAAAATCGCGTCTTCGGCAGGTATTGCCAGGCCTTCCTCGATTTCGGTGCGCACGCGGTCGGGTTCTGCGGCGGGCAGGTCGATTTTGTTGATGACGGGGATGATTTCCAGATTCGCGTTCATGGCCAGCATCGCATTGGCGACCGTTTGGGCCTCTACCCCCTGGCTGGCGTCAACCACCAGCAACACGCCTTCGCATGCGGCGAGCGCGCGGCTGACCTCGTAGGTGAAGTCGACGTGGCCGGGTGTGTCAATCAGGTCCAGTTCGTAACGCTGCCCGTCGTCGGCGTCGTACAAGACGCGCACGGCCTGGGCTTTGATGGTGATGCCGCGTTCGCGTTCGATGTCCATGCTGTCCAGCAGCTGCTCGACCATATCGCGCGTCTCGACCGTGTGCGTGGCCTCCAGAATGCGGTCGGCCAGCGTCGATTTGCCGTGGTCGATGTGGGCGATTATCGAAAAGTTGCGTATGTGTGTGCTATCAGTCATAGGGAATCAAGTATAGCGGACAAGCAGCCTGCCGGGCCCGGTTGCGCTCACAGCCAGACTTTTTCGCGAAACGAAAAAGCTCGTTTCGCTCACACCCAGACTTTTTCGCGAAACGAAAATGCTCGTTTCGCTCAGGGGCGGCACGGAGTGCCGCGCTACGGGGATTACTTCGATTGAACATTCACTGATTGACTATTGGTCATATCGTCGGTTTGGACATATCGCCTGCAATTTCCGGACGCCCTGTAAGGGGGCACTCCGTGCCCCCGCGTGGCGACGTCCGTCGCCACATAACAGGTCCCGTGGCGTGCTTTTCGCCTCGGGGGCATTGTTCGGAACGGCGCGCCTTTGTGTTGATGGCGCATAGCGCCGTCAACGGCGCCGGCAAGCCCAAAAATCGGGTTGGGTGGCGGTGCGCGTGAAATGTCAAAGACATTTCACGCGCACATTAAGGGCTTAAGGGAGTTTTCGTCCCCTCGCGGGGTTCAGGGTCACTCAACGTTGACATTGACGCGAACTAAAATTCGCGTCGACAAGTTTCCGTCCCCTCGCGGGGTTCAGGGTCACTCAACATTCGCGTCGAGAATATCACAGGCAAGTCGCTGTGGGTTTCCGTCCCCTCGCGGGGTTCAGGGTCACTCAACTTGTATAAGGTATGGGCGGAATGCCATCCTAAAGTTTCCGTCCCCTCGCGGGGTTCAGGGTCACTCAACCTTGGCTTTGGGTGTCGGACACGGCTGCAGACGAAGAAGTTTCCGTCCCCTCGCGGGGTTCAGGGTCACTCAACTTAAGTTGTTTACGTTTTTTGTGAAAGATCTTATTGTTCGTGTTTCCGTCCCCTCGCGGGGTTCAGGGTCACTCAACCCTCTTTACATTCTAGCGGATTTGTGCTAGTCATCACAACGGTTCTTTCAGTAGCTTCGCGCAACATACTCTATTTTCTCACAGCACAACGACATCTTCGTCGCTTATCAGGTCGCCACTTCCGAATATACTCACTTCCCCCTGTCCGCGAATCCGATAGATCCGCACACTGTCCTCGGGGCCCACGATGCGCCCTATCCCCTGTTCCATCTTGCGGTACTTTTCGCGGGTCAGTATCGCCTCGTAGGCTGACAACTGAATGCGAAATCCGAATCCGTTCAGATATTTCGCCAGCCGCGTACGCTTTTTGTTGTCCGAGATGTCGTAAATCACCAGGACATACCATTTCTGGACTTCCTTTTTCTTCCCCTCGAAAATCGGGATATTGAAAAAGCGCTCTTTCATGTTGCGCCGGCGGACTCGTCACGTTGCGTCACCGGCCGGTACAGGGTCGGGTCATGCGCCTCGATCGCATTCACCAGCGACACGATCTGCAAATCCAACGCGTACTGGAACCCGTAATGATAGTCGTCGTCTGCGATATAGCGCTGTGTTTGCTTGAACTTCTCCCCCAGCGCACGTGTCAGCGTCCGCATGGCATCACGCCCGATGAACACGCCGCCTGTATCCGGATCCTGCGTAAACAATTCGGGAGTCAGAGCTCTTTGCCCAATCAGTGCCAGCACGGTTTCGTCGACGATGATGGCACGCCACTCTTCCATCAAGTCACTGACCAGGGTCGCGTGTCCTTCTTTGTCGGCGTGCATGAATCCGAAATAGGGGTTCAGCCCGTGCCGTTCGACGGCACCGATCACATGGCGATAGAGCATCGAGTACCCGAAACTGATCATCGAGTTGAAGCTGTCGCGCGGCGGGCGCTTCGATCGTCCGCTGAATGCGAATTCGGGCGGAACCAGTTTCGACAGGGCTTCAAAATAGGCCTTTGCCGCGTTGCCCTCGAATCCGATCAGTTCTTCGACAGTGTCTGCACGCGCCAACCATTCCAGCGAATGCCGCATGCCGCGAAAGTCGGATTCCGTCAGACAGCTTTCAGTATCATGCGCCTGCAACAGATCGATGCTGTTCTTGATTTTGCCTCCGATGAACCCGCGCGCCATCACCAAGCGGAAGTCCGGGTCCGAGCTGAGATACGCCTGGGCTTTCTGTCGGGCGGTGTTCACGTTGTCCGGATTGGCGAATCTACCGAAATAGTGTCCATCCGTCGAATAGAACAGCAGGTCGATCTTTCGACGCAACAGCTCGCTCATCAGTTTCATCGAGACATGAGGCAACCCGAATATGGTGACCGTGTCGATTGTCTCGATCGGATAACCCTGTTCGGTGTCCTCAAACGTCACGACAATGCGGTTCTCGCGAAACCCCACCTTTGCCGTCGAATCCGTGATGTATAAACTGGGCATATCTTCCCCGTTCTCTACAGACTCCGGATGATAGTTTCGTTGAGCTTGTTGTATGAATCCCATGGAGGCAGAACCTCTTCCGCCTTCGCTGCGGCTGCTTTCAGCAGTGTGTGCCACACAGCTTGCCAGTCGGCAGCAAGCTTCTCTGCATTCACGTCAACCGCCTCGATGTTATGAACAAAGCGGTTTCGGGTCCTTTGCAGACCCCCAATTCTTTCAATTGCATCAATGACATCCCTTTCGAACAGTCTACTTCTATCCCGAACGATGTCTGTCAAGGGAAACCATCCAATATATTTATCGGCAGACCTTGCTTCCATCGCGCTCTTGAAGTACTTCTTCAATTCCGGGTCTCCCTGAACATATTCGACATTGAGGACGGCGACAGTGCCACTCTTAACCAACTCCGTCCTGTCGAATTCGGTGAATGCATCAACCAAGCAGAGCAAGGTGCCGACCGTCGCCGGATCGGCACCTCGTACAAATCCCGCCCATTCTGCCCGTTTTTCCAACACCGACAGATATTGCAGATATTCGAAACACTTTCCGATTGGTGAGGTTTGACCCATCAGTTCATTCGACAGCTCATGCCCGAGTTTTTTGCGTGCCTGGCGCGAACGCAGCTCATAACGGTCGACCGCCCCCTCTATCAACTGCATCGATTCCGGGGATACCACACCTGTCGCCAGTTCGCGTGCACCATGATAGTCATATTGCGCGATCAGTGCTTTGATGTTTTCCAAGATGATCAAGCGCCGGAAGTTCTTCGTCTGAACCTCATAGCAGCGATTTCCGGATGAGTTGTATTGCGGGTTATCGACTTGCAGGGGAATGAGTTTTCTATGAAACACTTCACAGAGCACCATCAGCGATGATTGCATTGCCGCCGTACCCGAAGTCAGGTTCACGTAGATGGGGGAATCAGGGCTTTCATGAGAGATCTTTGTGAGTTCAGACCCGAAGTCATCATAAAACGCATCGAATCTGTGTACGTCTACCAGGTCGGGACGTTTCGCATATTCCACATGCAGCCCCGGGCGAACCGTGTGTATATACTCTGGAAACGGATCTTTCGCGTCCTCTGCCAACAGCTCATCCGAAATATAAAGCACGACCGTGTCGATGTCTGTGTAGTTGCGAATAATGTGACAGATGGCACCCTCGCTCTCGGGGTCCAGACCTTTGCGGTCTGATTTTCCCACGGGCGTAAAAAGAACGCTCATAACGATCGTTCCTCCAGTTTCAGCTCGCATTTACCCATCGGATAGTAATTGCTCCCGATCTTTCCCATTTTCAGCGTATGCGGAGAGACGCCCAGTTCCCCATCTTTCCAGTGACGATGATCCTCCTTCGCCTGCCTGCCCACTTGGGAAAAGGGCAGAGGCGTAAAGCCGACACGCATGATGTCGTTTCTCAGTTCAGCCAATTCAGGCTTGGTTTCCGATACCTTACTGGGAAATTGGCTGTAGAGAATACGCGAAATAACATCGAGACGCGAGGGGTCATCCTTGAACAGTGCGTTCAGGATAGTCTTGCTGTCGAAATCCACTCCCCCACCCAGGTAGCACGTTACCGCCGCGGAAGATGCCACAGATGTATCGCCAGCGCCTGTCTTGTCTTGGTGTGTCTTACAGTATCCGGTGTCCCCAATCGCCCTATTCGGGCATCTCATTCCTTTTGCCGGACCTGCCTGGGCCACGTATTGACACCTATTATCGTTCGTTCCGGCGCTGCCCGTGCCCCTTGCCGGTGCTTCATCAAAACTGTCCAAAAAGCACGCACGATACAGATCGTTGAATTGCTTCAGGATCAAAGATAGAGCGCACCCGTCGAGTTTGATGTACGCATTGATTCGGTCATCAATATCCAATGTGAACCTGATTTTTGTGCCGGGTTTCAGGCTTTCGCGATAGATATTCAGTTCATTTCCCTCAAAAGTCGCCAAATTACCCATCTTTGCCTTATGATCGGCCTTGTCCCCCCGAGCAAACTTGTCGTACTTCTTCACGAAGACCAGATCCCCTGTATCCAAGGGATCGGAATCGGAAACGGACAGGTAGCGCATAACGTCGTTTACGATGTCAGGATTGTCGGGGTCCGGTATTTCGCGCCAGAACACCTTACGCTCAATGGGTTTACCCGCGGTCTTTTGCCGGCCGCGATCACGAGCGGCTGCTTCATCAAACAGAGCTTGAAACGGCTTGTTGTTTCCCGAAACAACCGCGGAAAGTATTGCCGTACGTAGCATTCCTTTGATGCTCGAACCCGGAACATAAGGTTTTCCGTAGGCATCTTTCACAAACTCAAAGACGGCATCAAAGCGTTCTTTTCCTCCTCTATTGCGTGTCAGCGGGGATGCTATTCTGTATGCTGTGCACTTCAACGCCAGATCATACAGGCTGTTTTCAGACAAAAAGCCCTGTAGCCCGTCGCGTGACGGTCTTTCCAGAAACTGTATATAGCCAAGCGACTGTTCCTTGCTCAGGCCCGCAAAGAACTGTGCAGGATCCAAAATATGGATCATATCGTCCTTTTGAAAGTAGTCCTTCTTTTCATATTGACTGCCTGTGCCGATGTGAACGGGGCCGATGGTGGTGAGTGTTGCCGTGTAGTGTTTGACGGACATGGTTATACCTCCAACCACATTGCGCGTGCGTAGCGATAGACGGGGTGTGCGCCGGGGGTGGCGTTGACGTCGAAAACGTCGCCCGCGAACCGCTGTTGGAAGACCGACCCGGCGGCAAAGGTGTAGAAATCGCGTTTCTTTTGCAGGGTCGGGGCATGCGCCGTCGATTGGACGAAACCGCCGCGCCTGCGCAAGCGGTAACGCGCCCCTGCCAGCAGGTCATCACTCAGTTCGCTGTCAGTCGGAGCCGCAGATGCCAGCAGCATATGCGCGCCGTCTGCAGATGTGGACCGTGGCAACACAGACGCCGGAACCGGATCCAGGACCTTATACTCGAAACGGCCATAACCGCTGCTGCGCTCACCCCCCAGCCCCGAGTATTGCAGGCTTTTTAGCAGCGGCGTCAGATCGTATTCGCCCTGGACCAAAAAATAGAGCCCCGCATTGTCCGCGAAGGTAAAGCCACCCACGTGGTAGGGCTTTGCTTCCGGCTTGGTCAGGTTGACTTTGGTTTGCACGCCGTCGGTACCCGGGTTGAAACGGCTGAGCTCCTGCGGTGCATCCAGAGTACCCGCGCGATAGGCATCGAACGCATCAGAGGGAATAGTGTCGAGCTGCTTCATGGCCTTTACTGCCGTGGCAGCGTTGCGGTCGGACGGTGCCGCGTTCTGTGCATCGGGATGTGGCGGCAGCATCGGGCGGGGCAGGTAGTAGCGATCCCCGATATAGGGAAAGGCGTCGCTGAGCAGACAATCGCTCGAACGGGCAGCCTGCAGCAGCGATTCGTCCGCTCCCAAACGTAGGGACTCGATGAACAACGCACTGAACAAGGTATCAGCGGCGATTGCATAGGCACTGCCCGAAAGCCTGCCGTCGCCGAAATGCACAGGCGCTAGGAAGCTCAGCTTGACCAGCCGCATGCTCGTGCTCATTTCAGCTCCGGGACCGTAAGTTCGGTATCCCCGGTGACGACCGCGGCAGAGATTTTTTCAAACTCTATGCGTCCGTTTCCGCGGGTACCGCCGCCGCCCAGATAATCGTTGCGCAGCAAATCGAGTGCCAGCTGTAGGTTCGCAAAGTCCTCTGCCACTTCGTCTGTGTCCTCGACGTTATAGATTATTTCCAGCTTGAATTCTGCCCCGCGCACGACGCGCTCGATCTGGCGCGGGTTGGCAACCGAGGTCAAACGATCAATAGTGTTCTCGAACTTGTTCTCGGTCACAGCGGGGAGCGCGTCTTTGTTCTGCAGAAAACAGTCCGCGAACTGCAGTCGCGACATTTGGATGCCGGTGCCCTCCGCGTTGCTGTCGTTAGCCGCAGATCCGAACAGGCGCTTGATCTCGCGGCAGTCGTTTTCGGGGCCTTTAACTCCTGCAGCCGGGATCGAGCCCTTTTCCCGCGCCAACAGCGAGCGTAGCTTTCCTTTAAGAGATGAGCCCGGAATGATGGGCAGGCGTGAGCCCGGATCGCGCACAACCGGTGAGTCGATAGCACCGATGGCGGAAAACGAGTCGTCGCCCCCGATGTGCAGGCCTGTCTTTATCTTGATGGTGCCGGTAATTTTTATCTTGGTGTATGCCATTGTTATTTATCCTTTCCGCCATAGTACTTAAAGTAGGCAACCAGACTTTCCGCATAGCGGCAATACAGTTGGAATTGCTCGTAGGTCTTGATTCTGTCGACCAAAACCATCAGCGCCGTTTTCTGTAGAAAGTCTTTTACCGTGGCTTCCCTGCCGGCTTCATAAGCCATCTTGACCTTCAAGTACTGTATATCGGCACGGTATTTATCGAAATCTGCCGGGTCATTGATCCGCGTATACAGGTTCATAATCAGACCGTATATCCCACGGAGCTTTGTAGTCGTGAGCGCAAATTTTTCACCGCGACGGTCTTTTTCAAGCTGCTTCACGAATTGCTCGGCATACGTACCAAACGTGGTATCGTCCAATTTGCCGCTCTTGAATTCCGCCAAAACTGTTGCCATCCCCTCTATCCTTTCTCTCGAATGCTATAGACATACCACTCCAATGCCGTAATCAGATACCGACGTTGCGCCGTATCAATCGCCCAGCCATAGAACTGCCGGCTGACCTCGGTCCCGTTCTGTTTGCCCTCGAAACTACGCGCCAGCAGATACGCCAGACGCGGGATACTGATGCTGTCCTGTGAATTGCGCAGCAGCGCAATCATCCGGTAAATAAAGGCCTTGCCCTTTTCATTGTCCTCAAACACGCGCTGAACCTCATGAAGCTTCGGCCAAACCTCGGACTCGAACTCACCCCAGCCATACACCGTGTCCGCAGACCACAGCGCCAACGCGTCCTTACCGTCGCGGCGTTTCGCCACCGACTCCAAACACCCGACCTCCGCCGCCATGCGCGCAATCGGAAACGTCGCCGTATACATCCCGATACCGGCACTGAGCGTTAACACTCCGTTGCCGGTGAAATCGTCCAGCGCATCGCGAATATCGCGCGCCGCGTACAGCACATCGGACCAGTTCCCTATCAGGAACAGGTCGTCGCCGCCCGAATAGATAATCTGTGCCCGGTAGCCCCCCGCGGCCAGAACTCTATTCAACTCGTACTTAAAGAACCGGCTCAGCGCACGGCTCAAGGTCGAGCTGCGACTGATTGACGCCTTGTCGGGCGGCAGCCCATGTGTGAACACCCAGCCCAAGTTGTCGACATCGGCACGCAGCACCCCCAGCCGCTTGATACCCAACCCGTCCGGCAGCGTCTCACCGCCACGTGCGTAATCGCCGATACCGTCGCGCACCGGTGCCGCATAGTCGCCCATCCAAATATGCGTCGCCAAGTCCAAGCCGGTGGACGGGCTGTTCTTGGTATAGACGCGCAGCAGATTTGCCGGCGTATTTTTCCTGTATTCGTTTTCCGAATACACACTGAACACACAATCAAAGGGCAGGGGGAGTACGTACCCACGTCCGTCCGTGTCCGCGTCAGCGCGCGAAACCACAAAGATGTCTTTTCTTGCCAGGTCGGCTGATATTTCGCCCAGTGCGTTACAGAGCGAACATTTCCTGTCTGAAATATGCAGGTCCGAACGATGGCACTCCGTGCATTCACGACTGTGGTCGCGGGAGTCTTGCTCCCCCGCTTGTTTGAAGTTCAGTTTACGTATCGTGTCTGCCGTATAGCGGGAGGCTTTCGCGTCCGCCAGCTGACGGGTCAGTTCCCGGTAGAGGTTCCGGTAGCGGTTTTTGTCGTCGCCACTGTTCGCCAGGTCATTTGAGCTGCAAGTGACCCGAGCTGCCGCCAGATAGAGGTCGGTTCGGAAATGCGACAGGAACCAGTCGGAAACTTCGCGTCGGAAGCTGCTGAGGGTTTCGATTACCCGGGCCGTGTTCGGCAGCAGCAGGTAGGCGTGTCCGCCACCGGTGTACAGCAAGTTCGCGCGGGACAGCTGCAGGCGCGCCAGCAGTTCGTCTGCGATGTGTTCCAGCATCATTTCCAGGTACAGGGACCGGGCGCGCAGCTGTTTCAGGGCGCCGTCACCGCTGATGTTATAGATGAAGGACTGGATGCCTGACATGTCAAGGGAATACAGCAGGAACATGTCGGTGTCGTAATAGGCGGGCGAGGTGTCCTGATCGAAGAGCGTCGCGCGGTAGTCGGTTTGGTCGGTGGCGTCCAGATAGGCATGGATGCAGGCCGCGATGGCGGCCGTGGTTTTCGCGTGGTCGAACAGCGAGACATCGACCAGCTGCGCCTTGTTCGTGGATGAGGGGACGGTGTCAGTTGTTGCCTCGAGCAGGTTGATGAGCGAATTGACGCCGCGGGGCGAGACTTCGATGGATTCCAGGTGGGTTGCGATGCGTTCGCGGATGGCGTTGTAGCTGCCCGGCTTTCCGTCGATGTCGCCGATTTCGATGGTGTTTTCGTCGGTGTGTCCGTCGATGATGTTGAAGATTTTGTGCAGTTTGACATTTGGGTCCCAGTCGGGGGCTTCGTTGTCGTCGTCTGTGTATTTGCGGTCCATACCGGCGCTGATGTTATCGGCGAAATAGGTGATCCATGCCAAGGAGTCCGCCGGAAGCGTCGCTGCCGTCGCGGCTTTCATTTCGCGGGCGTGGTGGTAGCGGACCTGGTCGATGATGGCGTCACTGATACCGGGATTTCGTCCCTGAAGGTCGGCGAGAAAATCCGCGCCCTGGCGGGAGTGCGTTGCTCTGCCGGTGCCGGCACCGGCGCGCTGGACAATCTTTCCGATGTCGTGTAGCAGGGCGCCGAAAGTCAGCGTGACCTGTGTTTCGGTCATAAGGTTCGTGTCGTTCGTGCCGTTTGTTTCGGTCATATCATTCATATCAGTTGCATGCCCCCCATTCCCATCGAGGTCTTGATTCCCAACCCGGCGTATTCACCGAATCGCAGCAACATGCGGACGAATCCGGTGAGCGTTTGCGGGCCGCGCGCGTGTATCGTCAACTTCCCGACGAAACCCGGGATTTTCCGGCCGGCTGCCGGCTGGAAATAGCGCGAGCGGATGTTGAACGCGGTGATGTCGGTGTGCTGTTCTATGTAGTCGACGGTGTCGGGGTCGACCTCTTTGTCGTTGTCGAAAACCGCGCTGTAGTGCATGATGAGGTTCTGGAACAGCATGCGCGTCGACGGTACGTGGCGGTAGCTGCCGCTTTGCTTGAAGGCCGCGGGGGTGAGGACCTGGATGTGTGTTTTGCGCTCCGGGTCGTCGTGCAGCTGAGAGGTCAGAGTTGAGAGCGCCAGTTCGCTTGTGGTCTTGGCGGCGACGTTCAGGGTTACTCCCCCGTGTTTGAGTTTGATCGAGTTGCGTTTTTCGAGTGGCGCCAGGATGTATTCGGCTGCCTGGTCGGTCAGCGCGTTGATATGCCAGGTCAGCTGTTCGCTGCGGGCGTCGCAAAGGCAGTATTGGCTGTAGGGGTTAAAGGGGAGCGTGTGCAGGTGGGCGGCGTATCGCGAGTCGATGCTTTCCATCAGCGCACCCTGCAGGTGCGGTCCGATCGCGGCGGTCAGACGCGCGAATGCGTCCGGTGCCGCGTCGGCGGTCCATTGCGGAACCATATTCAGAGTCAAGCGTTGCACCCTGCGTGTATCCCCCTCGGTCGTCCTCGGTCGTCCTCTGTCGCCCTTGCCCAACAAGCACGTGTAACACAAGTGTTTTAACCGCGAATACTATACCATGCCACGCGGACAAACGGCACGGGTTACCCGGCGCAGGTTTACGTTTGTGCGGAACCGCGTTGAGGATGCGCGACCGCGCATCCGGAATGACGATTTACAGGTTGCGGGTGGGGTCGACATCGACGGCGACCGAGACGCCGCGCGGGGCACGGTTGGCGCGCAGTGTTGCCAGCGCCGCGGGACCGGGCTCACAGTCCGCCGGACCTTTCAGCAACAGGTGGTAGCGGTATTTGCCCTTCAGTTTGGCTATTACCGCCGGTGCCGGTCCCAACACGGTCATTCCGTCGGGCAGCGCCTCGTCGGCGCGAAACGCCTTACCCAGCGTTTCGGCATATGAACGCGCGTCTGCCGCGTTGACGGATGCCACGACCAGTTCGCACAGGCGCGCGGTGGGCGGGTAACCCAGCTGTTCGCGAATTTGCAGCTCGGCCGCGATGAAATCATCGGTACATCCCGTTTCAACCGCACGTATTGCCCGGTGTTCGGGCCAATAGGTCTGTATGATCACGCGCCCGGGCACCTGTCCCCTGCCCGCGCGTCCAGCAACCTGTTGCAGCAGTTGCCAGGTGCGCTCGCCCGCACGGAAGTCGGGCACGTTCAAGCTGATGTCAGCGGTTATCACGCCGACCAGCGTCACATCGGGGAAGTCATGCCCCTTGGCGATCATCTGGGTTCCCAGCAGCACCCCGGATTTCAGCTGTTCGAACTGTGCCAACAGCTGCACGTGTCCGCCCCGACCGGTGGTCGTATCCGCATCCATGCGAATCGCCTGCCAATCGGGCCAGCGTAGCGCCAGTTCATCTGCCAGACGCTGGGTACCCGCCCCGAACTGGCGCAGGTAGATGCTGCCACAGCGCGGGCAGGTCTGGGGGACGGGATAGATCGCATCACAGTGATGACAGCGCAGGTGGTTTTGGGTTGCGTGATAGGTCAGCGACACCGAGCAGGCTTCACAGTGTGGCACGTAACCGCATTCGCGACAGAGCAGAAACTGCGCGAAACCGCGCCGGTTCAGCAACAGAATGGCCTTTTCACCCGCATCATGCACCCGTTGCAGGGCATCGGTCAGCTGCCGTGAAAACATCGCACGGTTGCCACCGGCGAACTCGTCGGTCATGTCGACCACGGTGACCTGTGGCAGCCGGTTTCCCGTCACCCGTTCGGGCAGACGGACCACCCGGATGCCCGGCAGCGCACGGGTGTCAAGCGACGGCGTCGCCGAACCCAGGACCAGCGTGGCGCCGGTTTCAGCGGCTATGTGCCGGGCGACGTCACGGGCGTGATAGCGCGGGGCTTGGCCGTTTTTGTAGCTGTCGTCGTGTTCCTCGTCAATGACAATCAGACGCAGATCCTGCATCGGCGCAAACAGTGCCGAGCGCGCGCCCACCACCACACGCGCATCGCCGGTGCGCAGGCGCTCCCACGCCGCGAAGCGTTCTGCCGGGGTCAGACGCGAATGCATGACGGCGACGGTTTCGCCCAGACGGTCGCTGAAACGCGCGCAGGTCTGCGGGGTCAGCGAGATTTCCGGTACCAGGACGATGGAGCTGCCGCCGTTTGCCAGCACGTGCTCGATCGCCTGCAGGTAGACCTCGGTCTTGCCGCTGCCGGTGACACCGTCCAGCAGGACGGTGCGCGCGGTACCGGACACGTGATCGATGGCGGCAAGCGCCGCAGTCTGCCCGGTGCTGAGGCGTTCGGGGCGTGGGGCTTTGCCCGCCCGCAGCGTGCGTGCAGGCACGTCTGCGGCTTTGCGGCGGCGCAGTCCGGGCATACGCAGCACCCGGGCACCGGTCAGCTTGTCGGTCCGCAATACCGGCTTGCGACCGGGTGGCAGGAATAAACGGAGTGATTCAGAGAGCGGGGCGGCGTAGTGTTCGGAAATCCGGCGCGCGACGGGCACGGCGTAGTCCCTGAACCAGGGGCCGTGACAGACCGCGAGGACCGGCAGGACGGTATCGGGATCCACGCCTGCAGGCACCGCATCGCTGACAGCCACGATGTATCCGATGACGACGCGATTGTTGAAGGTCACGGCGACTGCGTCGCCGACAGCGGCGGAGCGTTCATACTCCCCCGCTGTATTTGAGGCGTAGGACGCGTTGCGGTCAGCCGGGCGGGGCGCGTCCGGAATCGCATAGGTGAAGGGCGCGTCGAGGGCTCGGGTGGGGACGTCTATCAGGACGGATGCGTACATATTGGTATTATAGACCCTGTAGTTGGCAAGCGAGGAGGTTATTGTGACTGAATATATCCTGTATTATTACCCCTATTGTCCGTATTGTCGCAAGGTTTTGGACTGGTTGGTAAAAAACCGCCCCGGTTGGGAGGCCGAAATCGAGCTGCGCGACGCCACCGACGTCAAGGTCATGGACGAGCTGGCCGCGTTGGGGGGCGAGCGTCAGGTGCCGTGTTTGGTGATTGACGGGGATCCGTTGTACGAATCGGCCGATATCATCGCGTATTTGGGGGGCTTGGACCCTTCGCCGTTCGGCGGTGAGACCTGCACAATCACGCAGGGTGGCTGAGGCGGGCGCTAGTGCTGCGCGTGACGTGGCAGACGTGTTACGGGTGGGTTAGTGGAGCGCCGGGTCAAGCGCAGGTCCGGTGTTAGGCCGTGATTCCAGCAGGTCGATGACGGCGTCCAGGGTGGGCGCCACGGTGAATTGCAGGGACGGGTCGATGGCGGCGGGCGGCGTCAGATCCGGCACCATGATGGTGCGCATACCGGCGGTGTTCGCGCCGCGGATGCCGTGTTCGGAGTCCTCGAGCACCAGGCAGCGCTGCGGGGGCAGGTTCAGGCGCTGTGCAGCCAACAGCACGATATCGGGGGCGGGTTTGGCGTGTTCGACTTCATCGCCGCCGGCAATCAATTCGAAGTGGTCGCGGATGTTGCTGCGACGCAACCAGCGGTCGATTTTGTCGTGCTCGCCGCTGCTGGCGACGGCGACGCGGTAGTCGTGGGCGTGCAGCCAGGCCACCAGTTCGTGAAATCCGGGTTTCGGCGTCAGCGGCTGTTCGGTCAGTTCGCGATAGATGTCCTCGACCCGATACATCATCGGCTCCAGCGGGATGCTGTCGCCATACCAATCGATGAATTTTTGCACGGTGTTTGCGATGCTGCGACCGATGACGTCGCGGTACAGTTCATCGGGGAGCGGGATGTCGTACTCTGCCCAGGTTTGTTCGAACGCGCGGCGTGCGAGCGTTTCTGTGTCATAGATGACGCCGTCCATATCGAACAGGACGGCGGCGATATCGTCGTATGCGGCGTGCGCAGTCATACGGTCTATGGTACCAAGAGAATTGCAGAGTGGATGCGGGGGGATGTTCATCCCCCCGCGATGGAGCTATGACACTCAGTGCTTACAGGCCGGCGGCGGCAGCCAGGTCGGCTGCGCGGTCGGTTTCCTCCCAGCGGAAGCCCTCGTTCTCGCGACCGAAGTGCCCGTAAGCCGCCGTCTTCTTAAAGATCGGCTTGCGCAGGTCCAGGTCGCGGTGAATCGCGCCCGGGCGCAGGTCGAATACCTCGTTCACGGCGCTTTCAATGCGCGCGACCTCGACCTTTTCGGTCCCGAAAGTATCCACCATGATGCTGAACGGACGCGCAACGCCGATGGCATAGGCGATCTGGATCTCGGCGCGGTCCGCCAGACCGGCCGCGACGATGTTTTTGGCGACCCAGCGTGCCGCGTATGCCGCCGAACGGTCGACCTTTGTGCAGTCCTTGCCCGAAAACGCGCCGCCCCCGTGTCGTCCGGCACCACCATAGGTGTCAACGATGATCTTGCGTCCGGTCAAACCGCTGTCACCCATGGGGCCACCGATCACAAAGCGCCCGGTCGGGTTGACGTAGATCTCGGCGTTTTCATACTCCAAGGATTCCTGCTCGAACACAGGCCGGATGATTTTCTCAACGAAATCATTTTTCATCTGACCCTCGATATCGATGCCGTCGTCGTGCTGGCTGGAAATCAGGATCTTTTCGACACCCACCGGTTTACCGTCGACATAGCGCACCGACACCTGCGTCTTTCCGTCGGGGCGCAGATAGGGCAACACGCCGGTCTTGCGCACGGCGGTCAGACGTTCCGACAGACGATGCGACAGGTAAATCGGCATCGGCATCAAGGTCGAGGTCTCGTTCACGGCGTATCCGAACATCATTCCCTGGTCGCCGGCGCCAATCAGATCCAGCGGGTCGACATCGCCGTGCTGGGCCTCGAAGCTTTCGTCGACGCCGCGCGAAATATCGGGGCTTTGGTTGTGCAGCGCGCTGATAACCGCGCAGGTCTCGGCATCAAAACCGATATCAGACGAGGTATACCCGATGTCAGCGATAGTCTCGCGCACGATCTCGTCGACCGGCACGTAGCCGCCCATGCGGATCTCGCCGCCCACCACGACCAAGCCGGTCGTGACAAAGGTCTCGCAGGCACAGCGCAGGTTTTCCAGAATGCTTTTCCCGCGTTCGGCGCGATCGGTCTCGATCGCGATGATACGATCCAAAATCGCATCGGAAACCTGGTCGCAGATTTTGTCGGGATGTCCTTCGGTGACGCTCTCAGAGGTGAATAGATAGGTGTTCGGCATGGTTGCTCCCTTTCAGTTCGTTTGCTGGTATCTGCCGTTCTTGCGGTAACGCCGGTTCGATAGGGCCGCTCTGTCCGGGCCCGATACTGCAATCCAGTATAAGCGCCCGCCCGCCCAAATGGTACGATGATACGATAGTTACCGGAAACGATTTGTTGGTACACAGAAATTGACAGTTTAGATGAAATGTATAGGAAAGTTGAGGTAAAACCCTATGGGGAGCACGTCCCAAACCACATCCGTCCGCGTTCGATTCGCTCCATCCCCCACCGGTACCCTGCACCTGGGAGGCGCGCGCACCGCGCTGTATAACTGGGCCTTCGCCCGTCGATGCGGCGGCACCTTTGTCCTGCGGATCGATGACACCGACCCCGAACGTTCGACTGCGGAAAACATCGAACAGATTCTGTCGGCGCTGACCTGGCTGGGACTGGACTGGGACGAGGGACCCCAAGTCGGCGGCGCATACGGCCCGTATTTTCAGACGCAACGCGGTGACAACTATGCCCGCGCCCTGCAGACGATGATTGATCGCGGCGCGGCATACCGCTGTTTCTGTTCGGCAGAGGAACTGGCGGCCAAACGCGACGCCGCTCGCAAAGGGGGTGGCCCCAGCGGATACGACCGTACCTGCCGGGGACTTTCGCCCGAGGAATCGCAGGCACGGGCGGACGCCGGCGAGCCCTATGTGTGGCGGCTGGCGGTGCCGGAGGATCGCGGCGAGGTCATCGTGGACGACATCGTGCGCGGGCAGATGGCATTTCCGGCCGATGCGCTGGATGACATGGTGATAGTACGCAGCGACGGCAGCCCGACCTATAACTTCGCCAGTGTGGTTGACGACATCGACATGGGTATCACGCACATCATCCGTGGGGATGACCATGTATCGAACACACCGCGCCAGATCCTGGTCTTTGAGGCGCTGGGGGACGCACTCCCCCGATTTGCCCACCTGTCGATGATTTGGGGGCAGGACAATAAGAAACTGTCGAAACGCCACGGTGCCACCGGTGTTGAGGAGTACGATGCGCTGGGGTATGTGCCCGAGGCGCTGGTGAACTATTTGGCGCTGTTGGGGTGGTCGCTGGACGGCGAGACCACGATTGTGTCGCCGCGGACGCTGTGTGAGCATTTCAGTTTGGAGCGGATTTCAAAGAATCCGGCGGTGTTCGATACGGCGAAGCTGGAGTGGATCAACGGCGTTTACCTGCGCGAAATGGGGGCCGAGGAGTTTGCGCGACGCGGGTTGGTGCCGCGTTTGGTCGCGGCGGGATTGGTGGATGCGGGCGATTACGAGGCGCGGGCGGATTGGTATCACGAGCTGGCTCCGCTGGTGTCCGAGCGCATCAAGCTGCTGACCGAGGTAGTGCCTCTGTGCGGGTTTTTGTTCGTGGATGCGGTCCGGGTTGATGAAAAGGCGCAGGCCAAGGTGCTGGACAAGGACCCCGAGGCAGTGTCGGTGGTGGTTGCGGCTGCGTTGACGGCGTTGGCGGAGGTCGCCGAGTGGTCGACGCCTGCAATCGAGGCGGCGTTGAAGGACCTGCCGGAAGTGCTGGACATGAAGGCGCGCGTGGTCTTTCAGGTGATACGGGTTGCAATTACCGGGTCACAGGTGTCGCCGCCGCTGTTCGAGAGCATGGCGCTGTTGGGACGCGAGCGCAGCATTGCGCGCTTGCAGGCGATCTGAGGGCGAGGCGCAGGGCACCCGCAGGCCGGTGTTTGAGCGGACGACTGTTGCCGGTCGCCTATTGATGCAGTTTGGTTTCGATGCCTTTAATCAGGGTGTCGGTCCAGGTGATTCCCACATCGCGGGTGGCGCTGCGCACCCAATAGGCCCAGAAAGCGAGCGTTTCGCGGCCCACGAAGTACGGTGTACCCGGTATTGAGAGCTCCGGTTTCGCCGGCACGGTAATCACGTTGTAGTGCGCGGCGCGATACGCCATCTTGATACGCGGCAGATGATAGAACTGACTGACGGCAAGCACCGTTTTCGCGCCCATGTCTTCCAGCATGGGGACGGTGTTTGCCACCGAGTGGTCGGTGTCCACTCCCCCGTCATCCAACAGGATATCTGCTGCGGGAACGCCGTTGCGTACGGCATAGGTTTTCATCTGTTCGACCTCGTTGATGCCGTCCGAATCCACGCCACCGGTGAACAGCAGCTTGTCAACCAAATCAGATTCGTACAGGTCGATTGCGGTGTCCACCCGTTCACGCAGGGAATTCGACAACACGCCGTCCGGGTGCGCCCGCGCCCCGAACACCACCACCACATCGGCCGAACGGCGATAATCGGTTTTGCCGAAGGTATAGAACTGAATCAGTGGGAACAGCAACGCGCCTGCCACGGCACAGACCAGCATGATGACCGTTTCCGACCAGTTCGCCGCCAATTCGCGCCATTTCCATGCCGCAGCCACGATTCCGATGAACAGTAACAGAACCAGCAGAGAGAACGGAACCGGAATGGTCGTCTGAAAACTCCCCCGAAATAACAGTACGTAGTATTCGAACACGTTCACCAGAGCAAAGAAAACATAGACGCCGCAGGCCACGGTGGTCGCCCACAGGCGGATGTGCGACAGCGCCGGCTTGAGTGCGAATGCCAGCAACAGGCAGGCGGCGGCGGCCTGCAGCACGGTCACGACCGGTCCGGGCAACCAGTGAAAGCTGATCCACCAGATGTCCTCGGCGCGTGCGGTGCCGAGCTTACTGACCAGCAGGTTGATTGCCGAAAAGCAGCCGAAAAACAGTGCCGCGCCGCGCGCTATGCTCCGCAGGATGTGTTTCATATGTGTGCTATAGTAGCAGCGTAAGGGGACAATTGAGCACAGGAGGGATGATAGTTATGAGTTCGTTTCTTGACGCAGCCGGGTTTGCGCTGCCGCTGTACGGCGACTGGCTGGATACGCGGCATCTGATTCAAAACGTAACGCAAATGATGGGGAAAACGAAACTGGCGCTGCTGCCGAAACAGCCCGAATGGGGACAGGTGACACTGCCGTTGACGGTCGAGGGTGTGACGACCGGATACCTGCCGCTGGGGGAAGGCGCCGGGGGCGGGGGCGGCTGCGGCGAGGTCGCAGGCGTCGGTGATTCGGGCGCGGTTTCAGGGCTTCCGGCGCGCGGATTCGAGGTGCGGCTGGATATGGCGCACGGCGAGGTCACGGCCGAAAGCAGCGACGGGCGATCGTATTTCTTTGAGCTGACCGACGGGATGTCGGTGGCAGACGTCTACCAACAGTGGGGTCAGCTGCTGGAAGCGATGGGTGCGGACTGCCGGATAGGTCCGCGCCAACAGGAAATGGCGACGACGTTCCTGTTCACCGAGGATACGACTGCGCGTCGGTGGGATCCGGACGCGGCGGCACGCGGGATGGAGCTGTTCCGCTTTGCCTATGGCGAGATACTGCGCTTCGTTTCGCCGTTTCGCGGCAAAAAATACGAGCCGAAGTTTTTCTGGGGCACCTTTGACGTGACCGCGATTCTGTACAGCGGACGCGCCGAGCCGTTTCCCTGGGACGGCGTCATCGAGAAAAGCGCCTTTGATGAATGCAGCGTCGAGTTCGGCTTTTGGCCGGGCGACCAGCGCTACGAACGCCCGGCGTTTTTCGTACTGCCCTACCCTTTCGTGGACGCGGACCTGAACGCCGAAAGGAACGACGCCGTCGGCGGCAGCTGGATCAAAGAACTGTCGGAATTCGTCTATCCGCTGGACGAGCTGTTCGCGCACGACGACCCGCAGGCTGTGCTGCAGGCATTTTTCGCCGAAACATTCGCGCTGACGCAGCGACACAATGACTGGCAGAACCTGGATTGGTTCCTGCAGCCGCTGTTGTAGCAAAAACAATGCCCCCGTCACGAAATGCACGTGACGGGGGCTGTTATCCGGGGGGTGGGCAAATGCCCACCCCCCGCATGGATTGCCGCGGTCGCTTCGCTCCCTCGCAATGACGGAATGAAACAGTACCCGCCCGCATGTATTGCCACGGCGTCTACGACGCCTCGCAATGACGGGATGAAACAGTACCCGCCCGCCTGATTGCTGCGCGGCTCCGCGCCGCGTCTACTTCACTTTGATGGTCTTTACGACCTTCTTTTTGCCGACTTTCACGGTAATCTTTGCCTTGCCGCGCTTGAGCGCAGTCAGCTTGCCCGCTTTGTCGACCTTGATTACGCTCTTCTTCGAGCTCTTGAACGTGACCTTCAGGTTGGTCGCTGCAGACGGCGTCACCTTCAGCTTGACCTGCGCGGTCTTGCCCTTTTTCAGCGTGGATTTCACGCCTGAAACCTTGACCTTCTTAAGCACTTTGGCTTTCTTGACCACCTTGACCGTCACAGTCAGCTTTTTGCCATTCATGGCGGTCACCGTGATTTTTGCCGTACCGACTGCCCGTGCCTTGATTTTGCCGCTGCCGCTGACCGTCGCCACCTTGGTCTTGCTGCTCTTCCAAGTCAGTTTCGCCGTCGTCTCGGCTTTTTTGGTTGTCGGATTCACGCTGTCGGCACACACCGGCAACGTCAGGCTGGTGCCTTTTTTCAGGTAGATCTTCGTGAGTGGTGTGCGCAGCTTGGTGACCGCCTTGTCGGGTTTCTGTCCGGTATCGGCAGGTGGTGTCGTATCACCACCACTAGGCGAGGTGTTGTCCTGTGGTGTACCGGTAGGCGTCTTTGCCGTCCAGTGCGCATACAGGGTGTGATTCGCCCCGGTCGGCACCAAGGTCTCCGCCGTCACCACCGTCCCGCCGGACGCGGCCGTGTACCATCCATCAAACGTGTAGTCCGCGCGCGTAGCGGTCGGCAGCGTACCATAGGGCTTCCATGAGGTCACCGTCTTTCCGGACGTGGCAACCGTTCCGCCGTTCGCATCGAACGTGACCTCGACCGGCACCATGGTCTCGAACGTGACATTGGTGATTTCCATGCTCGCCCCCGGCTCCAAGGTGAAGACTTCGGCGGCAGCAAGTGACGTGACCGGTCCCGTCGATGTCCAGTACCTGTTTGACCAATTCCATTTATCCCCGGACATATCGTACACATAGAAACCCAGTCGATAGTCGCCCGCCGGCA
>JAISUC010000026.1 GCA_031272275.1 Actinomycetes bacterium | reverse complement strand
TGCCGTCACCCTTAATGTAGAACGAGTGATTGGCAGTCGGTCCCGAATACACCTGCCCGGGGTTAGCGGTAGCCGCACTAACATCGCTCGGCACAAAGCCCTGCACGGACACGCCCGCCACCAACACCACCAGCGCCAACAGCACGTGGGCGGCACGACGGCCAAGGCCACACATCCCTATCCGGCGGCCGGCGCCGCCGGTGGATTGCCGCGGTCGCTGACGCTCCCTCGCAATGACGTGTCTCAGATGCGCCTTCACGTTCACTCGGCTCACCCCGCTCACATCCCGCCGTCGGTAGGACGCACTTTCAGCGTCACCGGCGCCGACGCGGCGTGTTCGTCCGTTTCCTTCAGGCGCGCCTGGAACGTATACGTAACCTCCGGATCCAATCCGGTGAACACCGACAGATCCTGCCAGGGCTTGGATCCCACGCGGTACTCGGCACCGGTAATCGGGCGCAGCGTCACGGTATCCCCAACCCGCGAGACCAGGACCAAGTCCGCCGCCGTCAGCTGGTCGGCTGCATGCTCGTCCTTGGCGGTCCACTGGGCATACAGCACCATGTCATCGACCACAACGTCCGACGCCTCCCACACCTCGGTGCCCGCCACATCGGCAGACCACCCGGTCAGCGTGTATCCCGTGGACGTCACCACAGGCAGCGTGATATGCGCGCCACCGTCAACCGTCACCGCCGGCGGAATACCGGCAATCACCTGGAAATCGGTCACCGGGTTCACGTTAAAGGTCACCGTGCACTGCGTCAAAGGCGACGCCGCCTTAATCGTGACGATGTCAGACGGCAGCAAGTCCTCAGTCTCGCGCATGCGCGCCTCCAGCGTATAGGTCATCGAATAGTTCAGGCCCGTAAAGACCGGCGACAGCTGCCAGGCACCCCCGGCACCGCGGCGGTATTCCACGCCCTCGCTCGGGGTCGAGCCCAGCACGATCATCGTATCGGTACGCAGCAAGACCTCCAGCTCGGGCGGTGTCTGCGTGCCGCGTTTGAACCATTGTGCGTAGAGCGTGATGTCGTCAGTCACCGGTGTCGAGAAATCATAGACCGTACCCGATGCCACCGTCGACCAGCCCAGGAAACGATACCCCTCGGCTGACGGATCCGCGGCCGGTCGCGTCGCACGCTGCCCCTCGCTCAAGACCTGAGCTGCGGGTGTGGCGCCTGCGATGACCTGCTCGACGTCAATCGGGTTCAGGTCAAAGGACACCGTGACCGCGTGATCCGTCCGCACGGTTAAGGGTCCTGCCTGGGGTGAGGCATACAACAGGTCAGTTTCTGCCATCCGGGCATAGAAATCGTATTCCGTATCCGGTGTCAGCCCTTCGAACACCGGCGAGGTCTGCCAGGGCAGGTCGTCTGCATCCGGGAAGGGCTCGGACTGCCAGTCGTCCCCGTGCCCTGCAGGTGCGATACGGTACTCAGCACCCTGTACCGGATACAGTGCCACCGTGGTCGCGGTTTTTGACACCAGTTCCAACAGCGGCGGGTCCTGCTCGCCTTTGGTGAAGGTCCACTGGGCATACAGAGTCAGGTCCTCGGTAATCGGTGTGTCGAAATCCCAGAAATCCGCCGCCGAAGTCGCGGACGGCTCGGTCGACCAACCGCGCAGGTTATAGTACGGACTGGTCGGGAACAGCTCGGTCGCCTGTGTGTCATAGGGCACAATCTGGACCGGGTGTGCCAAGCCGCGAATCAGCTGGTCGTCATCAACCGGGTTGCTGTCAAAAATCACGTAATAGTTCGCTTTGCGCGTGGTGACCACCAAGGGGTCAGACAGGTCGGATGCGGCACTGGTCTCGGTCGACTTCATCCGTCCGTAGAACAGATAGGTCGTATCCGGCATCAGGCCGGTGAAGGTGGTCGCATCCTGCCAGGGGCCCACACCGATGCGGTATTCGACGCCCGTATCCGGATTCGATCCGATAACCACCGTCGTCGTGGTAACCGACACCAGATACAGCTCCGGTCGGTCCTGCGGCAGCTGTCCGGGGATGGTTTCCTCTTCGCTGGCCCACTGGGCAAACAGCGTCAGATCCCCTGCTACCGGCGCGTCAAAGTCATAGACCAGATATCCCTCCGCATCCGTGGTCCACGCCTCGAACACATAGCCCAAAGACGTCGGATCAGGTGTCGGGCGCGTCACGGTGTTACCCCAGTCGATAGTCTGCTCCGGATAGACCAAGGGGTCGGTCACCTGGTCGGGTGCCGCATTCAAATCGAACGCCACCGTGAACTCCTCACGGTCCGTGCGTACCACCAATGGCGGGTCGGATTCGTCGGACTGAGCCATCACGGCGGTCTCTTTGTACCTGCCCGTGAACGCATACTCGGTATCCGGGTCCAGTCCGGTAAACACCGGGCTCTCTTGCCAGTCTCCGCCGTCCATCCGGAACTCTGCGCCGGAAATCGGTACCAAGGCCACCGTGGTGGTGGTGACCGATTCGACCTGCAACCACGGAGCGTCAGGCGTCGCTTTCGCCTGCCAGGCAGCATAAAGCGTCGTGTCGTGACTGACCGGCGTGTCGAAATCATACATATAGGTGTCGGACGCATTCAGCGACCAACCCAGGAACTTGAATCCGGGGCTGACCAAATCAACGTCCGGTTCAACCGCACATTCCTCGTACGGCACGGTCTGCGCAGGCGGCGCCAGGCCTATGATGACCTGCCCGGCCTGCCGGTTCAGCTCGAACACCACGCTGTTGCCGGCGCGCTTGGTCCGCACCTCGACCGGCCCTGCAATCGCGGACGCCAGCGTGCGCCCCGTCTCGGGGAAATAGGCCTCAAACGCATAGACCGTGTCCGCATCCAGCCCCGTGAACGTGCTCGATTCCTGCCAGGCCCCCCCGTCGATGCGCCAACGCGCGCCCTCGACCGGGACAAACGCGATGGTGTCGGTGGTGACCAGACTGAGCTCCATGACCGGCGGCTCGACTGCGGTCTTGTCGTATGCCCATTGCGCGAACAGCACCATATCATCGGTCACCGGGGTCGCAAAATCATACAGCCCCGATGACCCGTCGGGCTGTGTCGACCAGCCGGCAAACTGGTAGTGTTCGCTGGTGGGTGTCGGCGGCTGACTGACCAGGGTCGCGTAATCGACCGTCACCAAGGGCTTCGGCAGCGCGATGATCACCTGGGTTTCATCCACCGGGTTCAGGTCGAAATAGACCTGCTCTTTCAATTTCTTCGTGGTTGCCAGCACCGGGTCGGTCTTTTCTCCGGCGGGGGTATCCTCCGTCGCCTTCAGCCGCCCTTGGAATGAATAGGTTTTATTGGGAGTCAGTCCCGTAAATACCGTGCTGTCCTGCCATGCCGTAACGCCTATACGGTACTCGTATCCCGGGATTTCACCCACGACGACCGTGGTGGTGGTGACGCTGACAATCTCGAGCTGAATGGCCGGGCTGGTGTCTGCGGAAGGTGAGGTCTCGGCCGAATCGGTGGTTTCCCCGGACGGAGGAGTCGTCGGGGTTTCCGCTCCCGCTACATCCCAGATGGCATAGAGCGTCATATCATGTGCCGGCAGGGTATCGAAATCGAAAAGGTCCACGCCGTCCGGATCGGTCGCCCAGCCCTGGAACTCATAACCGTCCAAGGCGGGATCCTCCGGGCGCGTCACTGTCTGTCCCCAGGTGAGTGTCTGTGTGGTGGGACCGCTGTAGGTCGGGAGCAGCGGAGGTGTGACGTTCAGGTTGAAGGTCACCACCATGTCGCTTGCAGCCGTGGTTACCGTGAGCGGCGAGCAGGAAAGGGACGCCGGCGCGTCATCGGTCTGTGCATAGCGCGCGGTGAAGCGATGGCTGGTTTTCGGATCCAGCCCGTCAAAGTACGGATCCGCCTGCCAGGTACCGCCGTCGATGCGGTATTGGGCGCCTGCGATGGTGGACAGCAGCACGGAATGATTGGTGACCTCGACCGCATACAGCAATCCGTCATCCAGTACCGTCTTCCAGCGGGCATAGATGGTAGTCGAGGACAGCGGTTTCCAGGTTGACGTAATGCGGTCACCACCGGTGGGTGCCGTGTACCAGCCCACGATATCCTGGTCGGCCACGTCTTCATCCATCGGCAGCGTGCCGATGATGTCGCCGATGTCGACATAGCCCACCCGTGCCGGCGCATAGCCGCCGTAGTCATAGGTGACTTGGAAGGGGATGATCATCTCCCAGTCCGAGGCGTCCATCGTGGTCCCGTCCCCCACACCTCCGCGTGCGTTTCTGCCGCGCGCCCACAGGGTGCTGTCCGCGTCCACGGCCAGCGCATGGTAATCGCTCACCATGCCGGCGACCTCTTTCCAGGCATGGGTGTCACTGATCTGCAGCAACATACCCGGGTAACTCCCCCGCCGCCAGATGCTGCCGTCGGTTTTCCGCAGCAGCTCGGAGTTCAGGGGACCGGCCTCATAGACCCGCGTCCAATCGTAGGCCGCGCCCACCCGCGTCGGAGAAAGGAGCGTCGTGGCATCGGCAAAGTACTGTCCGCCCATGTAACCCCAGACCCAAAGCGTCCCGTCGGTCTTGGTCGCAACCGAATAACTGTCGCCCGCCGCAACCGAATTCCAGTTGGTGGCAGAACCGATTTGCCGTGCGGTGACCCCACCGGTCGAACTGGAATCCAGTTCGTGATAGGTGTTCGTTCCCCAGCCCCAGAGCGTCCCGTCGCGCTTGATGGCCAGGACGTGGCCGGTGCCGACCGACACCGAAGCCCAGGTGTTGAGTGTCCCAATCTGCGTGGGTGTGGTGACGTTGGCCGCAGCCGTATAGCCCAAGCCGGTCTGGTTGCTGCCCCAGCTGTATAGGGTCCCGTTTTCGCGCACGCCGACACTGATATCACCCGTCGTGCCGTTGCTGACATCCAGCTGTTTCCAGGGGCCGCGCTCGACCTGTTTGGGCGTCAGCTGTACGGTGGTGGACCCCAGACCCAGGGCTCCGGTGGTACTGGTTCCCCAGGCATACAGGGTGCCGTCTTTCTTCAGCCCCAGCGTGTAGTTACGCGCAGGCGTGATCGCTTTCCAGTCGGTGTCGCTACCGATGCGTACCGGATAGGCGTAGTCCTCCCTGTCACCTGTTCCCAGCTGTCCGTACTGGTTGTTACCCCAGGCATACAAGCCGCCGTCCAGAATATAGAACGAGTTCTGATATCCCACCGAGATGATGCTTTCGGTCTTGTGCCATTTGGCGTACAGGTTCACGTCCCCTGCCAAGGGTATCCCGAACACAAATGCTTTACCCGTGCCCTCGGGGTTGGTAAACCATCCCTCAAAGGAATAGCCCGGGCTCACAGGGCGGGGGGGTTGCACCACCAGCGCCGGATAGACGATGTGCTGGTCGGCGGGACGTTCGGTCAGCACCGTCTGTGCCCCGATCAGGTTCAAGTCAAAGGTGACGGTTGCCTCGTTGGCGGCCGTCGTGACCTCGATCGGCGCACTTTCAGGGCCCGCCGCACTGTCCTCGGTGGCGGCAAAGCGTGCCGTGAAGCTGTAGGTCGTCGATGGCGTCAGCCCCTCGAACAGGCGCGAGTCCTGCCACTCCCCGCCGTTCATACGGTACTCCACGCCGTCAATGACGTTTAAGAGGACCGAGTTGGTGGTGTATTCCTGCACCGAGAGCTCCGCGCCTCCCAGGGCACCCACCGTCTGTGCAAACAGGGTCACGTGCTCGGTCGGCACGTAGTCTGCCGTGACCTTCGTGCCGCCTGTGGGCCGGGTATACCAGCCCTTGAAGATGTTTCCTGCCTTTGTGCTGACAGCAGGCAAAGTGCCGAGTTTCGCTCCCAAGCTAATGGATACCGTCGACGGTGCCGTCGAGGCATTCGGGCCGGGGTCGAAACGCACGGTATAGACGCCTGCCTGTTGCGGGGTGCTGACGGTCAGGGCCTTTCCGTTCCCGAGCTCCCCGAAATTGTTGCTGCCCCAGGTCCAGAGGCTGCCGTCGGTTTTCAGCGCGGAAGTATGCCACCAACCGCCCGAGACACTCGCCCAGTCGCGGTCAGTTCCCAACTGCGTCATCAGCGCATGCGCGTTGGTGCTGTTGTCGCCGTTCGCACCGGTGGTGCTGCTGCCGCCCCACATGTACAGGCTGCCGTTTTTCTTGATCGCGAAACTGTGGTTGCCCAGACTGGCATTGACCTGCGCCCAGTCGTTGTCGGTGCCTGCGCGTGCAGGCGAGGTCACCGTCGACTGGCTGCCGTTGGCAGACGGCGAGGCCAGGCCATAGCCCCAACCCCACAGCGACCCGTCGCGTTTCAGCGCAATCGTGTGGAACTGACCGGCGCTCACGGCAGACCAGTCGCTGTCCGTGCCCGTCATCGTGCGGGTGGACGCATCCGTCGTCCCGCCCGTGCCCAGGGCTCCATAGCCTCCGTAACCCCAGCTATACAGGTACCCCGTCGTCGTCAACAGGTGGCTGTGGACGTAGCCGGCAGCCACTGCCGCCGTATCGGCAGCGGTCCCGATTTGCACCGGGCTCAGCGCGTTACTGGTACTACCGTTTCCGGTCGCCTGGGAATAGCTGTTCTCACCCCAGCCCCAGACCGTGCCATCCGTGCGAATACCCAGCACCTGGGCGCCGCCATAGTTCACGGGGTCGCCCCAGTCGCTGCCCGAATACATCTGTCCGGGTATGATGGTTTTCCACGCGGCACTGCTGACCTTGACCGGACCCCCCGTGCGGTTGGTGGTGGTTCCGTCACCCAGTTGCCCGGAACTGTTGATACCCCAGGCCCAGAGCGTCCCGTCGGTTTTGATGCCGAAACTGAAATAGTTACCCGCGACCACATATTTCCAGTCGCTGTCGGCGCCGATGCGGGTGGGTGCGGTCCGGGGGAGTGTCGTCCCGTCGCCCAGCTGTCCGTAGCTGTTATCCCCCCAGGCCCACACGGTGCCGTCGGTTTTCAAGGCTATCGTGTGGCGATAACCCGAGGAAGTCATCGTCCAGTCGTTGTCGAACCCGACCTGCTGTATCCCGTTGAACTTCTGCGCGTTGCCGTCGCCCAGCTGACCGTAGAGGTCACTGCCGAAGGCGACCAGATTCCCACCTTTGACGGCGAGGGTAAAGGCGTTGGTGTTGTACGCTGCGGTCGAGATGACCTCGCCTGCCGCCGGCCCGATGAGGCCCCAGTCGGTGTCTGTGCCGACGCGCAAGGGCGAGCTGCTGCCGGCCGTGCTGCCCGTGCCCAGCTGCCCGTTGTCGTTGTTACCCCAGGCATACAGGCTGCCGTCGCTCTTGAGGGCATAAGACGCCGCGCCCTGTTTGTAGACCCGCGCCCAGTCGTTGGCCGTCCCAATGCGGGTGGGCGAGGTTTTGACGGCCGTCGTGCCGTCGCCCAGCTGTCCTTCCTGGTTATTGCCCCAGGCCCACAGACTGCCGTCCGCTTTGACGGCGAGGGTGGCACCGGCACCGCTCGCAATATCGGTCCAGGTGGTCTCAACTCCTATTTTATTTGGCGCGGTGACGTTACTGCTGCTGCCTAATCCCAGGGCACCCGCCGCAACGCCGCTGTTATACCCCCAAGCCCACAGAGTGCCGTCGGTTTTCTGAGCGAAAGCGGAATAGAGACCGCCCGTAATGCGCCCCCAGTCACTGTCGCTGCCGATGCGTTTGGGTGCCGTCACGTTGGTCGTGGTGCCATCACCCACCTGTCCGTAGGAGTTTGCGCCCCACGCCCAGATACTGCCATCCGTTTTCAGCGCCACCGCACCATTTCCGGTGCTGCGCACCTGTTTCCAGGTGTGGTCGCTGCCGATTTGGACAGGCGTCAGTTTCGTCGTGGCGCTCCCGTCCCCCAGCTGGTTTGAGGTATTGAGCCCCCACGCCCAGAGGGTGCCGTCCGCCTTGATGGCATGGACGGAGTTCCCCAAAGAGCTCACGTCCACCCAGTCGGATGCATCCCCCACACGCACCGCCGCACTGCGGTCGGTAAGGGTGCCGTTGCCCAACTGTCCGTAGTTGTTGCGCCCCCACGCCCAGAGCGTACCGTCGGACCGCAACCAATAGGCCGTGGCGGTACCACCGGTGATGCGTTCAGCCACCCCGGTTTTGACCGTAGTGCCGGGACTTGCAGGACCGGGCATCTGGGTCGCGGTGGCAGCGTAACGCTGATAGAAGGTGTATTCGGTTAAGGGCTTCAGGTCGGGGAAGGTGGTCGATGCCTGCCAGGTGACGCCGTCAGAGCTATACTCCGCCCCGCTAAGAGCCTGCAGGACAACCGTGTTTTCTGTGACCGATTGCACCGTGGGTGCCGGCGGGGTGGCAGTGTTTGCGACCTTGGTCCGGACGCCTAGCGGCGCGCTGGTGGGACTGGCATTCAGCTGGCCGGTGGCAGCCCGGCGCTGGTAGAAGCTGTAGTTGGTACCCGGTGTCAGGTCGCTGAAGACCGGGGTTTCCTGCCAGGTCACCCCGTCCATGCTGTATTCGCAGCCCGTGACCGTGTTCAGCGTCACCACCGTGTCGGTGGCCGATTTCAGCGTCGGCTGGGCGGGCGCGGTCTGGGTGCCCTTCATCGTGGTGACGGGCAGCGCGTCTGACGGGTCGCTGGCGTTCAAGTCATCGGTCTCGGCGAGCCGCTGCACGAAGTTGTAGGTGGTCCCCGGCAGCAGCCCGGTGAAGGTCGTCACCGTCTGCCAGGTAACGCCGTCTTTACTGTATTCGTAGCCCTCACCCATATCCAGCAGCTGCACGATCGTGCTGGTCTTAGACAGCAGGAAGGGGGGTGGGGGGGTATCCTGGAACCCTTTTAAGGGCATGGCTACGCGGACGGGGTTGGGGTTTGTGTCTGCATGACCATCCCCCAGTTGACCGGACTCGGCCCCCCCCCAAGCCCAGAGGCTGCCGTCATTTTTGAAGGCGACGGTGTGATACGCGCCGGCACTGACACTCGCCCAGTCCGTGTCACTGCCGATACGTGTTGGTGTACTCTTGTTGGCAGTGGTGCCGTCGCTCAATTGCCCACGGTTGTTGTTTCCCCAGGCCCAGAGGCTGCCGTCGCTCTTCAGAGCGACGGTGTGGCCGTAACAGGCACTGACACTCGCCCAATTTGTATCGCTGCCGATGCGTTTGGGTCCGGTGGTCACATTGCTCGTGGTGCCGTCCCCCACTTGTCCGTAGGTGTTCTGTCCCCAAGCCCAGAGGCTACCATCGCTCTTAAGAGCGACGGTGTAAGTGAGATCGACACAGACACTCGCCCAGTTCGTGTCGCTGCCGATGCGCTTGGGGCCCGTTGTCACGTCCGTGGTGGTACCGTCGCCCAGCTGTCCGTAGTAGTTGTACCCCCAGGCCCAGAGGCTGCCGTCAGTTTTAGTGGCGAGAGTGTGCGATCCACCGACACTGACGCTCGCCCAATCCGGATCGCTGCCGAGTCGCTTGGGTCCGGTGGTCACGTTGGTGGTGGTACCGTCACCCAGCTGTCCATACTGGTTGTTGCCCCAGGCCCAGAGGCTGCCGTCGCTCTTGAGGGCAACAGTGTGGGTAGTACCGGCGCAGACACTGACCCAGTTCGTGTCGCTGCCGATGCGCTTGGGGCCCGTCGTCACAATGGTGCTAGTGCCGTCGCCCAGCTGTCCGTCGGAGTTATTCCCCCACGCCCAAAGGCTGCCGTCGCTCTTCAGGGCGAAGGTGTGGTAGGACCCGGAACTGACACTCGCCCAATCCGCGTCGCTGCCGATTCGCTTGGGTGCGCTCACGCTGGTTGTGGTGCCGTCCCCCACTGCTCCGTAAGTGTTTTGCCCCCAGGCCCAGAGGCTGCCGTCGTTTTTGAGGGCGACGGTGTGAACGAAACCAGCACTGACGCTCGCCCAATCCGTATCGCTGCCGATTCGCTTGGGTCCGGTGACCACATTAGCGGTGCCGTCACCCACCTGTCCGTAGTAGTTGTACCCCCAGGCCCAGAGACTGCCGTCGGCCTTCAGGGCGACGGTGTGCCTGTACCCGGCACTAACACCGACCCAATCCGAGTCGCTGCCAATGCGTTTGGGTCCGGATGTCACATTGGAGGTAGTGCCGTCGCCCAGCTGTCCGTAGTAGTTGTACCCCCAGGCCCAGAGGCTGCCGTCGGCCTTCAGGGCGACGGTGTGGTAGTTGCCGGCACTGACACCTACCCAATCCGTGTCGCTGCCGATGCGCTTGGGTCCGGTCGTCACATTGGTGGCGGTACCGTCTCCCACTTGGCCATAGCCATTGTATCCCCAAGCCCAGAGGCTGCCGTCGATATTGAGGGCGACGTTCTTGTAAGTACCGACACTGACAGTCAACCAATCGGTATCGCTGCCGATGCGCTTGGGTCCGGTCGTCACGTTGGTGGTGGTGCCGTCGCCCACCTGTCCGTAGCTGTTATTCCCCCATGCCCAGAGGCTGCCGTCGCTCTTGAGGGCGACGGTATGGTAGCACCCGGCACTGACTCTTGCCCATTCCGTGTCACTGCCGATGCGTTTAGGTCCGGTCGTCACATTGGTGGTGGTGCCGTCCCCCACCTGTCCGTAGTTGTTGTACCCCCACGCCCAGAGGCTGCCGTCGTTTTTGAGGGCGACGGTGTAGTGGGTCCCGCCACTGACATTCATCCAATCGGTGTCGCTGCCGATGCGCTTGGGCGCGGTCACATTGGTGGTGGTGCCGTCACCGAGTTGTCCGTAGGTGTTCTGTCCCCAGGCCCATAGGCTGCCGTCACGCTTGAGGGCGACGGTATGGTAGTACCCGGCACTGACACCTACCCAATCCGTGTCGCTGCCGATGCGCTTGGGCGCGGTCACGTTGGTGGTGGTACCGTCGCCCACTTGTCCGTAGTCGTTCACTCCCCAACCCCACAGGCTGCCGTCGCTCTTGATGTAGAACGAGTGATTGGCAGTCGGTCCCGAATACACCTGCCCCAAATCGACTGCCGCCTGCACCTGCGTCGGCGAAAATGTCCCCAAAATTGAAAAAACGCCGGTCAGCACCGCCGTTACAGACAACACCCCCACCAACCCCACCGCAACCAATCCACGCAGCGGACGTGTTGCCCCCGCACTGACGTGCGGGTACTGTCGTGTGGCGACTGCCGTCGCCACTGGATTGCCACGGGTGACAAAACCCGTCACCCTCGCAATGACGTATGCAATTGCATCCAACGGGTTAAAGATACCTTCACTGCAAGCAGAACGATTACGCTTCATTCCGTCATTGCGAGCGGATGCAGTTTGCGCGGCGATCCGGCGGGCGCGGCGTAGAACCTTCTGACCGTCATTGCGAGCGGGCGCAGTTTGCGCGGCGATCCGGCAATAGGCGCGGCGTAGAACCTTCTGTCCGTCATTGCGAGCGGATGCAGTTTGCGCGGCGATCCGGCAGGCGCGGCGTAGAACCTTCTGTCCGTCATTGCGAGCCCGCGGGTTTTGCGGGCGCGGCAATCCACCGGACCGGGCGGAGCTCGGTCCGGATCCATACGTGGATGCGCCCCGCGCATCCACAATTCCCTCGCAATGACGTATGGTATTAGTAAGCCCGCTATCATCGGGCGAACAAGACTCGACCGGGGACGCGCTCCCCCAAATGTGATTGATAAATGACGTTATAACACGTGTGATACGCGAAAAGCCACGCAGATACAGTCCTCTGTTTGATTCCCTCATAAGTACCGCTCTCCTCGGTGCCGTCCTCTACGCGAACCGGGGCTCCCTCGCCCGGCGGTTGCGTCCTGTTAGTGCGGATCTTACGTGCCTATGAAAAGAGTAGCACATTCACAAAAAACACACAAATCGGGGTAAATGGCGGAGCGGCACGGGCGAGGGAAAAGCACGAGACGCGCGAAACGCTCGATACGGCAAGGTGAAACGAGATTACTCTAGAAAGCTCCGCCGGTTACCGGCGGAGTTCGTTTATATGTGATGAAAATTTGGAGACAATGCGACAGGTCCGTGAAGTTCCTGCACAAGCCGTTTTGAGTTGCTAGTATGTACTTACCACCCTCTGGGGGCCCCTCACCCCCACTCTTCATGGAGTGGACTCGCTTCAGAAAGTCGGATGAAGCGAGTCCACTTTCTCCTCTCAATCCCCTGCTCAACCCCATGCTCATCCCCATACTCAACCCAGTGCTCAACCCCATGCTCAACCTCATGCGCAACAACTCAAACCCTTTAGCCCGGCGCTATAAGAAGTACGAGCAGTACTGCATCCACAATTCCCCGTTGACAGCGTGTCCCGGTTCGGGTATTCTGTGTTCGATGGTTGAACATATACTCAACTGTTCAACCGTTCAAACGAATAACCGCACGACTGAGTGCTTAACCCAGGAAAGGACCGGGGCATGAACGAAACCTGTAACTGCAACAGCATTCACGCAGAAACCGTCGAGGCCGTTGCCGCGTCCCTGCCGGACGAGTCGCTGCTGGCCGATGCCGCAGACCTGTTCAAAGTGTTCGGCGACACGACACGTATACGCATCCTGTCCGCATTACTGCAATCGGAACTGTGTGTCTGTGACATCGCCGCGCTGCTGAATATGAGCAAGAGCGCCATCTCGCACCAGCTGCGTGCCCTGCGCCTGGCGAAACTGGCGAAGTTCCGGCGTGAGGGCAAGGTCGTCTATTACAGCTTGGATGACGAGCATGTCGGCGCCATTCTGGCGACCGCGTTGGACCACCTGAGCGAGTGAAGCGCATGGCTGATTCGGTTGAGATAGCTGAAAGCTGTGGATGTTCCTGCTGTGGGACCGGCTCCACCCCGCCCACCATCGAAAACGCGCACGCGTCCACGACTGAGCAGGTCGGTGGAGTCGACCTGTGGCTGCAAATCGCCGGTGTCGGCGTCTTTGTTGCGGGGATTATACTCCCCCTGTTTGTACATGGACTGCCGAATGTGGCGGTCACCGTGCTGTTTGCCGTCGCGTATCTGCTGATCGGTGGCGAGGTGCTGGTGTCGGCGGTGCGCAACATCGTGCGCGGGCAGGTGTTTGACGAGAACTTCCTGATGGCGATTGCGAGTATCGGGGCCTTTGCCATCGGGCAGCACACCGAGGCCGTTGCGGTCATGCTGTTTTACCGAGTGGGCGAGTTTTTTCAGGACCGGGCGGTCGCGCGCAGCCGCAGGTCCATCGCCGACCTGATGGACATCCGCCCCGATTTTGCGCGCCGACCCGCCGTAGACGCCGCCCGTTTGAGCGCGGCCCTGGCGGCGGCAGCGACGGGTGCCGACCTGAGCGAGGTCGCCAACACCAAAGTCGCGCCCGCAGAGATCGCGGTGGGCGAAACCATCCTGGTGCGTTTCGGCGACAAGGTGCCGCTGGACGGGACGGTGATTGCCGGTGCGACCACGCTGGATACCGCGGCGCTGACCGGCGAGGCCACACCACGCGCGGTGTCTGTGGGCGACCCCGTGCTGTCGGGTACCATCAATCTGGGAAACACCTTTGCCATGCGAACCGATGCCGCGTTTGCGGCGTCCACCGTCAGCAAAATAGCGCGGCTGGTAGCCGAGGCCGCGCAAAAAAAGGCGCCGGTCGAGCAATTCATCACACGGTTCGCGCGCGTCTATACGCCCGCAGTCGTCGCCATCGCCGCCCTGTTGGCCGTGCTGCCCCCGTTGCTGGTCGGTGGTGGCGCGCAGGCTTGGTCCGAATGGTTCGGCCGCGCGCTGATATTCCTGGTAGTCAGCTGCCCCTGTGCCCTGGTCATCAGTATCCCCCTGACCTATTTCGGCGGCATCGGCGCGGCGTCGCGCACGGGAATACTGGTCAAGGGGGGCAACTATCTGGACGCCCTGACCCGCGTGAAAACCATCGTCTATGACAAAACCGGCACGCTGACCACAACGGGATACCGGGGGCGCGAACATGTCGGCGAGACCCTGAAAGTCGACAGCGCAGACGCGATTGCCCGGCTGCGCGCGGCAGGTGTGCATACTCAGGTGATGCTGAGCGGCGACACCCAGGCGGTGGCGGACCGATTCGCCGAACAGGCCGGGCTCGACGCGGCTTACGGGGATTTGCTGCCGGGTGACAAGGTAGCGCGGTTCGAGGAACTGCAGGCGGCGGCGCGGCAACGGGGCGGCGGCGGCGCGAAGGAACTGGTGGCGTTCGTCGGCGACGGGGTGAACGATGCGCCGGTGCTGGCGCGCGCCGACGTCGGAATCGCCATGGGGGCACTGGGTACCGACGCGGCGGTTGAAGCCGCCGACATCGTCCTGATGACCGACGAGCCGTCTAAAATCGTCGCAGCAAAGGCGATCGCGGCGCGCACGCGCAGCATCGTGAACCAGAACATCGTGTTTGCTCTGGGTGTGAAGCTGGCGATTATGGTGTTGGCTGCGTTCGGCGTCAGCACGATGTGGGAGGCTGTATTCGGCGACGTCGGCGTCGCTCTGTTGGCGACACTGAACGCCGCGCGGATCATTCGTGTGCGGGGATGAGCTGCTCCAGCCAAGCGCACCAAGCGTCCACGCCCGTCCCAGCAGTCGCAGACAGCGCGAATATCGGCGCCGTGGGGTTCAGCGCGCGCACACTGTCCTCGAACGCCGCCCGGTCAAAGTTAAACGCCGCCGCCACATCCACCTTGTTCAAAATGACCGCGCGCGAAATCTGGAAAATGTTCGGGTATTTCAGCGGTTTGTCGTCGCCTTCCGGCAGCGACAAAATCATGACCTTGGCATGTTCGCCCAGGTCAAACTCGGTCGGACACACCAAGTTCCCGACGTTTTCCACGATAATCAGATCCAGCGCATCCAAATCCAGCACGTCCAACGCGCGCTTGATCATCGCCGATTCCAAATGGCAGGCCCCGCCCGTGTTGATTTGCACGGCGGTGACGCCGGCGGCTTTGACCCGGTCGGCGTCGACCCGGCTTGCGATGTCGCCTTCTATCACAGCAATGCGATAGCGCGCTCCCAACGCCGCGATGGTCGCCAAAATGACGCTGGTTTTTCCCGCCCCGGGCGAAGCCATCAAATCGACCATCACGACGCCCGCCGCGTCCAGGCGCGCGCGGTTGGCGGCTGCCAGCCGGTCATTCACGGCCAAAATCGGTTGCGCCACATCCACGTGCGTCATCGCGTTACCTCGGCTTTCTGTACAGGTTCCCCGCCGTCATCAGGCGTAACATCAGGGGGAGTGCGTCCCGGCGCGTCCTCGTGTACCAAAAACTGCGCAAAGGGGTCAGCGTCCGGATCCGGCGGGGCAAAGGGCTCGCTGTCGGTCTCGATGGACACGACTTCCAGCTCGCGGCCCTGCAGCAGCTGCAAGTCGAACGTCCCGCAGGCGGGACAGAGCATCGTGAAACGGTCGTGTTCGAACTCGTGACCGCAGTCCTTGCACCGGCTCCGTGGCTCCAACAGCGTGACCGCCAGCGTGGCATTGCGCGCCGGCGTTTCCGGTTTCAGCGCCTCGAAGGCAAAGCGCAAGGCGACGTCCTGGACCTCGGTCAAACGTCCGATGCGCAGGTCAATCTGCGTGATGCGCCTGTCGCCGGTCTGTTCCAGTGCCGGGAACACGGTGTCAAACACGGACTGCATAATGGACATTTCATGCATTGTCGGGCTCCGGGTGTTTGGCGCGGGCGGCGGCGGCACGTTTCGCGAGCTTTGCCCGCCGCTGCAGCTTGTCCTTGTCATCCGTAGGCTCGTTATCATAGGCCTGTTGGTCCTCGTAGGCGTCGATAGCCTGTTGCGCAATCCGGCGTCCGAACACCAGCTTTGCCGCAAACAGGCTGCCCTCGAACAGCGCAATCAACGCCAATGACAGTCCAATCATCGGATACGGCGACCAGTCGGGGGTGGCAATCGATGCCACGATAACCATCACGACGTAGGCAACGCGCCAGCTGTCACGCACCGTGTAATAGGGCAAGACACCGGCACCGATCAGGTAAAACACGGCCAGCGGCAACTCGAAGCTGACACCGAACCCGATCAAAATCAGGGCGATGCCGCTGAAGTAATCATTCGCGCGCCCCATCGAGGTCGTAACTCCCCCACCCTGTTGCGCCAACCATTCGAAGCCCTTGGGCAGAATCACAAAGTATGAGAAGGCGATACCCGCCAAAAACAGCAACACCGCAGCCGCAACCGTGGGGAAAATCCAGCGGCGTTCGCGCTGTTTGAATGCCGGAGTGAGAAACGCGAACAGTTCGTACAAGATCAGCGGGCTGGTCACCACGAGTGCCCCATAGAACCCGATTTGAAAGCGGAGTGTCATCGCCTCGAAGGGACCGAAAGTCTTCAGCCCGTCGGCAGGCAGTGCCGCTTGCACCGGGTGCAGCAACAGCCAGCTGAGGAATCGGTAACAGGGCTCA
Source organism: Actinomycetes bacterium (assembly GCA_031272275.1). Classification (GTDB taxonomy): domain Bacteria; phylum Actinomycetota; class Coriobacteriia; order WRKU01; family WQUG01; genus JAISUC01. The sequence continues at coordinate 23,598 of JAISUC010000026.1, read as the reverse complement.
AAGTAAAACGCTATGGTGATAACCACCAGCACCAACACGCAGACCGTGATGCGCCGGCGCAACTCGCCGAAGTGCTCCAAGAAAGGCATACGTTTCGGCGTGATGGGCATCAGGAATCGCTGCCTTCCGCATCCGGCGTATTCGGCGCATCCGGCACGTCCGTGAGCGATGCCCAGATGGAACCGGCAACAGTCTGCGGGCGCGCGTCGGTATCAGTTGCGGGGCTGTCCGCGTGAAGTGACTCGGCCGGGGACGCACTCCCCCCCGTGTTCGCATTTCCGGTCATGCCGCCCAGCAATTGCTGGCGTTCCGGTGTCAACAGCATATCTTTGCGCAGTTTTTTGACACCCAGCGGATCTTGCAGCAGTTCCAGTTCCTCGGGGCTGATGACCTGCGTGGTCACGACCTCGGTCACCTGGTCTTTGGCGTCGTTGTACAGGCGCAGCGCCTTGCGGACGGTTTTGATTGCCGCCGGTATTTTGTCCGGCCCGAACAACAGCAGGGCCACGACCGCTATGATGAACAGTTCATTGCCGCCGATGCCCAGCATGCCGACTGCCTGCTATTCCGTCGTGTTTGAGGTGCCGGTGTCGATGGTGGTCGATTCTTTCAGCGAGTCTATCATTTGTTGCGCGTAATCGGCGTATCCGCTGCCGTCGTCGTTTTTGATTGCTTCCTCGAATGCGCCGATTGCCGCCTGGGGTTGCGTATATGCCAGGTAGTTGCCCAGGTTGTACCAGACCAGCCCCAGTTTGTCGTTCACGTTCAGGACGTCGCGGGCGACCTGGATGGCCGATGTGGTGTCGCCTGAGTAGTACAGGCTGTTCGCGTAATCGCCGCCGACCTCGGTGTCGGTGCCGTCCAGTTTCCAGGCGCGTTCCCAATAGGGTTTCGACTGGCCGATGCGGATGATTCCGACCTGCTGGGCGTTGCTTTCTTGGATCGCCAACAGCGCGTTGCCCCAGTCGTTGAACGCGGTGGCGGCTGCGACCTGGGCGTCTTTGTCGTCCGGCGCGGCGTCGGCGGCATCACCCAGAGCCTCGGCCTCGGATTGGTACTGGGCGTCAATCGTGTTGATTTGGCTTTGCGCCTCTTCGCCGGACACCTGTGTGGTGTCGGTCGTTGTGGTACCCAGGTTGTTCCAGTTACCGATGATTTGTATGGCGGTAATGATCCCGACTCCGGCAATCAGACCGGCCACCAGAATCCACACGGTCACGCGCACCCAGATGGGGCTTTGTTTCTTGTTAATCTGCATCGCTGCTGCTTCCTGTTCCTGTTCCTGTTCCTGTGTCTGTTCGGTCGTTTATGGTGTGCGGTTGTTGCGGCGTGTGCGCACCCCGTCCGCTCGGTTGCGGCTACTCGGTCGTCGAGGCCTCGTCGCTGCCGGTGTCACCCATGCTGCCGATGTCGGGGTGTCCTTCGGGCAGCGTACCCTCGTCGATGGTTTCCTGGTCCAGTTCGGGCGCAGTCGTACCGTCGTCGGTCGTGGTTCCGGTTCCCATCGAGGACGCACCGCTGCTGCCGGTGCCCGTGGTCGTGGTGACCGGCGGCGTCAAAGACCTGCCGACCAAAATACCCAACAGGAATCCCACCAACAGCGTGATAATCGCAATCAACACCACGACCACCAGCGTGAACTGGAACGGCTGCGGGGCGTTGCGGTTGCCTGATTTCTGTGGTTTCGCGTTCGGGCGTGCAGCCTGTTTCGGCGCGGATTTCCCGCCCTTCTTAGCCGGGGATGCCTTGGTGCCCTTGGATTTGGGAGCTACTTCCACTTCGGGCTCATCATCGAAAAAGAAATCCTGATCTGCCATGACTGCCTGCCTCCTTGTTGCGTCTCCTGAACGACACGCCTGCAGCGTTACTTTGGGGATGCATTGCACGTGCATCACGTACCTCAAAACGCTCCGGCGTTGCCATTTCTGTGTGCCTCTCGCAGTGTCAGTAACCACCGCGTCACCCTGTTCGCAAATGCTCAAAACGCACGCAATCGAGTATAACGCAAACGGGCGACGTCCGCGCACTTGGTTCGGGGTCGGTTCGGGGGATGCAGCGCACCGACACAATGCCCCGTCACACAGACGTGACGGGACACCTCATCCGGGGCGAGCATGTGCCCGCCCCGGTGGATTGCCACGGGCGGCAAAAACCGCCGCCCTCGCAATGACGATTGGGGGTGATTCCAAACTGTCCCTACAGATAGTGCATGTAGTGGCGGATTTCCTGTGCCAACGATTCGATGGCGCGGTTTTCAGTATTCAGAATGATGCAGCCGATGCGTTTCATGGTCTCGCGCGCGTAGGAAAGCTCTCGCTCCACATATTCCCGTGTGGCGTATTGCGGGACCAGCATCCCCATTTCATCCATGCGCTCGGTGCGAATCGTCATCAGCAGCTCGGGCGAGGTCACCAGCCCGAACACGCGCCGGGGGTCGATTTCAAACAGTTGCACCGGCGGCGGCGACTCGATCGCCAGTGGGATGTTCGCGGTTTTGAACCCGCGATGTGCCAGATACATCGAGAGCGGCGTTTTCGAGGTCCGCGAGACCCCGATCAGCACAATGTCGGCCTCGATCAGGGAATCCGGCAGCTGTCCGTCGTCGTGATTGACCGAGTATTCCATGGCGGCGATGCGCTGAAAGTACGCGTTATCTATCTGATGCAGCATGCCGACGGTACCCGCCGGTTCCCGGTGGGTGACGCTGCGCATGACCCGCATGGCGTCCGCCAACACGTCAATCGCATAGGCTCCCTGTCGCACCAGATCCTGCATGATGGCCAGCAGATCAAGCGACGTGAACGTGAACACAAAAATATGACGCGCGTCGCCTATATAGGGCGTCACGGTGTCTCGCAGCATCCGTTCGGTGTCGATCATCGTCGTATAGACGAACTCGAACTCAAAGTCCAGATACTGCGTCTCGATGACGCGCGCGATGGTTCCTGCCGTCTCGCCGACTGAATCGGACAGGATATGCAGCGTCAGCAGTTGCCTCACGAGAGCTTTCGGAAATCGGCGAAGGGCTCGATCAGCGCAATGAACGCATTCAGCAGCGCCAGACGGTTGCGGCGCAGTGCCGCGTCCTCGTCCATAATCATGACCTGCTCAAAGAACGCGTCAACCGGACCGCGCAAACGGGCCAGACGTGTTAACAGGTCCGGGTACGCCGCCTGTTCCAGATAGCTGCGTATCAGCGGTGCGGCCTCACCTATAGCCGTGTGGAACTCGGCCTCGGGCGCCGTCAACAGCGCTGTATCGACCGCGTCTCCCACGGTGCGGTCCGCCAGATTCTTTGCGCGGGTGTAAGCCGTCGACAGATCCTCCCATTCGTCTCCGGCCGCGACAAATGCGCTCAGCGCGCGGGCACGGGCGGCGGCATCCGCAGGAAGCGCGGCGGCTGTTGCCAAAACGGCCGCGGTGACCTCAGCCGAATGTCCGCTGTCGCGCAGAATCGTTTCCAGCCGCGTCGCAATAAAGGCGCACACGTCACCTGCGACCGCATCCCGGTCACACTCCACCGGCAGCGCGGCGACTGCCGCCGGCACCAACGCGCTCAGATCCAAGGGCAAACTTTGCAGCGCAATCTGCAGAATACCTATGGCGGCACGACGCAGCGCAAAGGGGTCGCTCGTACCCTTGGGCGCCTTGCCCGCGGCAAAGATTCCGCAAATCGTGTCCAGCTTGTCGGCGACCGCAACCAGCTGACCGGGCACACCCGCAGGAATCGCATCCCCACTGAAGCGCGGTCGATAGTGCTCGCGGATGGCATCTGCAACCTGCGTGCTCTCCCCTGCCGCCAGCGCATAATAGGCACCCATAATGCCCTGCAGCTCGGTGAATTCGACCACGGCGTTGCTCGTCAAATCGGCCTTTGCCAGCCGTGCCGCGGCCAGCGCCGTCGCACGCAGCTCGCCCGTCGCCGCGTCCTCCGCGTCCAGCAGCTGATCGCACAACACGCCGACCAGTGCCTCTATGCGCTGAACCTTGTCCGCGACCGAGCCCAGTTTTTCTTGGAAGGTCACGTCCGTCAGGCGCTCGTACCAGTGCTCGATTCCCGCCTTCAGGTCCTCGTCATAGAAAAACGCCGCATCGGCCAGCCGAGCCCGCACCACGCGTTCATGCCCACGCGTAATCACATCCCCACAGGCGGGATCCCCATTGCTCACCACAACGAAATGATTGTCCAGGCACCCGTCGGTGCGCTCGATCGCAAAATAGCGCTGATGCGTACTCATCGCGTATTCCAAAATCTCGCGCGGCACGCGCAAAAACTCCTCGTCGAACGTACCCACCAGCGCATTCGGGAACTCCGTCAGGTTGATGACCTCGCTTAATACCCCCTCGGGAATAATCGCCGTACCATACGGTTCTGCCGCCGCACGGACCTGTGTCACGATTGTTTCGCGCCGCACATCCGCATCCACGATGACGCGGTTACCCTTCAGGACGTTTTTATACTCGCGCATCGCGGCAATGGGAATCTCGTGATCGGACAGGAATCGGTGCCCGCGCGTGGTGTCGCCTGCGACCAGATGCCCGAATCGCACCGGCACGACCTGACTGCCATATAACGCCAGCAGCCAGCGTACCGGGCGAATGAATCGCTCGTCGCCATCCCCCCAGCGCTGCGCCTTCGGCCACTGCAGGTCCTGGACCAGCCCCGCCAACAGCTGTGGCAGCAACTCGCGCGCAGCGGCACCCGCCTGCTCGACCGTCACGAACACGTAATCGGTCCCGTCGACGTTTTCCACGCGCGCCGCCGCCGCATCCACGCCCTTGCCGCGCGCAAATCCCAACAAAGCCTTGGTGGGCTGCCCGTCCGCATCATAGGCGATTGCCGCCGCCGGTCCCTTGTGCGTTTCGCACAGGTCCTCTTGCTGCTCGTGCAGGGCACGCACCAGCACGGCCAACCGGCGCGGAGTCGACAGCACCGTCACCGATTCGTAGCGCAGACGTGCCCCATCCAGCGCCGCCGGCACCGCCTCGCGCAACTGACGCACCGCCGCATCCAAAGGCACCGACGGCATCTCCTCGACGCCGACCTCGAACAACAAATCAGCGGTGTAGGGTTTGACATCCATCAACGCTCACCGCCTTTCGATTCAGACGCCGCATCGCACGCAGCACCCGCGTCCTCGCCTGAACCCTCGCGGGGGAGCACGTCCCCGCGCGCATCCGTGTCTGCAGCCGGGTTCAGATAGTCGGCACAACAGCGCTTAGCCAGGGTGCGCACGCGCAGGATATAGCCCTGGCGCTCGGTCACGCTGATGGCGCCCCGAGCATCCAGCAGGTTGAACACGTGGCTGCATTTCAGCACGTAGTCATACGCAGGCAACGGGAAGCCCGCATCCAGCGTCCGTACGCACTCCCCCTCATAGTCGTTGAACAGGCGCAGCAACAAATCAGTGTCTGCGACCTGGAAGTTGTACGCCGAGTACTGCTGTTCGTCGGCCAAGAACACGTCGCCGTACGTCACCGTCGTGCCGTCATCGGCGCGCGTCCAGACCAGGTCATAGACGTTTTCAACGCCCTGGACATACATCGCCAGCCGCTCCAGACCATAGGTGATTTCGGCGGGCACCGGGCGGCATTCAAAGCCGCCGACCTGCTGGAAATAGGTGAACTGCGTGACCTCCATGCCGTCCAGCCAGACCTCCCAGCCCAGGCCCCAGGCGCCCAAAGTCGGCGATTCCCAGTCGTCCTCGACCAAGCGCAGGTCGTGTTTGGCGGGCTCGATGCCAATGACCTTCAGGCTGTCAAAATACAGGTCCAGCACGTTTTCGGGGCTGGGCTTCAAAATGACCTGGAACTGATAATAGTGCTGCAGCCGGTTGGGGTTTTCCCCATAACGCCCGTCGGTGGGACGGCGGCTGGGCTGCACATAGGCGGTGCGCCAGCGGTCCGGACCCAGCGAACGCAGAGTAGTCGCCGGATGAAAGGTCCCTGCGCCGACCTCGGTGTCATAGGGCTGCAAAATGACGCAGGACTGCGCCGCCCAATAGTTCTGCAGGGCCAAAATAATGTCTTGAAATGTCGGTGGTGCTGCTGTGGGCATGCTTCCCCTTTTCTGTTTGTCCCGGCCGGCGTCTGTCCGCCGATTCCCGTGCCGTGTACAGTTTGCCGTGTACTTTTTATGTAAGACCTTTCAGTATAGCGCAGTACCTGATAGAATAGTTACTGTCAGTTAACCTGTCAGTTTGACCAATACACCAGCTGAATAATCCGGCTTCCGGGGCGCGCCGCACGCAGGGGCGCAGGACCCGTGGGTTATGTGTGGGTGGTCGACTGAAAACACTAGGGAGAAAGCTCGGAGGATACGTTTGATGTTTGCGAAAATGAAACAAACCCTACGCACCCGATTGGGACTGCACGGGGCGGTGAAGGTGATACAGGCCTTTTTGATAGCGGCGGTGGTGACCGTGGTCGCGCATTTCTGGTACGACAAACAACCCGGAATCGTACTGAACGCACTGATCATCGCATTCGAAGGACTGCGCCTGAGCTACAAGCACACCATCACCCGCCTGTGGAGGCTGTTGGTGTTGTGTGCGGTGGGCTCGGTGCTGGCCTTTTTCGCGGTGTTACTGTTACCCACCGGCAGTAATCAACTGTGGGCGTATCTGCTGGCGGCCGCGGTGTCCCTGGTGGTGACCGGTCTGGTGAACGAGGGTCGCATGAATATCTTCCCCCTGGTCATGGTGACGATTACGTACTTTGCCGCAGCCGTGCATCCGGATGTTCCCCGCCTGACGATGGCGCTCTACACCGTGCCTTTGTTTGTGTCGTCTGCGCTGGCGGCGATTCCCGCTGTTGCCGTGGCGATGTTGACCCACCTGTTGCCGGGCGAACACATCGCCCGTCGTGTCAAAGGTGACCCTGATCACCGCTTTCGATTCCGTGTGCGCGTGATGCATCCGCGTACTTTCTTTGCAAACATAGACCCGCACTTTCTGATGCTGTTTTTGACGCAGGTCATCGTGGCTGTCATCTATCACCTGATAGCCGGCCACGTGACGATTCACTATCCCTGGATCGTGTTCATTTCCGCAAGCATTGTCGCGCAAAAATCCTTAGCGGACACCGTCGACAAAAGTCGCGTACGTATTCTGGGCACCCTGATGGGAACTGCCATCGGGCTGATCGGACTGTTGCTGTTCGGGCAGATGCCCTATGGCTGGTTGGCGCTGCCGTTTTTCATCGCGATTGATATGCTGGTCAGCTACCTGGCGTTCGAGACCCACCTGGGTGCGACGATAGTTGCCACCTTTATGATGATGGCAGAGCCCACGCCCGATTTGTCGTTTCTCTATATCGGCGAGCGCATTGTGCAAATAGTCGCATCCATCGTCGTGGCTGTAGTGGTCTATGCCGCTGTACGCACAGCGATCTATGCCATCCGCGACCGCAAACACGCTTAAACACCCCGGCTGCACAGGTTCAATGCCCCCGTGCCAAGGCACGGGATTCGTTATCCGGCGGCGGGTGGACACCCGCCTCGGACTCGTTCTCGTTGGTTACAGGCTGATCAAATAGAAAGGCACGCTGCGGTTTTGTTTCCAGATGGCGGAAAACTCACTCAGGTCGCTGCGCTTGCCGCCGCGGCCACTGCCGATCTCCAGCGTGAATGCCGGTAGCTTCAGCTTGTTGCTGACCCAGTCGGTGTAGCCCGCACCTTGTTTTTTGGCGGTCGGCATGATTTTGTACCCGGTGATTTTCCGCAGGGCGCGTGCCTGTTTCAGGGCTCGGGTCTTTGCCGAACCTTTCAGTTCGTAGCCCCAATAGATCAGTTTACCCACGCTGTGATAGGCAAGCGTCGCTTTGGGCTGCAGCCGTTTGGTGTACGTTGCCATGGCGGCGGCTTCAGGTGCCTGCAGGGGACGTTTGCCCTTGTAGTTCGCATAGGACGGGCGCGTCGAACTCCAAACTTTGACTATTTTCCAGCCGGCATCGTACTGGCGGTTCAGGTCGATGCCCTGACCGTTCGCTTTCCAGCGTGTGAATTTACTGCTGCCCCGGTTGTATTTCTTCAGGCGCTTACGCGCGGACTTACTGAAATGCTTCAGCCCGCTTTGGCTGATGGTGACTCCGTCCGGGTTAACCATCGGCACAAAAACCAGGTCGCATCCCGACAGAACCGTACGCACCCGGGTCCCGTCGATTGTGCTGTTTGCGGTGACGGCCTTTGCGTACTGTTCCAGCATGGTCATACAAAGCGTGGATGAAATCCACTCGCGGCCGTGGTGGGCACCGTTAATCAGCACCACCGGTTTCGGGTCTGTTGCTGCCGGGACGTAATTTTCTGCCTCCGCCGTCAGGGTGGTGTCGATGGCGGGTGTCGCGGTCGCGCTGGATGTCGTCACCCAGGAATCGGGGATCGTCAGGCGCAGCGCGTACAGGTTACGTCCATAGGCGCTGGTGCCGATGATTTCAGAGGTGATCAGTTGCGGGTAACGCGCAGTCAGTTTCTGGATATCGGACACCATCCGCGCATACGTGTAGGTTTTCTTGGTACTGACGATGTTTGCCGCAGTGGCAGACGTCGGGCACAGGAACAGCGCCGCCATAACGATGCAGGCCAAACCTGTAAAGTATCCATATATGTTCGACTTTTTCATGGCGGATGAGTATAGCACACGGCAAATGACTCGGATGCGCAGATATACGCATCCTCGACGTAACGTGTTCGCGCAACGAAAACACGCGTTGCGCTCACGCGGGGCACAGGAGTGCCCCCGCGTGGCGACTGACGTCGCCGGTGGATTGCCACGACCTGCAAAACCCGCAGGTCTCGCAATGCCAGTGGGTGGACGCCGAGGTGTGTGCATCAGGTGTGCCCGAGGAAGGCGCCGGATTGGCGACGCCACAGCTGCGCATACGCCCCGTCAGCCGCGAGCAACCCCTCGTGCGTGCCGTCCTCGACAATAGCTCCATCGCGCAACACGATGATGCGGTCCAGACTGGCTATGGTCGACAGGCGATGCGCCACCACTATCGAGGTCCGACCCCGCATCAGGTTCAGCAACGCATCCTGAATCAGTTTCTCGGATTCGCTGTCCAGCGCGCTGGTGGCCTCGTCCAGCAGCAGTATCGGCGCGTCCGCCAGAATGGCGCGGGCAATCGCGATACGCTGGCGCTGTCCGCCCGACAGCTTAACCCCCCGCTCGCCGGTCAACGTCTGAAAGCCGCGCGGCAGCTGCTCGATGAACTCCAAGGCATTTGCCAGGCGCGCGGCTTCCCTGATTTCGTCCTCGCCCGCGTCCGGCTTACCATATGCGATGTTTTCTGCAATAGTCCGGTGAAACAACAGCGGCTCTTGGGGGACGTATCCCACCTGTTGGCGCAGGCTGACCTGGGTGACATCGGCGATATTCTGTCCGTCAATCAGAATGCGCCCGGACTGCAGGTCACTTAAGCGCAGCAACAGACTGACCAGCGTGGTCTTGCCGCTGCCGGATTTGCCGACCAGCCCGACGCGTTGCCCGGCAGGCACCTGCAGGTTGAAATCACGGAACACGCAGGTACGTGCGGTATCGTCGGAATAACAAAACCGTACCTGTTCAAAATCGATTGCACCGGAATGCACGACGAGGGGACGTGCTCCCCCGATGTCATCGACGAGGCGCGGTTCATCCAGTATCAGGGTCATGTCGTGGGCGTCGCCGAATCCGCGGTTGATTTGCTGGAAGACCTGGCTGATGCGGTTGAACTGCATCGTCAGCTGGTAGGTGTAGGTGAACATCATGACCAGCGTGCCCGCGCTGATACCGAACCAGGTGCTGCCGCCTGCGACAAAGACGACGACCAGCGCCATGATGGCGACGATGACGGCACTGGTGGAGGCTCCGCGGGCGGTCGAGGCACGCATGCGCCGGGTGTCTGCCGCCAAGTTGTCGTCTGCGGCGGCGGTGAACAGTGTGCGTTCGTAGGCCTCGCGGCCGAAGGTCTTGACCGACAGGATGTTGGTGATGCTGTCGGACAGCTCGCCCGACAGCCGATTCGAGGTCGCCGCCGCCTGCGCGTTCAGGGGCAGCACGCGTTTGTACATGACGTAGGCGACGGCGATATAGACGGCCATTAATGCGACCAAAGCGGCCACATAGATGGGCACGATGGGCGCCAGCATGACGATGGTGAACACCGCCGCGCCCAGAATCGCAAACACGGCGTAAATCAGGCTTTCCAGCAGGGTCGCATAGGCGGAAATGAACTTCGTGGTCTGCGCCACCAGCGAGCCGCCGAAGCGGTCGGAATGAAAGGTCATCGACTGGTTGGCCAGCGTGTCAAAGGTCATCGTGGCCAGGTGATAGTTCGCGCGCAGCTCCAGCTTCCACACCGAATAGTCCTGCAGTTTCGAGCACAGCTGACCTGCGGCATTGACCGCAATCAGCCCGATAATCCAGGGGCCGAAGGTCTGCCAAATCTGCCCGCGGGCAACCGAACCCGCACTGACGCGGTCGACCACGCGCGCCATAATCCAGGGATTCGCAAACGACAGAAAGAAAATGAAACCCAGCGTGGACAGCACCGCCAACAGAAACATCGGCCACTGGGGGCGCGTGACCTGCCAATAGCGCTGCAGCGTACGAACGGTGGCGCTGCGCGGGCGGGACTGAGGCTGGGCGGTGGGTGCGGCTGTGATCATGCGGGCTATTGTAACCCACAGAGGGAGTGCGTCCCGGCGCCTTGCGTTTTCCCGACAGGTCCGGCAACTGCGTCCTGCAGCGGGCCGGTGCGGGTGGCGTTGTCGCCGTCTGCGGGGTCGCGGTATCCGCGCTGCATCCGTGTTGGAGGAAGTGGCGGGAGCGCTGAGGGACTAACGCTCCCGCCCGATGAAGAAAGCAGGTCGCAGATGCAAGGCACGCTCTGCTACCCGGAAACCAGTATGGGCGAACTATCAAGCTGCTGCAAGTTATAACCTATACAAATGCTGAACCGTTTCTGTTCCACCCTACAATTTATCGGTGCAGGTTACGCGCGCGAGTATTATCTAGTATCATATGGATATGGTAGGTTTTGGCACAGACTATTGCACGGACACAGCGGACTGCGGGCATACTACTCCCCCGCTGTCGCCCGGCCTGGACGCATTCGTGCGTCATTTTGCATCGGGCGCGAAATCGCCTGACGCGTTTCGTCTGGGCTTCGAGCTGGAACAGCTGATTACCACGGCCCGGGGGGAGTACGTCCCCTATGGCGGCGGTGTCGGTATCGAGGCGCTGTTGCAGCGGCTGCGGCCCCGTTACCGCGAAACCATCACCAACGACGGGACGGCTGACGGACGCGTGATCGGGCTGATTCGAGCTGATGCCATCATCACGCTGGAGCCCGGTGCGCAGTTCGAGTATTCGCCTCCGCCGTTTACGAGCGTCGATGAAATGCGGCTGCACTTGACGCATTTCAACGCCGAGGTCAACGAGGTCCTGCGCGGCACCGGATATTTGCGCCGGCAGCTGGGATACCAGCCGCTTGCGCGGGTTGACGATATCGAGCTGTTGCCGAAAGAGCGCTATCGTCTGATGGATGCGCATTTTCAGACCAGCGGTCGTTATGGGCGCAATATGATGCGGGGAACCGCCAGCACCCAGGTGATCGTCGACTACAGCGATCCTGCAGACGCCATCCGCAAGCTGCGCGCCGCCTGTGCGCTGACGCCGCTGCTGGGCTTGTTGACCGACAACTCCCCCTGGTTCGAGGGCGGCGATGCCCCGGGTCGCATGATGCGCACACGCATCTGGGCGGATCTGGATCCGGATCGCTGTGGTTTGGTGCCCGGCGTGTTCGATGCCGGTTTCGGCTTTGCCGACTATGCGCGTGCGGTTTTGACGCATCCGCTGGTGGTGTATATGGCTGATGGAGTCGCACACGACGCGCGGGGTCGCACTGCTGCCGAGCTGTATGACCTGGACGGCCTGTCCGGTACGGACATCGACCACATTCTGTCAATGTTTTTCTATGATGTCCGCTTGCGCAAATACGTCGAGATCCGCCCCGCCGATTCGCTGCCGATGCCCTATGCGTTGGCCTATGTCGCGCTGATCAAGGGTCTGTTTTACGATGCGGAGAACTTGGAGCGACTGGATGGGCTGTGTGCCGGCTGGAACGACGACACCGTGCCCGAAATCAAAGCCGCGCTGATCGCAGACGGCTATGACACGCCGATTGCGCACTGGTATCCGGGCGTCGGGCGCACGGCAGCAGACGCGTTGGCGGAGCTGTTGGGCTGTGCGCGCCGCGCATTGGCAGCCGACGAAGCCGCCTATCTGGATGTATTCGACGCACTGGTCCGCACGCGCACCACACCCGCACAGATTGCACACCGCCGCGGCGTCGTACTCCCCCTCTTGGACCAATAGCAATGATTCGGGTGCGCGAGGAGCGCGCATCCTCAACGTTATGTGTTCGCGCAACGAAATGCACGTTTCGCTCAGGGGGCGGCACGGAGTGCCGCGCTACGGGGATTCCCGCAATTGAAACATCGCTGATTGCGACAATCCGCTAGTATGGAATGTGTCGTGAACCGTGAACTGCGAATCGAGGGCACATGAGCCGTGAACTGACAGATGCATACCTACAGTGCGTTCGGGATTTGCCCGGCTTGGACGCCGCCGGCAGACAGCGGGCGGCCGATTACATGGCACATTCGCGGGCGGTCTATCACGGGGACGTGGTCGATTTCCTGTGCGTACCGAAACTGTATACCCCCGACGAAGTCGACCGACTGGCTGCCATTGCGCGAACAACGCACGAAATCCTCTGCGCGGTCACATCCGCATACGTGGCGGACGCGTCGTATCGGGCACTGTTCGGATTTCCGCCGGAACTGGAGGCATTGATTCTGCAGGACCCGGGCTACGGAAGCGACATTCCGATGCTCCGAACGGATATCTTTTATGACGAAGTCACCGGCGACTTTCAGTTCTGCGAGTTCAACACCGACGGCAGCAGCGCCATGATTGAGGACCGTGAGGTGTCGTGTGCCGTGTCCCTGACGGATGCCTACGCACGTTTTGCCGCCGACCACAGTTTGCAGCGTTTCGAAACCTTTGACAGCTGGGTGGATACCCTGCTGCGTCTGTATGGGACGGTTGCCGGAGCTGTGGCGCGCCCGCGCCTGGCAATCGGGGATTTTTTGGATCTGACGACGCCCTACGAAATAGCCGATTTTGCGGAACGCTTTCGTGCCGCAGGCGCCGATGCGGTCGTCTGTGACCTGCGCGATCTGTATTGGGACGGCACGCGTTTACGTGATCCGGACGGACAAGCACTTGACGTGATCTATCGCCGTGCCGTGACGTCGGACATCATGGCGCGCGCAGACGAGGTCACGGACTTTCTGGCGGCAGTACAGGCCGGTGCGGTGACGCCGGTTGGATCGTTTCGGAGTCAAGTGGCACATTCCAAAACCATCTTTCCCTTGTTGCTGCATGACCAAACCTTGCGGCTGCTGCCAACCGAGCAGCAGGAATTCCTGCGCCGACACGTGCCGCGCACCGAGCTGCTGTCGGCGGATGACAGCGCGCTGTTGGATGCCGTCATACGCGAGCCCGCCCGCTGGATAATCAAGCCCGCCGATCGTTACGGCGCACAAGATGTCGTGGCGGGCAAATCGTGCGATCCGGATGCGTGGGAACAGCTGGTGTGCGAACGGGCAGCCGCGGGAGGACATATCGTGCAAAGCTATATCGAACAATACCGCAGTCCCAACCTGCATTCCGGCTACCGGATGAGCGAGGGCAGGGACGCACTCCCCCTGCTTTCCCCGGGCGAACCACCGCAGATTCGCGACTATCAGGAACTGTTGGGCCTGTACACCTATGACGGCAGGTTTGCCGGATGTTTGATGCGCGCCGGACTGAGCTCGACGATTAATGCGGCTGCCGGCGGCTGTACGCTGGGGACGTTTCGAGTTCAGTAGTTGCCCCCGTCACGGATAGCCCGTGACGGGACACGTTATCCGGCGGCTGTTGCCGCCGGTGGATTGCCACGCAGGCACAACGCGCCTGCTCGCAATGACGAATTGTGGGTTGCGCCCGCACACACTGTAGCAAGTATGTTTCACCGGGGACGAAATGTCAGGTTCGAGTCATCGGATACAATGGTGTGCGGTGGGCGCGTAGTTGAAAAATGACACAGAAAGGATGACCCATGGGATGTGATATCAAGGACCGCGGATTGGCCGATGCCGGGCGCGCGAGGATTGAATGGGCGGAGGCCGACATGCCGGTTTTGGTCGCGATTCGCGAGCGATTCGCGGTCGAGCGGCCGTTTGAGGGCGTGCGGATGGGCTGCTGTATGCACGTGACGACCGAGACGGCGAACTTGGTCCGCGCGTTGGTTGCCGGTGGTGCCCAGGTGGCTTTGTGCGCATCGAACCCCCTGTCGACACAAGACGATGTGGCCGCTGCGCTTGTGGAATACTATGGCGCGGACGTGTACGCCATCAAGGGCGAGGACACCGAAACCTATTACCGCCACATCGACAGCGTGATTGCGACCGCTCCGCAGATAACGATGGATGACGGCGCGGACGTGGTGGGACGCATGCACGCGGATTTCCCGCAGTATCTGGACGGTATTGTCGGCGGCACCGAAGAGACGACAACCGGCGTCATTCGCCTGAAGGCGATGGCGGCCGACGGTGCGCTGAAGTACCCGATCGTCGCGGTGAACGACGCCAACACCAAGCACATGTTTGACAACCGCTACGGAACCGGCCAGTCGACCATCGACGGCATCATCCGTGCAACGAACCGCCTGATTGCCGGGCGCACGGTCGTCATCAGCGGCTACGGCTGGTGCGGCAAGGGCGCGGCGATGCGGGCGCGGGGCTTGGGTGCCAAGGTCATCGTGTGCGAGGTCGACCCCCTAGTCGCGCTGGAGGCGGTCATGGACGGACATCGCGTGATGAAAGCGGCGGACGCGGCGCGCGAATGTGACATTTGGATTACGGTGACAGGCGACCTGAACGTGATCGATGTGCCGGCATTCGAGAACCTGAAGCCCGAGGCAATACTGTGTAACAGCGGACACTTCAACGCCGAGATCAACATTCCGTGGCTGCGCGAGCACTGCACCGTCCGCGAGGTCAAGCCGATGGTCGAGGAGTTCACCTTTGCCGACGGTCGGCGCTGCTACCTGCTGGCCGAGGGGCGTCTGGTGAACCTGTCGGCGGCGGAGGGACACCCGGCCGAGGTCATGGATATGAGCTTTGCGAACCAGGCGCTGGCTGCCGAATGGATGCTGGAGCACGCGAGCGAACTGCAGCCGGGGGTCATCGATATGCCGCGCGCGATTGATGACGACATCGCGCGGCTCAAGCTGGAATGCATGGGTGTCGAGATCGACACGCTGACGCCTGAGCAGGTGGCGTACTTGAACAGTTGGGATGCCGGTACCGTTTAGCGGTTGAGCGTGCCGTAGGCGGTGTATTTCAGTCGGCGTTTGTGAAATTTTCTTCAAACGGGACTGGCGCTGCGCGCGTGTTGTGCTATACTCATACGTCGCGCATTTACGGACCGTTAGCTCAGCTGGCAGAGCAGGGGACTCTTAATCCCAAGGTCGTAGGTTCGATCCCTACACGGTCCACCATTTTGCATCATTCTGATGGTCGCCCTCCCACACCCGGGCGACCCATTTCCCATCAAGACCGCCCGTCGCACCCGGGCGGTCTACTATTTTTTATGCCTACGTTATGACTACTCCATCTTGGTGCCGCATTCGCCGCAGAACTTGGTCCCCGGCGTGTTTTGCGCGTTGCAGGACGGACAGATACCCGTTTCCAGCGGCGTAGGTGCAGGTGCCGCCGGGGCCGGGGCCGCCCCGTCCAACTTGGTCCCGCAGTTGTTGCAGAACTTGACCGCTTGGGCGTTTTTCGTCCCACAGGACGGGCAGACCTGCAGCTCCATACTGGCACCGCAGTTATTGCAGAACTTGCCGGAGCCGGCGGGCTTGCCACAGGACGGACAGACGGTCGTCTTGCTCTCGATTTCGCCCTCCCACACCGTCGCGGATTCACCGGCCGCGTCGATGTTTCGCTTCATGGCCGCGGCACGCGCCTGTGCCACATAGACCTCTTGGCGCGGCGCACAGGCGACGCACAAGCCCTCATCCTCGTTCAGGCAGGCGTCACAGACGTACTTGTTACAGTTGTGGCAGCGGTGAAAGTGCTGCTGCGCCTCGTTTTGCGCCATGATGAACGCCTGCTCGTGCTCCTTTTGCCACTCGGGGCTTTTGCCCTCGAATCGCTCGCCCAGCACGTTCGAGGCACGGTCCGCCGACCAACCCAGGTTACCGACGCGCCCACCGACCAGGCTACCTAGGATGGACGCCCCCTGCCCCACCCCGCGCAGCAGCTTGCCTTTCTTATAGGTATCGGACTCGATGAAGCTCGACTTATAGCCGTCGTTACAGTTGTCACAGTAAAACGTGAACTGAAAGCCGGCATCGGTCGAGTTATCCTGATAGTTTCGCGTGAATGCCTGCATCGTCATGATTGCTGTCCTTTCAGTTTGTCGGCCACACCCTGCTGAATGAAGATGTCATAGTCCTGTTTGCGGATCTTCTTTCCGCAGTCGGTGCATTTCTTGTTCTGGAAAAACTGCGCGTGACCGCAGCGCTTATTCCCGCAATACAGCATCAGCGACAACCCGCACGCGTCACAGGTCGCTCCCCCCACATAGGTGCGCTGCTTGCAGTGAGGACACGCCACATACAGCTGCCGCCCACATCCGGAACACAGCTGCTGCTCGCGCGTTATCGGAGCGTGGCAGCCGGGGCAGGCGTCGCCAAACGGCGCGTTACTCCCGCAGGTCGAACAGAAATGCGCGGAACGCTCCAACATCGCCCCACAGCGGATGCAGGCTTGCTTATAGGTCGCCATATGCGCCCTCACCCGCCCAGATTCGCGCCGCAGCTGCCGCAAAAACGCGTGCCGGCCGCAGCCTCGGCTCCGCAGGACGGGCAATAGACCTTGGCGCTCTCGCCCAGTTTGGTCCCGCATTCGTTACAGAACTTGATGCCCTCGGCGTTCACCGTCCCGCACGACGGGCAGGTCCGCCCCGCCACGGCGGCGGCCTGGGCAGCTTTTTCCTCTTCCGCCCGCGCATTGGCCGCATCCACCTCTGCCTGGACGGCACCGGCCTGTTCCTGTGCGCTCGCCAGATTCGCCTGAATCAGCTTCAGCTTGTCTGCCAGCGCCGGATAGGCGGCGGCACCGTCGGCTTCATAGACCTTCCGGCCAATCTCGGCGTAGACCTCTTCGGCCTGTTTTTGCAGGTCACTGACCTCTTTTTGTGCGTTGAACATTTTGATGTTCGGGTCGTCTTGCGGCATTAGCTTGGTCACCCCACCCAGCAAATCGCCCAATCCGCCCAAGGCTCCCAATCCACCCAACATATCGTTTGCCATCAGTCCGCCCTTTCTCTCAACTCGCCGGAAATCCTTCCGGCAGCCGCTTGCAGTCAAGCCTCACGTGCAACCGGCACAGTCAAAACCGTGCGAAAAGCCCCTCAGGAAACGTCCCCTGACCCCTCTATTGTCACAGAAAATAGCGGTGGTGTATAGCAAAAATCAATGATGAACAATCAATTCTCGACAGATTTCTCTCAGATTATCAGGATGAGTGCGTCCCGACGGTTTCTGTTTAGGATGGTCGGTCAGTGAAACTTACGGGCGGACGGCGCCCACGTAGTCGCTGCGGAAAGCGTAGCTCTCTTTGACTTTCTGTCCGGTTTGCGGCGCGTGAATCATCATGCCACCCCCCGAATAGATGCCGACGTGATGAATACGTGTGGGGTCTGCGTCATATCCGAAAAAGACCAAGTCGCCCGGTTTCAGCAGGTCTTTCCGGTCCGCCGGAATGAATGTACCCACCGTGAACTGCGAACGCGAGGTCCGCGGAATCGACATTCCGGCAGCCACGCGATAGCAATACTGCGTCAGTCCCGAGCAATCGAACCCGGCAGGCGTGGTCCCGCCCCATACATAGGGCGTGACCCCGATGTACTTCCGGGCTTCTTTGACGACCTCGGGATGGTTCGAACCCAAGTTTCCAACCGACGACGAGCCGCCACTGCCGCCGGAATCGTTCCCGCCGCTGTTGCTGCTGCTGCCACTGTCACTACCCGCAGACCCGCTGCCGCTACCGGTCGATTCGTCCTTTTTGCGCGCCTCTTCGGCAGCCTTGCGGGCGGCTTCAGCCGCCTTGCGCGCCTCTTCTGCTTTGCGGCGCTCTTCGGCCTCTTGGCGCGCGCGCTCCTCCGCCATCAGTTTTTTGATCTTCGCCGAAAGCGACGCCAGGTAGCTCTTTTGCTCGCTCACCAGACCCTGGACGCGCTTCAGTTCTTTCAGCTCCGCCGCCTCGTGCTTTTTTTGCGTCGCGCGCTGTGCCTCCAGATCGGCCTTCGTCAGCTCAATCTGCGCCTTCGCTTCGCGCACAGCGACAATCAGGTCGGCGTCATTTTGCGCCACCCGCTGCAGCAACTCGATGCGTGAGATCAGATCTTTCAGGCTGTCGACACCGGTTAACAGCTGCAGAAACGACAGCTCGCCGTCGCGATACATATCCGCCGAACGCGTCGCCAGCTGCGATTTTGCCTCTGCCAGCGACTGCCGTGCGGCATCCAGTTCACGCTCGGTTTGCTTGATTTTTTTGGTGGTGGCTTCCGTCTGGGCTTTCGCCGCATAGTAGTCTTCGGAGGCCATCTCGGTCTGCGTCGCCAGCTTGTCCAGTTTCTCTTGAGCGGCGTCCGCCTGGGCCTGGGCAGCCTTGATTTTGTCGTTGGTGACGGTTTTCTTGGCAGCAAAACTTAACGTCGGCTGCAAAACACACACAGCTGCCAGTAGCAGCGCGACAACACGCAACAGTCCGCACAGCAGTCCACGCGACCGCGGCGCTTCCCCCGGAAAACCCCTGCTATCCCGACGCCCGTCCATGCGTCAATTCTAATGCGGAGTACGTCCCGACGTCGCATTTGTCACGAAACTGCAAATGACAACGAAAACTCGCGCCGCATGGGACTGTTCAGTGGCGACTACCGTCGCCACGCGGGGGCACAGGAGTGCCCCCCTACAGGAATTCCTGCAATTGAAACCCGATTACCGAATGCACGCCGGTCTAATGCCCCCGTGGCGAAAAACACGCCACGGGACCTGTTATGTGGCGACTGTCGTCGCCACGCGGGGGCACGGAGTGCCCCCCTACAGGGCGACCCGCAATTGCAGGTGATATGTTCAAACCGACGATATGACCAATAGTCAATCAGTGAATGTTCAATCGAAGTAATCCCCGTAGCGCGGCACTCCGTGCCGCCCCTGAGCGAAACGAGCATTTTCGTTTCGCGAGAAAGTCTGGCTGTGAGCGAAACGAGCTTTTTCGTTTCGCGAAAAAGTCTGGCTGTGAGCGAAACGAGCATTTCCGTTTCGCGAACAAGTCTGGCTGTGAGCGAAACCGGGTTTGTTGCGCGAACACGTTACGTTGAGGATGCGCAACTGCGCATCCGAATCATTGATCCGGGGCGGGTGTCACCCGCCCCGGTGGATTGCCACGGCGACTACGTCGCCTCGCAATGACGTTCGCGGGGTGATGCCGCACACCCGCTGTATTGTCACGGGCAGCAAAAACCCCGCCGCCCTCGCAATGACGGGGTGGCGACTACCGTCGCCGGATGATGGATCCCGTGCGTAGCACGGGGGCATTTTAGCCGGGGGTTTCCCCGTCCTCGGGGGTGGGTGCGGGTGCGGGCTGTGCCGCAGGAACCGCTTGGGCGGAGAGCTCACGCTCCCCCGCGCTGTTGACCTCGACGTCGATGACGTTTGCGGTCAGCGGTGTGCCCGCGTCCGGTCCCGACGCGCTGTCGACGCCCCCCACCGGAGTGGCCGGCGCGGACCCTGCGAACAGTGCGGCGTCTGCTGCGAGCTCGCGATAGTAACCGGCGTAGGTGATGTTCATGTAGGGCTCCGAATACAGGCCCGAGAGGCCGAAGGTGATGCTCTCGAGCAGCATCCAGCCGATGAAGCTCAGCGCCAACACGAAGTACTGGCCCTTGTGCCCGCGCATCAGCGCGCAGGATTTGCGGATGGCCTCCACCGGTCCCAGCTCGGGGTCATCCAGCATCAGGTAGGCTGCCTGGCTGTAGTTCAGCGCGGCGATGATACCCGGGATGATGAAGAGCATCGACCACAGGGCGATTTTGATCATGGACAGAAAATAGAGGCCGATCCAGCGGCCGAATTCGCGGAATCGCCCGAACACCACAGCGACTGCGGTTGTTTTGCCATCATAGGCGTCCAGCGCCATGCGGTAATAGCCGATCTCGACGACAAAGGTGATGGCTCCCAGCAATATCGACAGCAGGCTTAAGCCCAGCGCGGCGGTTGATGCGGTGTGGGTCGAATAGCTTTCCGCCCAGTCGTTCCACATTTCCTTGACCTGTTCGGGGGTGTTGGAGGGGTCGAATGACTTTTCCAGCATCTGGGGATAGTCGCGCATCAACGCCCGGTTATTGAGCTGCATGGGCAAGCCCACCAGCATCGAAACAATCAATACGACAATCCATCCCAGAATCAACGGAGGCCGTTGTGCGGCGAAAGCCCGTTTCGCCTGTCCCTTCAGTTCTGCGCGTGCCAACATAGCTGCTTCCCCTTTCCGGAAACTGTTTGGGCATCCGCAGGTGTCCGTCGCCGATCCGGCGCCGGTTCGGAGCCGGCACCATGCCGGCAACGCAACCCGCGTCTAACCCTGCGTCAGACTCTGCGTCTGCCCGTGAAACCGTACGGTTCCCCCCATAAGCGGCTATCATAACAGTTTTGCCCGCCGGCGTACGGAATTCAAAAATCGCACACAGGAGTAACCCGTCCCGCTACAATAGCAACAATTGGCAAATCACCGGTGAGAGGAATCTGATGAAAGCGCTGGACATTCACGTGAACGGCATCGTGCAGGGGGTCGGGTTCCGCCCCTGTGTCTACAAGCTGGCGCGGCAACTGTCGCTGGCGGGTTGGGTCCTGAACGCAAGCGACGGCGTGCACATACACCTGGAGGGACCGGCCGCGCTGGTCGACAGCTTTCCGGCGCTGCTGGAAACGTCGGCGCCGCCGGCGTCTGCCATCGAAAGCATCCGGGCACACGCGGGCACGGTCGAGCACATCGAGGGCTTCAGCATCCGCGATTCAGTCGCCGACCCGCATGAGCGCACCTTCATCAGCCCGGATTTGGCGACCTGTCCGGCCTGCCTGCGCGAACTGGCCGACGCGAATGACCGCAGGTACCGCTATCCGTTCTTGAACTGCACCGATTGCGGGCCGCGCTTCACGATCATCAACGATGTCCCCTACGACCGCCCGGCGACATCCATGCGCGCATTCCCGATGTGCCCGGAATGCCGCGCCGAATACGACGACCCGGCCGACCGACGGTTCCACGCCCAGCCGGATGCCTGTTTCGCCTGTGGACCGCGGCTGTACTTCAACGACGCTGCCGACGGGGCGGGTGACGGTGCGGGTGACAGGGCGGGGGAGCGCGTCCCGGACCCGGCTGTACCTGCAGGCGATTGGCGGTGGCGACCGGGTTTGCCGGTGGGTGCCGACCCCGACCTTCCGCGCGACATCGCAGCCGAACGCGCCCGCAGCAACTCGATTGTGCTCGAGGCGGCAGAGGCCTTGGCGGGCGGGCGCATCGTCGCCATTAAGGGTCTGGGGGGCTTTCAGCTGGCCTGCAGCGCGCTGTCGGAAACGGCGGTCAGGCGCTTGCGGGAACGCAAGCACCGGTTCGGTAAACCGCTGGCGGTGATGTTTGCGAACCTGGAACAGGCGGCACGGTATGTACAGATCACGAAAGCCGAAGAGGCGCTGCTGAGCGGGAACGTGCGCCCCATCGTGCTGTGTCGGCGCCGCGAACGGGCGGCCGACGACGGTGCAGACTTGGCGTTTTCGGTGGCGCCGGGGCTGGGCGAGGTCGGCGTGATGCTGCCCTATACTCCCCTGCATCACTTGCTGCTGGACGCAGTCTACACCCCGCTGATTATGACCAGCGGGAACTTGAGCGAAGAGCCCATTGTGACCGGCAACGCCGAGGCACTGGAGCGACTGGCGTCAGTGGCCGATGCCTTTTTGCTGCATGACCGTCCGATTGTTGAGCGCTATGACGACAGCGTGGCACGGGTTGTTGTGGGACCGGACGGTGCCGCCACACAGCTGGTGCGCCGCGCCCGCGGATACGCGCCGCGTCCGGTGCACATACCGAACGCGCTGACCATCAACTATCCCGTGCTGGCGGCAGGCCCCGAGCAAAAAAACACCTTTGCCCTGTGCGATACCGGCGAAAACGAGGTGTTCGTGTCCCAGCACATCGGCGACCTGGAAAACAGCGAGACCTTGACCGCATTCGAGGACGCACAGACCGCCTATCGTCGTCTGTTCAAAATCACGCCAACGGTATTGGCACACGATCTGCATCCCGAGTATTTGTCGACAAAGTGGGCACGCGCGCAGGAACGTGCGAGTGCGGGCACGCGCCATCCGGTGCGCCTGATCGCGGTACAGCACCACCACGCGCATATGATGGCGGCTGCCGCGGAAAACGGGCATGTGGGCCCGGTCATCGGGGTGACCTTTGACGGAACGGGCTACGGCTGCGACGGCAGCATCTGGGGCGGCGAGGTGCTGGTGGGCGACACAACACGCCCCGATTTTGCGCGCTTTGCCCACCTGCGTCCATTTGCGCTGCCGGGGGGTGCCGGTGCGATTAAACGACCGATTCGCATCATGAGTGCGCTGCTGCATCAATACGGACTGACCGAACACCCGGGGGCTGCCGCTTTGCGCCGACGCTTGGAACAACACGAAGAGGCCACCGTGCGCGCCATGGTCGACAAGCAGCTGAATACGCCACAGACCAGTTCGATGGGGCGGCTGTTCGATGCGGTGGCGGCTTTGTTGGGTGTCGCCGACGAGGCCGGTTTCGAGGGCTCACCTGCGATGATGCTGGAGGCGCTGTCGTCGCCACTGAACGCGAAACCCACGCCGCCGCGCTATCGCTTTGCCTTGGTCGAGGACGGGGGCATCCAAATCGACCCCGAGCCGGTCATACGCGCGCTGCTGGACGACCTGGCTGAAATGACCGACGACCCCGAAAGCGAGCTGAGTGTGGCGGAACTGTCACGGCGCTTTCACGACAGCGTGGTCACGATGGTGGGTGACATCTGCACCAAGGCGGCACGGGCCACCGGCATTTCGGCCGTGGCGCTATCGGGGGGCTGTTTCATGAACCGGATGCTGATCGAGGGTGCCTGGGCGATGCTTACCACCAAAGGGCTGCAGGTGCTGGTGCACCGCGAGCTGCCGCCCAACGACGGGGGCGTCTCGTTCGGCCAAGTGATCGTCGCCAACGCGACGCTCCGCGCCGAACGCAGCACAGGGTAATGGTTCTGCGCGGTGAGGCGCGCACTAACGGAATTACTTGGGCCGTATGCCGTGTCGTTGCCCCCGTGCTGCGCACGGGAGCTGTAATCCGGCGACTGTCGTCGCCGGTGGATACGTTGAGGATGCGCTTCGCGCATCCGAGTTATTGATCCGGGACGGGCTTATGCCCGTCCCGGT
>JAISUC010000024.1 GCA_031272275.1 Actinomycetes bacterium | reverse complement strand
AACCTTCCATGATGAATGTGCGAAGAGCGAAGAAAGGATGGTTCAAGATGTCAAAGAGAAGAAACCACTCGCCGCAGTTTAAGGCAAAACTGGCGGTGGAGGCACTCAAGGAGGAACGGACGGCAAAGCCAGGTGGGCGGACAACGTACGCATCGAGCGATCAAACAGTGGAAAATGGACCGTTTTTAGAGTAATCAATACAGAAGTGAGTATATTCGGAAGTGGCGACCTGATCAGTGACGAAGATGTCGTTGTGCTGTGAGAAAATAGAGTATGTTGCGCGAAGCTACTGAAAGAACGGTTGTGATGACTAGCACAAATCCGCTAAAATGTAAAGAGGATTGATTGACCCTAAACCCCGCGAGGGGACGAAAACTGAAAGCTACGCTAGGAATGCATAACGCGCATTCCTATTGATTGACCCTAAACCCCGCGAGGGGACGAAAACGTTTTCATTAAACTTTATACTATTGATTGACATATTTATAATGTTGAGTGACCCTGAACCCCGCGAGGGGACGAAAACGTGGGGCGTTAGGAGTGCATTACTCGTAAACCGTTGAGTGACCCTGAACCCCGCGAGGGGACGAAAACGATGGTGAGCTGCCGCTTCTTGATGCCGTGAACCTTCATTTTGTTGAGTGACCCTGAACCCCGCGAGGGGACGAAAACCCCCTTAAGCCCTTAATATGCGCGTGAAATGTCTTCGACATTTCACGCGCACCGCCACCCATCCTGATTTTTGGAATCGCCGGCTCCGTATGCGCAGTAGCGCGGCACTCCGTGCCGCTCCCAGAGCGCCACCCGGGTTCGTTGCGCGCACCCATAACGTTGCGGATTCGCGGAAACGCGCATCCGAATCAATGTGTGCGTGTGCCACAAAAATAATCACAATAAATTGCTATCGGCGCCGACAGTCTCGCAGGTAGATTGAACGTTATTATGTTAAGTTTTTGCGCCAAAAAATATAACATAATAAACTGCTCCATAATATATCCCAAATCTGGACGGGGTAATTTGCATAAACGACCGGTGCTTATTTCACTTTAATGAATATTGGAATTGTGCTTGTTTTAGTATCCGGAAACGATAGTATTTATATCGCCGAAAGGGAAAGGACGGACGAACCCCGACGGCGGCACGGACGAACCACCCGAACCAACTTGCACCTTCCTATAGAGACCAAACGCCCATCGTCCAAGCGTTTGCCATCTCTATCGGCGGACAGTTCCGGCGTATAAGGGAGACGACTTACTACCGAAGGCCGGCCCGATCCGTCAACGAAGAAGACCCCTGGCTCCCTCCCGGGGGTCTTTTTCCTATTTGGGACTCTGTTGTATAGTAAAGGGTATGGCTTCCCGTGCTTCAGATTCCGGTGCCGCCCCCTTCACCGGCCCCAAACCATCCTTCCGACACATCGTCAGCAGGTTTCTGGACTATTATGGTCCCTACAAAGGCCTGCTGTACGCCGACTTGGTCTGTGCGATCCTGTTGTCTGCCACCGACTTGGCATTTCCGAAAATCATCGGCAGGCTGTGCGACACGCTGTTTGCCCATGGGACCGCGACACAGATTACGCACGCACTCCCCCTATTGACGATCGGGCTGGTTGCGCTGGCGGCTGTCGCCTATGCCTGCCAGTATTTCATCACCTATTGGGGTCATTTGATGGGTGCGCGCATGGAAACCGATATGCGCCAGGACCTGTTCGACCAGTACCAGCGCCTGTCGTTTTCCTATTACGACCGCAACAACACCGGCGAGATGATGAGCAAGCTGGTCAGCGACCTGTTTGAAA
Organism: Actinomycetes bacterium; assembly: GCA_031272275.1. GTDB lineage: Bacteria > Actinomycetota > Coriobacteriia > WRKU01 > WQUG01 > JAISUC01. The sequence goes on along the minus strand of JAISUC010000024.1, from coordinate 30,259 downwards.
TCAGCGAGCTGGCCCATCACGGACCCGAAAACATCCTGATCAGCGTGCTGCTGATTGTGGGCAGCTTGGTTATTCTGGCGACGATCAATATCCCGATGACCTTGCTGCTGCTGGTCATCACGGCGGCGCTGATTGCCTATGCGCTGCACAAAAACAGCCAAATGGGTGCGGCGTTTCTGGACAATCGCGTGAAAATTGCCGGCGTGAACGCGCGCCTGCAGGACACCTTGGCGGGCATCCGCGTGGTGAAATCATTCACGAACGAAGGCATCGAGGCCGACAAATTCGGCGTTGGCAACATCGCGTTTTTGAACAGCAAATCGCGTGCCTATCGCAAAATGGCCGAAATGGTCGCCGGCTACGCGCTGTCCTACGGGCTGCTGTACGCGGCGGTCATCGCCAGTGGTGGCTGGTTCATCGCGCGCGGGCAGCTGACCATCACCCAGCTTACCGTATACGCGCTCTACGTCGGGATTTTCATGAACCCGGTCAAAATGCTGGTCGAGTTCACCGAACAATTCCAGAAAGGCTACTCGGGGTTTTTGCGCCTGCAAGAGGTCATGGCCGAACCACCCGGTATAGACGATAAGCCGGGGGCGCTGGTCCTGGGTGGGATAGCAGAACAAATACAGGGGGGGAGTGCGTCCCGGCGACCGTCCGATACCGACACGACTGCTGCGGCTGCCGACATCCGCGGGGATGTCAGTTACCGCGACGTGCATTTCAGCTACGACGGCACCAACGAGGTCATTCGCGGCTTCAGTCTGGATATTCCCGCCGGTCGCACCGTTGCGCTGGTGGGTCCCAGCGGCGGGGGAAAGACCACCCTGTGTTCCCTGTTGCCGCGTTTTTATGACGTCGGCGGGGGTGCCGTGAGCGTTGACGGTCACGACGTGCGCGACGTGACTATCAAATCGCTGCGGGGTGCTATCGGTATCGTGCAGCAAGAGGTTTATCTGTTTGCCGGCACCATCGGCGAAAACATCGCCTATGGACGACCCGGGGCGACGCCGGAACAGATTCAGGCTGCCGCCCGTGACGCACACATTCATGACTTCATTTGCGGGCTTGAGGACGGCTATGACACCTTTGTGGGCGAGCGCGGCGCGCGTCTGTCCGGCGGGCAAAAACAACGCATCGCGATTGCGCGTGTGTTTCTGAAAGATCCCGCGATACTGATTCTGGACGAAGCCACCAGTGCGCTGGACAATGAATCCGAACGCTTTGTCCAGGCGTCACTGACGCGACTGGCAGCCGGGCGGACCACACTGATTATCGCGCACCGGCTGTCCACCATCCGCAGTGCCGACGAAATCTGCGTGGTCGATAACGGGCGGCTGGTCGAACGCGGCGACCACGACACGCTGCTGGCGGCGGATGGGGTGTATGCCAGGTACTATCGGCTGCAGTTCCAAGGCCTCCCGGCGCACGCCTGACGGCACATTTCTGCGTCGTTCAGCGGACACCGGCAAAACCACCCCCCGTCATTGCGAGCCCGCCGCAGGCGGGCGTGGCAATCCACCGGGCGGGTGGTAACCCGCCCGGATGAATGACCTGGATGCGCGTTCGCGCATCCTCAACGCATCCCTCGACCGGTGTCCGGTACACCGGTAAACACTCCGTTACGGGACGGGGGAGCCCCGCGACGGCAACACGGCCCGCTCTATACAATGGATGCGGCACACATCCGATTCGTGAAGGGATTTGATACGCATGCGCATACTGATAATCGGGGCGGGCGGCGTCGGCACGGCTGCCGCGCAGATAATCCGACGGGCGGGTGCAGATGCCGCGTGGGCCGAACTGGTGGTGCTGGCGGACTATAACCGTGCGCGCGCAGACGTGGTTGCGGACGGCCTGAACAACCCCGACCGCTTCGTTGCAGCGACGGTGGACGCCTCCCAGCCGGATCAAATCGCGGCGCTGATCACCGAATATGATATCGACTTTGTAATGAATGCGGTCGAGCCGCTGTTCAACGAATGCATCTTTGACACCTGCCTGGACGCCGGCGTCCATTACCTGGACTGTGCGATGACGCTGTCGAAACCGCACCCGACCGACCCGTACACGAAAACGAATGTGAAACTGGGTGACTATCAGTTTGCGCGTGATGCGGACTGGCAACGCGCCGGCAAAATCGCCATCGTCGGCAGCGGTGTCGAACCGGGCATGGTCGACGTGTTCGCGCGCTATGCGGCAGACCACCTGTTTGACACGGTCGACCAGGTCAACGTACGCGACGGCGACAACTACACGGGCGGGGGCGACTTCGGCTTCAGCGTCTGGACGACCATCGAGGAATGCCTGAACCCGCCCATCATCTGGGAACGCGAGCGCGGCTGGTTCACGACCGAACGCTTCAGCGAGCCCGAAATCTTCGACTTCCCGGGCGGCATCGGCCCGGTCGAGGTCATCAACGTCGAACACGAGGAAGTCCTGCTGGTACCGCGCGTCATCGACTGCAACCGCGTGACCTTCAAATACGGCGTCCCGCGCGCAATGCGCCAAATGCTCTTGGACCTCGAGGCGGCCGGTATGACCTCGGCGGACACAACAATCAAAATCGGGGGGAGTCAGATCTCTCCACGCGATTTTTTGGTCCGGACTGTGCCGAACCCCTTGGACACGGCGGCAACCATGACCGGGCAGGGCTGCGCCGGTGTGTGGGTGACCGGTATCAAGGACGGTCTGCAGCGCAGCGTCTATCTGTATCAGATTGCCGACAACGCCGAATGTATGGAGAAATACGGCGTGAACTCGGTGGTCGCACAGACCGCAGTGGCGCCGGTCATCATGATGGAGCTGGTTGCGACCGGTGCCTGGATGCTGCCCGGCGTGCATGGTCCCGAAAGCTTTGATCCCCTGCCGTTCATTGCGCGCCTCGCGACCTATGAATTCCCCGGGGGAATGCGCGAAATGGACAGCGAATACGCCTGCCGCTTGGACCGCGATCGCCTGCTGCAGCGAGTTTAACCCTACCGTTGTCATTGCGAGACGTCTTAGACGCCGTGGCAATCCACCGGGCGGGCGCACCCTACTCACGTCATTGCGAGACCTGCGGGTTTTGCAGGTCGTGGCAATCCACCGGGCGGGCGTGAGCCCGCCCGGATCAATGATTCGCCGGCGCCGTTTTGTGGCGCTGAAGCGCACAAAACGCAAACCCGCGCCGTCTCGGGCTTACTAGCTCGCAGGACGACCAAACCCGTCGTCCTGCTCGCGTGGACTGCCACGGGTGGCACAACCCGCCACCCTCGCAGTGACGATTGGAATTAGGACAATTGTCGGTATACCTGTCGTCATTGCGAGACCTGCGGGTTTTGCAGGTCGTGGCAATCCACCGGGCGGGCGTGAGCCCGCCCGGATCATTAACTCGGATGCGCATTCGCGCATCCTCAACGCATCATCCGGCGACGGCAGTCGCCGGATAACAGGTCCCGTGGCGTTTTGTGCCACGGGGGCAATTTGGCCGGAGTTGGTGATGCTCGTGCGGTACCTGAGAATACTCAAAGAGTTATTCTTATAGCAGAACTCCGCCGGTGAAACGACGGAGATCTGCCTGAAGTATTAACATTGGGCAGCCCCCGCCACATCACTAGCGATAGGCTCGCCTTATCTACATACTATCAGTCTGTCGCCCCCCATACAACCAAAACAGTGTTCGCCGTTACATCGCGCAGCAATCCACCGCGGTGCGCTTATGCCCGCCCGGATCATAGCCGATCAGGTAGCACATTTTGTCTGTGTTTTCTGGTAGATTGGAACACTGCATAAAAAAGCAAGTCATCTGAAAACCGCGAGACTGGATATGGGGAGCGTTATGTCTGTAACCGATACCGAAAAATCAACGATTCCGACTGCCGCCGGCACACCCGGTGCCACTGCCGGCACGTCCGTGCCAAACGGCGGCAGACATCTGGCTCCGAATTATAAGCCGCTGGACGTGACCATCGCGACCGCACAGGGGTCGTGGGTGACCGACACGGCGGGCGCGCGATATTTCGACGCGTTGGCGGGGTACTCGGCGCTGAATTTCGGGCATCGCCACCCCGCGTTGATGGCTGCACTCGAACGGCAGCTGGGGCGCGTCACCCTGACCTCGCGGGCATTTCAGTTCGAGTTGATGGAGCCGTATGCCGACGCCCTGGTGGCGTTGGCGGCTGCACAGGGTTTCGGCGCTTTGGATATGATGCTGCCGATGAACACCGGGGCCGAGGCGGTCGAGACCGCGCTGAAAGCCGCGCGCAAATACGCCCATACGGTGCGCGGTATCGCCCCCGATGCGGGAACGGTCATCGTCGCCGACGGGAACTTTCACGGACGCACGACGACTCTGATTTCGTTTTCAACCGACCCGGACGCGCATGCGGGCTACGGCCCCTATACCCCCGGGTTCGTCGTGGTGCCGTACGGTGACGTCGCCGCACTGCAGGCTGCGGTGGACGCGGCAGGCGACACCTTGGTCGCCGTCTTGCTGGAAACCATCCAGGGCGAGGCCGGGGTCATCGTGCCGCCTGCGGATTACCTGCCCGCCGCACGGACCGCATGCGACGCCGGCGGTGCACTGTTGATTCTGGACGAGATCCAATCGGGGCTGGGCCGCACGGGATACACTTTCGCCTGCCAAAACGTGGGCGACGCCGACGACGCCGCAGGCACGCCCACAGGTTCGGATGCACGCCCTGTCGCGGTCTGCCCGGATCTGATGACACTGGGCAAGGCGCTGGGTGGCGGTATCCTGCCGGTGTCAGCCGTGCTGGGACGCCGGCAGGTGCTGCAGGTGATGACGGCGGGCACGCACGGCTCGACCTTCGGCGGAAACCCGCTGGCCTGCGCGGTCGGTATCGCGGTCGTGGACCTGTTGCAGACAGGCGAATACCAGCGCGCCGCGCGCGAACTGGGCACGATCATGCACACACGCCTGCAGTCGCTGGTTGCCCAGGGACAACTGGTGGCATCGCGCGGGCGGGGGCTCTGGGCGGGAATCGACCTGGACCCGGCGCGCGGCACCGGACGCGCGTTTTGCGAGCAGCTGCTGTCGTGCGGCGTTCTGGCGAAAGACACACACGGCTCGACCGTGCGACTGGCGCCGCCGTTGTCGACCACGCCGGACGACCTGAACTGGATGCTGGATCAGTTCGAGGCGACGGCGCGCGCGTTCTAGCTCTGCCGGTCCACGCCCGACGGCCTAACCCGTCGTCCCGGCCCCGCCGGTCCAGCCGGTCCGACACCGTCGTCCCGGCCCCGTCACAGAAAACCGCTGCGTGTCATTTCTGTGTAGGCGCGGGACGCACTCCCCCCCGTGATTTATCATTAAGGACTGAGCAAAACACGCGGACAGCATGTAGATACGCAAACCGGAAAGGAAGGCTATGGCGCTCACGGAAGCCGATGTTCGTCATGTGGCGTTGCTGGCGCGGTTGGGTTTGACCGACGCGCAGGTCGCAGGGCTGAAAACCGAACTGAACTCGATACTGGAACACATCGACCAGTTGCAGCATTTGGACTTGGACGGGGTCGAACCGACGACGCACGCCGTGCCGCTGACAAACGCCATGCGCGACGACGTGGTGGTGCCGGGCCTGTCACAGGCACGCGCGCTGGAAAACGCACCCGAACAGCGCGACGGCGCGTTCCTGATTCCGCGTATCGTGGGGCCGGGAGGGGGAGCATGATGTCTGCCGTCAACATGCCCGGTGCGGGTGTCGGTGCTGCAGGCGCCGGTGCGACTGCGACCGATGAGCTGTTCTTTCTGACCGCCGATGAAATCAACGCGCGCGTGCTGTCGGGCGACCTGACCGCGCGTCAGGTGGCCGACGCCTTTCTGGCGCGCATTGACGCCGTCGACCCCGAACTGCACATCTTCAACCAGGTGACACCCGAACTGGCGCGAACCGCCGCCGATGCGATTGACGCCGCGATCGCGGGCGGAGCAGACGCCGATGAACTGGGTCCGCTGGCAGGTGTGCCGGTAGCCTTCAAAGACAACATGAACTTGCTGGGCACGCGTACGACCTGCAGTTCGCGCATTCTGGAAAACTACGAATCGGTCTATGACTGCACGGCGGTCCGCCGCCTGCTGGACGCGCACACCATTCCCTTGGGCAAACTCAACATGGACGAGTTCGCGTTCGGTTCCTCGACCGAAAACAGCGCCTTCGGCCCCACGAAAAACCCCTGGGATCCCACGCGGGTGCCGGGCGGCTCCAGCGGGGGCAGCGGAGCCTGTGTGGCGGCCGGGCTTGCCACCATCACGCTGGGGTCGGACACGGGTGGATCCATCCGGCAGCCGGGTTGCTTTACCGGTACGGTCGCACTGAAACCGACCTATGGACGCGTGTCGCGCTATGGCTGCGTAGCGTTCGCCAGCTCGCTGGACCAAATCGGGCCCTTTGCGCACACCGTGCGCGACGCCGCCTACACCCTGAACGCTATTTGCGGACACGACCCGCACGACGCGACCAGCGTGGACGCACCGGCCCAGGACTTTGCGGCGGCCTGTGACCTGGACCCGGCGGGTCTGCGTGTGGCCATCGCGACCGACATGCTGGAACGCGCCGGTCTGGACCCGCGCATCAAACAGGGCGTGCTGGACGCGGCGGAAATGCTCAGCCGCGCCGGCGCCGAAATCGTCGAGGTCACATTGCCGTCGACCGATTACGGCCTGTCGGCGTATTACATCGTCGGCCCGGCCGAGGCCAGCAGCAACCTGGCGCGCTTCGACGGCATCCGCTATGGCGTGCGCGCCACGGACGCCGACGACGTCATGGACCTGTATTTCCGCAGCCGGGCACAGGGCTTCGGCCCCGAAACCATCCGCCGCATCATGATCGGTACCTATGCGCTGTCCGCCGGCTATTACGACGCCTATTACGGCCAGGCGCAAAAGGCGCGCACCGTCATCAAAGGCGACTATGACCGCGTATTCGCACAGGCAGATGTGCTGTTGACCCCGACCAGCCCGACGACCGCGTTCGCCATCGGCGAAAAATCGTCCGACCCGCTGGAAATGTACCTGTCCGACATCTTCACCATCCCCATCAACCTGGCGGGCGTGGCGGGCATGTCGGTCCCGACGACGCTGATTGACGGCCTGCCCTCGTCGGTGCAGGTCATTTGCGGTCATTTCAACGAACGCCAGCTGTTCCGCGCCGCCGCGGCACTGGAACGCGCGCTGGACTTCCCCTATGCGTCCGTCCCGGTTGCGACCGGTACGGCGGGGAACTAGGCGGGGGAGCACGTCCCATGCCCAACTGGTTTAAGAAAACCGGCGACGACGTTGCCGACGACGCGCTCTCCCCGCGCGAGGAACTGCGCGCGCTGGCGGACGACACGGCGGCGGTCGCGCCCGATGTGGATGTATGCGGGGATGCCCCCGATGCGCCCGATACGGGCGACGCGTCCGCTGCGACCGCTGAGGTCGGCGCGCCTGATACCACAACCACGCCGAGCACTTCGGACACCGAGGTCATCCGCGATCGTTTGGCTGACGCCCTGTCCCCCGAACCGGATGCCGGCGAGCTGCGGCTGGAAGAGCTCCGCGGCGAGCTGAAAAGCCCGCTGCCGGAACCGACGGCGTTTTTCACTATCAAGGGTGCCGAGGATGCACGCGTGGGCACCCGCCCCGAGGATCTGGCGCGCGCCGCCGCAGGCGGCGCGGATAACGCCGCGGGACGTACTCCCCCGGAAGGTGCGGATGCGGAAAAACCGCGCAGCCGGGCGGCGTTTCGCATGGTTGTCGTCGGCGCCGTTGTGGCGTTGCTGGCGGCTGCAGGTGCCTGGGCGTACGTGACCTTTGGCAAAGTGCCGGCACCCGATTTGGTCGGTCTGTCGCAAAGTGAGGCCATCGCGTTGATTCAGGACGCGGGACTGCGCATCGGGCAAATCACCGAGGAATCGGCGGCGGGAATCACGCCGGGAACCGTGCTGTCCCAAGACCCGATCGTCGACGAGTTGGCGCTGCGGGGCAGCAAGGTACAGCTGATAGTCGCGGCGGCGGGCAGAACCGTGCGCGTGCCCGACGTCAGCGCGATGAGCTATGTCGATGCCCAGGCGGCGTTAAGCGGCGCACAGCTGGTGGCACAAGAGGTACGCACCTGGTCGGACACGGTGGCTGCAGGTTCGGTGGTCGGGTTTTTGCCGATTGCCGGGACCGAGCTGCCGTCCGGCTCGACCGTCAGCGTGCTGGTTTCGGCGGGCGCCTATTCGACGCCGATTCAGGTGCCGAAAGTGTTGGGCCTGTCGGCCGATGCCGCATCCGCTGCATTGCAACAGGCAGGGTTTAACCCGCAGGTGTTTACGGCGTCCGCGTCGTTCGGCGTGCTGAACGAGGTTATCGCCCAGACGCCCGCGTCAGCGACACAGCTGGCACCGGGCACGTCGGTGCTGGTGCTGGTGTCGCGCGGGAACTCCACCACCGAGATCTCCGTACCCGACCTGTCGGGAAAGGCCGCCGATGTGGCGGCGGCGGAGGCTTCTGTGGCCGGGTTTGCGACGCAGTCCTGGCCGATAGTGGATTCGTCGGTGGCGTCCGGTACGGTGGTCGCGCAAACGCCGCCCAGCAAGGATACGCTGCTGGCTGCGGGGGATCCCATCGGGCTGTTGGTGTCGCACGGATCTGCGGCCGATGCGGCCGTTCCCGAGGTACTGAGCCAAGACGTGGCGGCGGCGGTGAGGATGATTCAGGATGCCGGTATGACGGCAGTCGTCGTGCCGCAAGGTACGGGAACTGCGGCGGCTTCGGCAGAGACGACCGCAACCGCGACGGCGACTGCGCAACCGGGCGTGGACGGCGGCGGGGTTTCGGCTGTGACGTCACCGACTGCGCCTGCTGCCACGACTGTGGAGGCGCGCGGGACCGTGACGCAGCAGTTCCCGGCGGCGGGTAGTGCGTACAAGATAGGGTTACCGGTACTGATTTACGCAGAATAATGTCCATATCCCTTAGTGATATTGGGAAGAGAAGGAAACGACAATGGCAAAAGCACTGACAGAAGTACTGCGCGACTGGGAAGCGGTCATCGGACTGGAAATACACACCGAGGTCACCGCGGCCAACACCAAAATGTTCTGTGGCTGTCCGGTCGAGTTCGGCGGCGAGCCGAACACGCGCGTCTGCCCGGTCTGCCTGGGGATGCCGGGTTCGCTGCCCGTGCCGAACCGCGCAGCCGTCGACTGGACGCTGCTCGCCGGTCTTGCCATCGGGTGCGACATCGCGCCTTGGAGCCAATTCCACCGCAAGAACTACTTCTATCCCGATATGCCCAAGGACTATCAGATTTCCCAATACGACAAGCCCTTTTGCGAGCGCGGCAGCGTCTTGGTCGAGGTCGACGAGGACGGCATCAACGAACGCATCGACCGTGCGGACGCTGCGGGCGTGACGCTGGCTGACGACGGCAAAAGTTATGCCACCACCATCGGTATCACCCGCATCCACTTGGAAGAAGACACCGGGAAAATGGTGCACCTGGGTGGCAGCGAGGGGCGCATTGCCGGTGCGGTGAACTCGCTGGTCGATTTCAACCGCGCGGGAACGCCGCTTATGGAGCTGGTCAGTGAACCCGACCTGCGCACGCCCGAAGAAGCCCGCCGCTTTGTCCAAAAGCTTCGCCAAATCTGGCTGGCGCTGGGGGTCAGCGACGGCAATATGGAAGAAGGCAGCATGCGTGTCGACGCCAACGTGTCGGTGCGCAAACGGGGCGAAACCGATTTCGGCACCAAGGCCGAACTAAAGAACATGAACAGTTTCAAGGCGTTGCACGACGGACTGGCCTATGAAATCGTACGCCAGGCCGAACTGCTGGAAAGCGGTGGGCGCGTGGTCCAGGAAACTCGGCATTGGGATGCCTCGCGCAAGGTCACCAGTGCGCTGCGCAGCAAAGAAGAGGCACACGACTATCGTTATTTCCCCGAGCCGGACATGGTGCCCTTCGAGTTCACGGCGGAATATGTGGAGGCCCTGCGCGCACGCCTGCCCGAGCTGCCCGATGCCAAAAAGGCACGCTTCATCGCCGAATACGGACTGCCGACACACGATGCGACCGTGTTGACTGCCGACGGCGACCTGGCTGCGTACTACGAGGCGGCCGTACAGGCGGCCGGTGCCGATCGCGCCAAAGCGGTGGCCAATCTGGTGCTGGGAGACCTCAGCGCCTACCTGAACAGCACGGGGTTGTCTGCATCCGACAGCGCGATTGGCGCCACTGACGTGGCGGGTCTGGTCGCGCTGACCGAGGAGGGCACCATCAGCGGCAAACAGGCCAAAGAGGTGTTTGCGCTGATGGTGGATACCGGCAAAGCTCCGGACGTGATTGTCGCCGAGCAGGGCATGCGCCAGCTGAGCGACGCCGGTGAACTGGAAGCGATTATCGACGCGATACTCGACGCCAATCCCGACAAGGTCGAGGGATACCGCGCGGGCAAGACGGGGCTTATGGGATTCTTTGTCGGTCAGGTCATGCGCCAAACCGACGGCACCGCGAACCCGCGCCTCGTAAACGAGCTCCTCAGCAAAAAGCTCTGACACACCTGCATTAATTGCCGGACGCCCCGTAGCGCGCCACAACCCGCCACTCTTGCAGTGAGGGCCGGAATTAGGACGACCCTGCTCCCTGCCGGTGCGATTTCCCGCGCGTGCTATGATGGTTCGCGGACTGAACGCGTTACACACAACCGAGCACAGAAAGGCACGTGGCATGAACATCATACTGTTGGGCGCTCCGGGCGCCGGCAAAGGCACGCAGGCGGCGAAACTGGTCGCCGAATACAACATCCCGCACATCTCGACCGGCGACATTTTGCGCGCGGCCGTGGCCGACTCGACCCCGCTGGGCGTCGAGGCCAAAAAATACATGGACGCCGGCGACCTGGTCCCCGACCAGGTGGTCATCGGCTTGGTCCGCGAGCGTTTGGGGGAGTCGGATGCCTCCACCGGGTTCATCCTGGATGGGTTTCCGCGCACCACGGCCCAGGCGATTGCGCTGGACGAACAACTGGCGGACTTGGGACGGCGCATCGACGCGGCGATTGCCATCGAGGTCGAGCCCTCGGTGATCATCGCGCGTGCGGCGAATCGTCGTTTCTGCCCGAAGTGCGGGCGCACCACGACCGCCGACGAGGGCGACATCTGCGTGCTGTGCAAGGCACCGCTGATTCAGCGTGACGACGACAAGGAAGAGGTCGTGAAAAACCGACTGGACGTGTATGCCCGTCAGACCTCTCCGCTGTTGGAGTATTATCGCGGCGCGGGATTGCTGCAGACCATCGACGGGGATCGTCCGATTGACGAGGTCTGGGCGTCCGTTCGCGCGGTGCTGCCGAACTAGCGTTGCAGTCGTTTCCGGTAATCCGATGTCCATCCAGATAAAGACACCCGACCAGATCAAGCAGCAGCGCGAGGCCTGCATCATTGCGGCGCGCGCGCTGCGTCTGGCGTGTGAAGCGGTCGAACCCGGCATCTCAACCGCCGAGGTCGACGATATCGCCGAACGCGCGATTCGCGACGCGGGGGCGTACCCGACCTTTCTGGGTTACGGCGGGTTCCCCAAAAGTATCTGTGCCAGCCTGAACGACGAGGTGGTGCACGGCATCCCGAACCGGCGGGTCAAGGCCTGTTTCGGTGATATTTTCAGCATCGACGTCGGTGCGACCTTTCAGGGTTGGGTGGGGGATAACGCAAACACCGTGCCGGTGGGAACGGTGGATGCCGAATCGACGCGTCTGATCGAGGTCACGCGTCGCGCGCTATTCGCCGGTATCGAACAATGCGTCCCCGGCAACCGACTGGGTGATGTCTGTGCCGCCATTGGACAGGTCGCCGACGAGGCGGGACTGGGGATATTGCGCGATTATGTGGGTCACGGCGTGGGACGCGTCATGCACGAGGACCCGAATATCCCGAACTATGGACGCGCCGGTACCGGGCCTCGGTTGAAGGTCGGTATGGTCTTTGCAATCGAGCCGATGTTTACATTGGGTGGGGATGCGGTACGCGTTCGGGGCGACGAGTGGACGGTGATTACGGCAGACGGCAGCCGCGCGGCGCATATTGAGCACACCGTGGCGATCACCGACGACGGCCCGCTGATACTGACGTTGGAAGAGTAGCCCAGCACGCGAAGCAGGACAAACAGGCGGATGAGCCGAATAAAAAGCTGCAAAGCTTTTTATTCGGACTCAGTCCGCCCGGTGGGGGATAAACAAGCGGATGAGCCGAAAAAAAGCTGTAAAGCTTTTTATTCGGATTCAATCCGCCCGGTGGGGGATACGTATGCGGATGAGCCGAAAAAAAGCTGCAAAGCTTTTTATTCGGACTCAGTCCGCCCTCTGCAAGACCGACAGGAACAAGCCGAACGACCGAAAGGCAGAGCTCGCACATGTTTGATTTTGATACCGTCATCGATCGCTATGATACCGACAGCCTGAAATGGGATTACGCCGCCAAACGGGGGGTGCCCACCGACGTGCTGCCGATGTGGGTGGCCGACATGGACTGGCAGGCGCCGCCCGCCGTGCGTCAAGCCTTGGCGGATGCGGCGCAGTTCGGCATTTTCGGTTACAGCGATACCCGTGACGATTATGACGCGATTCTGGCGGACTGGTTCACGCGGTATTTCGACTGGACACCTGAACCGGACTGGTTGGTGAAAACCCCGGGTGTCGTGCCGGCGGTCTATATGGCGGTGCGTGCGTTTACTGAACCGGGCGACGCGGTGTTGATCCAGTCGCCGGTCTATTATCCCTTTCGCGAAGCCATCCACGACACCGGGCGCAGCTTGGTGACAAACCCCTTGGTCTATAACACCGACGCCGACCGCTATGACATCGATTTCGACGATTTCGAGGCGAAGGTCGCAGACCCCTCGGTCAAGCTGTTCATCCTCTGCAGCCCCCACAACCCCGTGTGTCGCGTCTGGACCCGCGATGAGCTGGCGCGCATGGCGTCCCTCTGTCGCGAACATGACGTGATTGTCTGTTCGGACGAGATTCACATGGACTTTGTGTTCCCGGGCAACCGCCACACGGTGTTTGCCGCGCTGGATCCGCAGGATGCCCAAAACTGCGTCGTTGCGACCGCGCCCTCAAAGACTTTTAACTGTGCGGGCCTGCAACTGGCGAACGTGTTCATCCCGAATCCCGAATTGCGCGTGCGCTATCGACGCGCCTATGTGGCTGCCGGCCTCAGCCAGCCGGGTCTGATGGGAATCGTCGCGTGCAAGGCGGCCTACACACAGGGCCGCCCCTGGTTGGACGAAATGCTGGTGTACCTGCAGGGAAACTTTGACGCCCTGGCATCGGGTATCGACGGCTTGGGAATCGGGGCGCATATGCTGAAGCCCCAGGGAACCTATCTGGCGTGGGTCGATTTCAGCTGTCTGAATATGAAACCGCGCGAACTGGACGATTGGATGATACATCGCGCGAAACTCTGGCTGGACGGCGGCACCATGTTCGGTCCCGAGGGGGCGGGATTCCAACGCTTCAACCTGGCCTGCCCGCGCGCCACCGTGCAGGAAGCCATCGAACGCATCCGCCACGCCCTCAACTTACCGTAAACAGTATCGCCCGTCACTCTTGACAGGCGACCGCCGCAATTCTAGACTACATACCACATATTGCGCCTGACGGCGCTTGACAACTCAATATGTTGTATCTTGCGTGGTTGCCGCCACGTTTCGCAACCGGGTCCACACGGTGGATCCGTTCACGAAACCGGCGGCTGAAAAGGGAAGTCGGGTGCAAATCCCGCGCGGTCCCGCCGCTGTAAGAGCCTCACGTTTCCCTCGCGTGCCACTGTTTGGGACGCACTCCCCCCGGTTTGATCCGCTGCGCACAGCGCACCGGTCACCGGTATCGCCTGCATCTACGGGCGGGGTGTCGCAGATCCCGAATGGGAAGGCAGAGGGCGACCCCACGGTTCAAGCCAGAAGACCTGCCCGCAAGCACTGACCGATGTTCGAGGAAACAGAAAGGTTGTGGTTTACGTGGCAGACACTCTGGCGACGTGTACAGAGGAAATTCGGCAGCTGTTCGGTGATTATCTGGACGAGCGCGACTGGCAGATTCAGGAAAACGCGAATACGCAAAAATCGATCAACGGACTGAACAATTACGTCCGCGAGGCCTTTACGCAGCAGTATTGGCTGGATCAGGTCTATACGCGTGCCGTTGCGGCGGCGCACCGTGCGGGTGACATCCACCTGCACGACCTGGGCTTTTTCGGTCCATACTGCGGCGGTTGGGACCTGCGGCAGCTGCTGAGCGACGGTTTTGGCGGGGTGCCCGGCAAAATCGAGGGCGGACCGGCGCGTCATCTGCGTTCGTTTCTGGGCCAGATCGTGAACTCGACCTTCACCACCCAGGGCGAGGCCGCAGGCGCCCAGGCCTGGTCGTCGTTCGATACCTATTGTGCGCCGTTTCTGCGCGCCGACAATCTGACGGACACGCAGGTCAAACAGGCGCTGCAGGAATTCGTCTATAACCTGAACGTGCCGACGCGCGTGGGGTTCCAGTGTCCGTTTTCGAACCTGACCTTTGACCTGACCTGCCCGCCGACCTTGCGTGACACGCCGGTCATCATCGGCGGTACCGCACGGGACAGCAGCTACGGCGACTATCAGGCTGAAATGGACCGCTTCAACCGGCTGTTCTGTCAGGTCATGCTGGAAGGTGACGCCAAGGGGCGCGTCTTTACCTTTCCCATCCCGACCATCAACATCACGCCCGACCTGGACTGGGACAGCGCGCCGGTGACCGCCTTTTTCGAAATCGCCTGCAAATACGGCATCCCGTATTTCTCGAACTATCTGTCAGGCGACCTGTCGCCGGCAGACGCGCTCTCGATGTGTTGCCGCCTGCGCCTGGACACCGCCCAGCTGCGCAAACGCGGCGGCGGGCTCTTCGGCAGCAACCCCATGACCGGGTCCATCGGCGTTGTGACCCTGAACCTGCCACGCGCCGCCTTCCGGGCAACCGACACGGACGACTTTTTCGCCCGCCTGCGCCGCCTGGTGCACCTGGCCAAAGAGTCGCTGGAAATCAAACGCCACGTCCTGGAAACGCAGACCGCGCGCGGCCTGTACCCTTACAGCGCGCACTACCTGCGAAACATCCACGCGCGCACCGGTCGGTACTGGTATCACCACTTTTCGACCATCGGCATCATCGGCATGAACGAGGCCTGCCAAAACCTGCTGGGCGCCGACCACGACCTGACGACACCGCCCGGCCAACGCCTGGGTATCGCCACCATGGACTTCCTGCGCGACGCGTTGGCAAATATCCAGCGCGAAACCGACCACTTCTATAACCTCGAGGCCACCCCGGCCGAAGGCACCAGCTACCGCCTGGCCAAACTGGACCGCGCGGCCCACCCCGACATCATCTGCGCCGGCGACCGCGTGCCCTATTACACGAACTCGACCCAGCTGCCCGTGGGCTATACCGACGACATCTTCCGCACGCTGGATCTGCAGGACGAACTGCAAACGCGCTACACCGGCGGCACCGTGTTGCATCTGTATCTGGGGGAGCGCGTCCCGGACCCCTCTGTGGCAAAGCAGCTGGTTCGCACCGCTTTCAGCCGCTACAAGCTGCCGTATTTGTCACTTACCCCGACCTTTTCGGTCTGCCCCGATTGCGGGTATGTGGCAGGTGAGCATTTCGCGTGTCCCGAATGCGGGCAGGACGCCGAGGTGTACAGTCGCGTGGTCGGTTACCTGCGCCCGGTCCGCAACTACAACACCGGCAAGCGCGCCGAATACTTCGACCGCAAAAAATACCGCCTGTCCGCACCCGATGCCGCATGATCCCGATAGCCGGTATGGCGCCGACGTCCACCGTCGATTTCCCGGGCAGGCTGGCGGCGGTACTGTTCACGCCGGGTTGCAATTACCGCTGTTGGTACTGCCACAACAGCCGCCTGATCGATGGTGACGCGCGCTGTCTGGACCCGCGCTGCGTGCGCGACTTTCTGTCCGCCCGTGCCGGACTGTTGCCGGGTATCGTCATCAGTGGGGGAGAGCCCACCCTGCAGCCGGGCTTGCCCGCGTTCTGTCGCCGCCTGAAACAGCTGGGCTATGCGGTGAAACTGGACACCAACGGCAGCCGCCCCCAGGTACTGGCGACCTTACTGTCGCAGCATCTGGTCGATTACGTTGCGGTCGACCACAAGGCCCCGCTGGCGGACTATCCGCGCATCTGCGGGCATGACGCGGCAGGTCTTACCGAAACAGTCGAGCTGCTGTGCCGCCATATGCGCACGCCGGCGGCACGGCGTGGGGGTTTCAATTGGGAACTGCGCACGACGGTGCTGCCGGAATTCACCGAGGCGACCCTCGCCCGTATGCGCGCCGAGTTCCCGCAGGTTCCACGTCGCCGCCGCAACCCCTACCGCGACGCGACGCCGACACTGATTGTGGACGCCCCGGCAAAACCGGCGTAGGGACGCACTCCCCCGCAATCCTCCCACGCGAAAGAACGTAAAAGAACTGAAAAAGCGAACAAACATATCCTTGACAATTCAGGGGGGGGTGGGGTAGCATAAGACTATCGCGGAGTGGAGATGCCGCGATTATGCGCGAGGGAAGTATGTGGTTGGACCTTCGTTTCCGGGTGGGTTTGCGCTATTCATCAGAACGTGGATAGATGTAACACCCTTTTGCAGTGCCGGTTGTTGCCTCTCTCGTCCCGATTCGCGAGAACTGTGAGAGGGGAGGTGGATAACGCCGAGATATGCCTGTTCTTTGTAGTCGAAATTCCGAACAAGTGAAAGAGGTTCATTATGAAACGCATGCTGGCGATTTTTGCCGCGGCGATCGTGCTCGTCCTTTGTTTCAGCACGGTTGCTGTCGCAAAATATGCAGGGTATGCCCTTGACGGGAGCGCTACAACTTCGGGCCCGAGTAACACCCCGGGGTATCTCTCGTGGGAAAACGCATTGTCCATCATGGCAACCAACGGCGTGCCCACTGCCTATACGGCAAGCATTCACGGGGGCTATACGACGACAACGACCAAGTGTGCGGTCTGCCATTCGGCACACCGCGCCATCTCGAAAGACAACATCAACCGATTCCTGACTACGTCAAGTGCCTGCGAGCAGTGTCACACCGACTATGGTACCGGCACCGCCACAAAGATCATCGAGTGGGCACAGGTTAACGGCTCCGGCGGCAGCGGCGGTCCGCACGACACCGTGGGCGGCTGTTCGGCTTGTCACAAGGGCGGGATTCACGGCGCCGGCAACTCGGCATACTGGGGCATGAACGCATTCATGCTGGGAGCCGAGGCCGACGCACAGATCACCGCCGAGGTCATCAATGGCAACAACAACAACATCAACATCGATACGAACCTAGCCGGCAACGGGTCGGGGACCAACTGGTTTGTGAACGGTGTCACCACCTCGCCCGATCAAGGTGCCGTGCCGACCGATCTGGTCACTGTGGGAGGTTCCACGGTGTATGCGACAGCGAAAGCCACCGCCACCGGCTATACCTGCGGGCGCAGCGGTTGCCACGAGCATTCGACGCTGTCGATTAACCGCTGGGGTACCACCCTGCAACGCGATACGGCATACGGGCTGACCGGAACTACCGGTCACGCGTCCCCCGCCGGGCACAAGGCGGACTATCCCAACGCCTCAAGCGGCGCTGACAACCCCTCGATCGGTGATTCGAATGCCGGCGGCAATGTGTCGGCCAACACCGCATTGGGTTGGGAGCCCAGCCGTACGACGCAAGCGAACGGACAATGTGCACCCTGCCATCCGGGCGGATCCATTCTGTGTGGACCGACGGGTGCCAGTGTGAACGCTCCGACATCTTACTCCCAAGGAGTCCAAGGGGCTGCAACCACCGGTTCCGGCGATGTCGCCCTGGTGGGTTCTGCGCGTACCTATGGATGCGACCAATGTCATGATATGGTCGGCGTATCCACCGGTACCACCGCATTTCCCCACGGCAATCGCGGAATCAAGGTGTACGAGTTCACGTGGAACAGTGCTGCCCCCTGGAGTAATGTCGCAGCCGATCTGACGGCGAATCTGACGCGTTCAGAGACGCTGCTGTCGACGACGGGCGGCAATCTGTGGATGTATGCCAGTAACTGCGCCTATGTCGACGACGGGCGTCACGGTCAGGCCGACGTCTACACCAACCGCATGGACAAAGACATCACGGTGTTGGAAAACACGGTCACCGACGGCACGAACGTGGCGAGCACCACCGATACCGTATGTCTGAAATGTCACGTCCCGGTCGATGCCGTGTCGGTTGGCTACTGGCGGAGCATTACGGGCTTGGACGGATCCCCGTCTGCGCCGCTCGCAACCGACGGATCGGGTAACTTGGATCTGCACGGCACGCAAAACAACACCGGAAGCATGATAGGCCATCACGGTGGTCCCGCATCTAACAACCAGGGCAAGTACCTGTATATCCAAAGGTAGCTTCGACAGTGAGTATGTGCGTTTGATCGCATGACTCGGATGCACGCGGCACGCGCGACGTATGCCTCCGTCACCAAGGCGGATGGCATACGTCGCGGGCATCCCGACCCGTACGCACCCCGAGGCACGGCACCAAACCCACGATTGTTGCGCTCCACTTTCCCGCGAAAGGAAAGCATATGGCATCCGGCACTGCGCTGACGACTGAAAACCGACTGAGAGAAACGCGTCGATTCCTGCTGGCATTGATCGTCCTGATACTTATCGGCGGGTTGTTGACCGGCATATTCCTGTTGATAAACCGGGTGGTTCCGCCTCTCGGTGTTCCGCGCCACTATGACGAATACGTGGTGACGCGAGCCCGTATTGCGGCCGACACGGCGGCCGACACCGGGGATGCACAGGCGGCGGCCGACTATGTTATCGCCTTGGTCGAATCCGGTCAAACCTCGAAAGCCCGCAACGAGTTGTCCCGCGCGCGTGCGCTCGATCTGGATGTTACCCGCACCCAGGCCCTCCTGATTGCCGAGGGGCGCCTGCTCGAGGCGGAGGGGGAGTATACCGCTGCGGTTGACTGTTATACCCGTGCGGCTGATGAACTCCGGACCGCTTACGAGGCGCAGCTGGAAAAGGACGTGTCCCCGAACTGGGCGGTGGCCTACGGGATGCCCGCCAACTATTATGTGGCGCACCTGCGCTTGGCGACCTTGGCCTTGGATGCGGCGGATTGGGAACAGGCAATAGAGCATTTGGATAGCTATCTGGAGGGAAACCCGCAGGACGGTGGCGTCTACATTGATCGCGGAAACGCTTGGCTGCATGTCGGCGATAAAAAAGCGGCGCTTGCCGATTTTGAGCAAGCGCTGAAGTACCTACCCGATGATCAGGAAGCCCTGGAGGGTAAGCGGCAGGCGGAGGAGC
Source organism: Actinomycetes bacterium (assembly GCA_031272275.1). GTDB lineage: Bacteria > Actinomycetota > Coriobacteriia > WRKU01 > WQUG01 > JAISUC01. The sequence goes on along the minus strand of JAISUC010000024.1, from coordinate 10,887 downwards.
AATAATGATGGCGACACCTGAAACACCCGCGGAAGAAACGCCGGTAACGGCAATCGGCGGCACGCAAGCATCTGCAGCGGAAATACCCGTCGACGAAACGTCGGCACGGGACAGTTTACGTTCACGGAGGGTGTATCGGCTTGGGCACAGATCCACGGGCAGGTTGCTGCCGCTGATTATCATTTTGATTATCCTGTTGCTGTTGATGCTGGCACTGCTTGCGCTGACCTTAACCTTGGGGTCGGGTGACAGCCCCTTTGGCAGCAAAGCGTCCGACGGGCTGAGGTGGATGCGTTCGATTTACGGCTTTGGTCAGTCCGCCGACGAATTGATGAATCCGACCTCGGTTGCCGTGACGCCCGGCGGCGGTTCCTTCTGGGTGACTGATCCGGCACACTATCGCCTGTTGCGTTATAACTGGTTCGGATCCATAGAACGCGTCGTCACGCAGGATGCCACCGGGACGCCCTTCCAATATCCCAGTGCAATTGCGCTGTCTCCCGACGGGTGGTTGTATGTGGCGCAGCAGACCTATAACCAGGTCCGCGTGTACGACAAGGATCTGAACCTGCAGGCGACGATATCACAGATGCAACCCTCGGCGCTTGCAGTCAATGACCATGTGTTGGTGGTGGGGGGGCGTGGCGGCTTTTCAGCCTACCGCCCGGACGGAACCCTGATCGGTAGCATCGGTCGAGTCGAACGGGGTACCGGTGCAGATGAATTCGATTATATCTCCGGTTTGGTATTGGACGACGACGATGCGGTATACGTGCTGGATGCCTACAACAACCGTTTGTCAAAATATGATGCCGCAGGAGACAAACTGTGGATGGTCAATCTGGGCAGACCGGGTAATGGCGGAATGGATGCGGCTGACAGATTGAACAGTGGCACGGCAACCGATTATCCGGCCGGCCTGCAGACACCGGTCGGTTTGACTCGGGACACGGCGGGCAGGCTGATCGTGATAGATTCGCAGGACTTTTCGATTTCCGCATTCAGTGCCGCAGATGGAGCTTATCTGGGCAAAAAGTGGGGCGATTTCGGTGAAGAGGACGGGAAACTGGCCTATCCGTCGGCGATTGCTTACAACAGCTCGCGCAATCAGTTTGTGCTGACCGAGCCACAGCTGGGTCGTGCGCAGATCATCGAGGTGGATGGTTCGGGTGCGAACTTGTTGAATTCGGCGCGCGGCAGGTTCGGTCCGCTGCTGGCTGCATGTTGTGTGCCGCTGCTGATTGTCCTGTTGTTGTTGGCGCTGTATTTGCTCTGGCGCCGCCATCGGCGCCGGCACATGCAATCCACTGAGACCGTCTGATCCGGACAGTACCGACAGCGCGCAGTAGATAGGCGCGCATAGGCGCAAGTCCACATGTGTCGCCGCAACCCCTACCGCGACGCGACGCCGACACTGATTGTGGACGCCCCGGCAAAACCGGCGTAGGGACGCACTCCCCCGCATTGTCCCGCAACCCCCCGGAAAGCCCTCCGGCGCCCCGGCATGTCGGTTCGGTGTGCAGTGGGCTATGTCGGGTACAATCGAACGGGTAGTTTCGAGGTGCGCCGACGCGTTCGCGCGCGGCACCGGCGCGGCATCGGAACGACATCCGATCGACATCCGAGAGGCATCGGAACGACGGGGACGTGATACGGGAAAGGGAAGCCATGTTGAACTCAGGCGAGTTGTTTGCGCAGGCACAGCAGGTCATTCCGGGGGGCGTGAACAGTCCGGTGCGGGCCTACAACGCGGTCGGAATCGGGCCGCGCTTCGTCGACAGCGCCCGCGGGTCGCACGTCTATGACGTCGAGGGGCGCGACTACATCGACTTCGTGCAAAGCTGGGGCCCGATGATTCTGGGCCACGGATACCCCGATATCATCGAAGCGGTGACCGACCAGCTGAAACGCGGCACCAGTTTCGGCGCGCCCACGGTGCTGGAAACTCAGGCGGCGCAGCGTGTGGTGGAGTGCGTCCCGAACATCGATATGGTCCGGTTCGTGTCATCGGGCACCGAGGCCGTCATGAGTGCCATTCGATTGGCGCGCGGATACACCGGGCGCGAGAAAATCATCAAATTCGAGGGCAACTATCACGGACATTCCGACGCGCTGTTGGTCGCCGCCGGCAGCGGGCTGGCGACGCTGGGCATCCCGTCGACTCCGGGTGTGACGGCCGGTGCCGCGGCAGACACCGTGATTGTGCCGTATAACGACTTGGACGCCGTACGCGCCGCGTTCCAGGCGCACGCGGACGCGGTGGCGGCGCTGATTGTCGAGCCGGTTGCGGGAAATATGGGCGTGGTGCCGCCTGCCGACGGCTTTTTGCCGGGACTGCGGGCACTGTGTGACGAGTTCGGCGCGCTGCTGATATTCGACGAGGTCATTTGCGGATTTCGTCTGGCCTTGGGCGGCGCGCAGGAATATTTCGGGATGACCGGGGATGCCGGACCCGACCTGACCACGTTGGGCAAAATTATCGGAGGCGGTTTTCCGGTGGGTGCATTCGGTGGCAGACGCGAAATCATGGAGCGTCTGGCGCCGGTGGGCCCGGTCTATCAGGCGGGCACGCTGTCGGGAAACCCCATTGCGATGGCTGCGGGAATCGCTGCGATGGATGCGCTGCGCAGCCCCGGCACCTACGAGGAACTGACGCGCAAGGGCGAGAAAATCGCACGCGGACTGCGCGCGGCGGCAGACGCTGCAGGCGTTCAGGTCTATGGGACGCAGGTGGGCTCGATGACGACGCTGTTTTTCTGCGAGGGACCGGTCACGGATTGGGGCACGGCGTCAATGGCGGACACCGTGCGCTACGCCGCATGGTTTCGCGCGATGCTGGACCGCGGTTACTGGCTGGCGCCGTCGCAATACGAGGCGTGCTTTGCGTCGCTGGCACAGACGGATGCGGAACTGGACGCCTTCATCAGTGACGCGCACGAGGTTATGCGCGAGCTGGCGGCGGGCGGTGCCGGCGCGGGTGCTGCGGGCGCGGGGGCTGGCGTATGACGGTTATCAAAGCCATCATCCCTGCAGCCGGCATGGGGACGCGCTTTTTGCCGGTCACCAAAGCCCAGCCCAAAGAAATGCTGCCCGTGGTCGACAAGCCCATCATGCAGTACGTGATCGAGGAAGCCACCGACGCCGGTGCGACCCAGATCCTGCTGGTCACCGGGCGCGGTAAACGCGTGCTGGAAGACCACTTCGACCGGTCGGTTGAACTGGAACAGATTCTGGAACTGTCCGCAGATGCCGGCAGCGCCACCGCCGCCGAAAAACTCGACCTGGTCCGCAGCATCGCCCACATGGCGCAGCTGTTCTACGTCCGGCAAAAGACCCCGAAAGGTCTGGGACATGCCATCGCCTGTGGGGCACCCTTTACCGCAGACCAGGCATTCTATGTCGCGTTGGGTGACGTGATTGTGCCCGACCACGGTATTTTGCCCCGGCTGGCAGCCGTGCACGCGGAAACGGGTGCCAGTGTCATTGCCGTCGAACGTGTCCCGCGCGTGTTGGTCAGCCGATACGGTATCATCGGAGGGCTGCGTGTTCCGAACCGTGACGGTGTCTGGCGCGTCGACGAACTGGTTGAAAAACCGGATCCGGCAGACGCCCCGGGGGACTTGGCCATTATCGGGCGTTACCTGTTGACGCCGCGCGTCATGGAGCTGTTGGCCGATACCGCCCCCGGCGCCGGCGGCGAGATTCAGCTGACCGATGCGCTGGTCGCGTTGCTGGAACACGAGGAACTGTATGCGGTCGAGGTACCCGCCCGCAGCGCATTCGACACGGGCAATGTGCTGGCATGGTTGGAGGCCAATATTCAGCTGGCATTGCGTGACGAACGTTACGCCGACGAGTTACGGGAATTGTTGAAAGGACTGATATGAGCTCAGGTAAAGACACGGTCGCAGGCGCAGGCTTGGAACGGAAACTGCGCGAAGGGACCGCCGTATTCGGTGTGGTCGGATTGGGCTATGTGGGCTTGCCCCTGGCAGTCGAGATGGCAAAGGCGGGAAACCGCGCCATCGGGTTCGAGGTGCTGCAAAACCGCGCCGACGAGGTCAACGCCGGGCGCAGCTACATCGCCGACGTGCCGTCCGCCGAACTGTCCCCGTTGGTGGATGCCGGCCTGATTCAGGCGACCTGTGATTTCAGCCGAGCCGCCGAATGTGACTGTATCGCCATCTGCGTGCCGACGCCGCTGGATGCGATGAAGGAACCCGACGTCAGCTATATGGTGGCGGCGACCGAATCGATTGCGCCGCACCTGTCGCCCGATACCCTGGTCACGCTGGAATCGACGACCTATCCGGGCACGACTGAAGAGGTCTTGTTGCCGCTGCTCCAGGCAGGCGGTACCGAAAACACGGCGGCGCAGGGCGCACTGCCCCTGCGTGTCGGGGAAAACCTGTTTTTGGCGTTCAGCCCCGAACGCGTCGACCCGGGAAACACCACCTGGCAGACCAAAAACACACCGAAAGTCGTCGGCGGCGTCACGCCGCGTTGCACCGAACTGGCGCGGCTGTTTTACGAACGCTTTCTGGAGCAAATCGTGCCGGTGTCGTCGACGCGTGCGGCCGAGATGTCCAAACTGCTGGAAAACATCTTCCGCTGCGTAAACATCGCGCTGGTAAACGAGCTGTTGCAGCTGTGCGAGCGCATGCAAATCGATCTGTGGGAGGTCATCGACGCCGCAAAAACGAAGCCCTTCGGCTTCATGCCGTTTTACCCGGGACCGGGGCTGGGCGGGCACTGCATCCCGCTGGACCCGTTCTATCTGTCGTGGAAGGCGCGCGAGTTCGATTTCCGCACGGAGTTCATCGAACTGTCCGGGCGCGTGAACGAAAATATGCCCTATTACGTGGTCGACCGCGTCATGAGTGCGCTGAACACGCAGGGAAAGGCCCTGCGCGGCGCGCGCGTGCTGGTGCTGGGCGTGGCGTACAAACCCGACATCGACGACATGCGCGAATCACCCGCCATCAAGGTGATCACGCTGCTGAAACAAAAAGACCCGGTCATCGTGTTCCATGACCCCTACGTGTCGCGCTACATCCAAGACGGCGAATCGGTCGAGCCGGTGGCGCTGACCGCAGACGAGGTCCGCGCAGCCGACGTCGTGCTGGTACTGACGGCGCACTCGAACGTGGATTACGCCATGGTCGCGCGCGAGGCAAAACTGGTGCTGGACACGCGCAACGTCTTCGCGCCCGACGCCGGCGCACACATCATCAAGCTGTGAGCGCGCCTGTCGACGACAATCGTGACAAAGGCAAGGCGGGGGAGTGCGTCCCGTCGTCTGCGCGTCCTGCGGACAGCCCTGAACGTGCCGCCGGGACCATCCCGGCGCTGGTGGACCGCGCCGCCGCATCTTTTGCGGACCGGGTGGCGTTTCGTGATGAAGACATGGCGCTGACTTTTGCCGACCTGCGTGCGATGGCACGAGGTGTGGCGGACCGGTTGGAAGGACCGACCACCCCGGTGGCGGTCCTGCTGCCCAAAGCGCCGTCGACCGTTGCGGTCTATCTGGGGGCTGCCTATGCGGCGCGTCCCTACGTGCCGCTGGATGATAAAACCCCGCCGGCGCGGCTGGCGGCGATTCTGGAAACGCTGGGGGACTGCACGGTGCTCAGTGATACTGCGGGCTGCGAGCGCCTGACCGGCAGTGATGAACTGCGGGACGTACTCCCCCGATTGGACCTGATCGATGTTACGCGACTGCTGGTTCCGGGTCCGTCGGTCACCGCAAAGCTTGCCGCAGAACCCGCGCGGCTGCCCGCACCCGATGACACCGCATACATCATGTTCACGTCCGGCAGCACCGGCGTGCCCAAAGGGGTTGCGGTCACGCACGCGGCCGTCTGTGATTACGGGCGCTGGGTGGCGGACACCTTCGGGTTTGACGCGACGTCCGTGCTGGGAAACCAGGCGGCGTTTTATTTCGCGAATTCGCTGTTTGACATCTATGGGACGCTGAGTTCGGGCGCCACCTGTGTGTTGGTGCCGACGGTGCTGTACACCTTTCCCAGCAAACTACCGGCGTATCTGGCCGATGCCGGCGTCACCGATATTTTCTGGGTGCCGACCGTGATGAAAAACATCGCGAACTCGGGCGTTTTGGACACGGTTCGCTTGCCGCGTTTGCGCCACGTGAACTTTTGCGGCGAGATTCTGTCGAATGCCTACCTGAATGTCTGGCGCCGCGCGCTGCCCGACGTGCAATTTGCGAACCTGTACGGTATGACCGAATCGGCCGATGCCTGTTGTTGGTACGCCATCACGCGCGATTTCGCGGACAGCGAGCCGCTGCCGGCGGGACAGGCGCGCGCCGGAATGGCGGTCTGCGTGCTGGATACGGCGGGTGCCGCGGGTGCAGCCTCGAATGCGGCCGACGTTGACGAATCGGCGGACGAGGGTCGCTGCGTCCCCGTCGCAGCCGGTCAGCTGGGCGAGATCTGCGTGTCGGGAACCGGTCTGGCTGCAGGCTACTGGGCGCGCGACGATTTGACACGGGCTGCGTTTTTCGAGCGGCCCGACGGTGACGGCGTCGGCGGCCCGGTTCGCTGGTATCGCACGGGGGATCTGGGCTACATCGATGCGGACGGCTTGCTGTATGTGAAGGGCAGGCGTGACAGCCAGGTCAAGGTCAAGGGTAACCGCGTCGAGCTGGGCGAGGTCGAGCGTGCCGCGTCCACGCTGGATTGCGCCGACAACGTCTGCGTGCTGTTCGACCCGCCGCCCGCAGAACAGATCGTGCTGTTCGTGCAGCCTGCCGCCGGCGCGCTTTCGGATGCGCTGCGCCTGCGCCGCGTCAACCAACAGCTGAAACAGCTGATCCCCGACTATATGCTGCCTGCGCGCATCGAGGTACTGGATGCGTTCCCGCTGACCCCCAGCGGCAAAATTGACCGCATGCAGCTACGCACCCACTACAACCTGGTCTAACACCACTGCCATTGATTCGAAGGTGCCGGTAGCACCCCACCACCGTCATTGCGAGGCGGCGTAGCCGCCGCGGCAATCCACCGGGGACGACAGTCGCCGGATTACAGCACCCGTGCGCAGCACGGGACAATAACGCGGGGGCGGGCAAATGCCCGCCCCCGCGACATACTCCCGGCTGCTAAATCCCGCAGTTCGGGCACACCACTTTCGTTCCGGTCTGACCGCGCAGCGCTTCCTGCGCACGCTCCAGCGACGTGATGACGGCGGCACGACCGGGCTTTGCCTGGGCATAGCTCATCGCGGCCTGCACCTTCGGCAGCATGGATCCCGGCGCGAACTGCCCCTCGGCGATGTAGCGCTCGGCGTCCTCGATGGACAGCTCGTCCAAGTCCTTTTGATCGGGCTTACCGAAGTTCACGGCGACCTTTTCAACCGCAGTCAGAATGAAAAAGTAATCGGCGTCAATCAGTTCCGCCAGCTTTGCCGCCGCAAAGTCCTTGTCGATAACCGCGTCGACACCCTCGTATCCGTGCTCGCGCTTGACGATGGGAATCCCGCCGCCGCCGCCGGCGATAATGACCTCGCGCGCATAAAACAGCGTGCGCAGGCTGATGGTCTCATAGATGCCGATCGGTTTGGGCGACGGCACGACCTTGCGCCAACCGCGTCCGGCGTCCTCGACATAGGTGTCTCCGGTTTCGGCCATCAACTTGCGCGCCGTTTCCTCATCGTAAAACGACCCGATGGGTTTGGTCGGGTTTTGGAAAGCCGGATCGTTTTCATCCACGATGGTTTGCGTCAGCATCGTGATGACCGGAATTCCCTTCATCCCGTTTGCCTCGATTTCGGCGTCGATTTCATTCTGCAGGTGATAGCCGATATAGCCCTGACTCATTGCGGCGCACTCCGCAAACGGCATCCGGGGCACGACCCCGGCGTCCGACGCCGTCGAAAAGGCCAGGTTGATCATCCCGACCTGCGGCCCGTTTCCGTGACAGATGACCAGGTTGTGGCCCTCCAAAATCAGCGGGACCAGCGCCTTTGCGGCGTGCTTGACGGCAACCTTTTGCTCGTCAGGCGTGTTACCCAGTGCATTTCCTCCCAAAGCGACAACGATACGACTCATAGTCCGTGCTCCCTTCCTCGATATGGAATAACGTTCTGACCGTTTGCAGGCGCGGCGGCTGTTCGCATCTCTCCTGTCCGTAACACCTGCAATGATACTGATGAATCCGTCACTACTTTGACGGCTGTGATGATAGCACGCACACCCACCTGCACACACATATACCACAAAATCGCGGGGACGCACTCCCCCCGTGCATAAAATCAGCCAATACGCCCAATTTATGCAGAGAATATGCAAACAAACAGACCGCCGCTTTCTCGCACCAATCCCGCGCCCCCTCTGGCAATTCACCTGCAAAGCTGCTATACTGTTCCTACAACTTTTACAACTCACGCGATTACAGAAGGAAGTCGTCACTATTATTATGGAAATGCTAAAACCTGTTCATGCCGTTCAGCGTATTCGAACGCAGCTCGAGGAAATGGCGGGCGAGCTGGTGTGCGTCCGCGCGAATATGGGGCGTTCAAAAATCTTGGAACGAACCGGCCGGGTCGCTCAGACGCACCCGGCACTGTTTGTCCTCGATGTTTTCGAAAAGCGTAACCGCAGGTCACGCGCATCATACCAGTACATCGACGTGCTGACCGGCACGGTCGAGGTCTTGCACCCCGACAGCAAAGAGCCACTGTTTCCTTGGATTGAACTGCTGGCCTAGCCTCGCCGCCGGTGCCGCCTGTGCAGCCTAGCCGCGTCGCATCCCCCGCGAAACTGAACTTGGGTCTGTCCGTCGGCGCGCGCCGTGCGGATGGTTACCACAATCTGACCAGCGTGTTCTGCCTCTTGGAACTGGCGGACACGCTGGTGTTTTCACCTTCTCAATCGGGGGAGTTTGAGCTCTCCACCTCGGTCGATTTGGCAATTCCGCCGCAACAGAACCTGGTCTGGCGTGCCGCGCAGGGTATGGCGTGCCTGCACGGTCGTGACATCAGTGGCCTGTCCATCCACATCGAAAAACGCATTCCCGCCGGTGCCGGCCTGGCGGGTGGTTCGTCAAATGCGGCTGCAACGATTCGTGCGCTGGCGGACCGGTTCGGGGTTGCGGTCCACGACCCGCGCCATGTGCGCTTGGCGGCCGAACTGGGCAGCGACGTGCCGGTGTTTCTGGCAGATACCTGCATCAGCCTGATGGGGGGGCGCGGTGACGTGTTGCAGGACGTATTGCCCGCGCTGCCCGCGTGGCCGGTGGTGGTGGCGCTCCCTGCGGGGGCACACAGCGATACCGGAATGGTGTATCGCGCCTTTGACGCCGACCCCGCACCTGAACAGGATGCCGGCGGCTTGGTTGCCGCGATTCGCGCGGCTGCGGCGGCAGGGTTTGACGGGACGGACACGTCCGATGCGCAATCGGACGTCCGCTGGGAGGTCTGTAATCGCTTGTTCAACAACCTGCGCGCGGCAGCGGTTGCGGTCAGTCCCGCGACCGGGCGATTGCTGGAACGTCTGTGGGCAGACGATGGTGTCTGTGGTGCCGACATCAGCGGCTCGGGCAGCAGCTGTTATGCAATCATGCGGGATGCGGCATCGGCAGACGCACTGGCGGCACAGCTGACCGCACAGGGCTATTGGGCCACATCCACCCGCCTGCTGGCCTGAGCCCCCCGGACAGTGATTCGACGGCGGAGGGGTTGGGCGCGTGTCGGTATACCCACCGTCATTGCGAGGGCGGCGTCCTGTGCCGCCCGCGGCAATACATGCGGCGACTTCAGTCGCCGAATCACACGTTTCTCGTGACGCGGGCCTCGTCACGGGAGCAGCAGTCGGGTATTATGAGCAGGGAGTGACTGACCCGTGGCTGAAAGAGGGGAGTGTCGAGTTATGCGCAAGGTAACGGTGGCGGCAACGCAAATGCGATCGCGCGGAGGGGGAGACGCCAATCGCGATGCGGCGGAAGCCTTGGTGCGTGCGGCAGCCGAACAGGGCGCGCAGATCATTTTGCTGCAGGAGTTGTTCGAGAACAACTATTTCTGCCAGAAGCAAAAGCCGGAATACTATGCGCTGGCCGACACCGTCGAGGAAAATCAAGCGATACAGCGTTTCTCGGCAATTGCGGCAGAGCTCGGGGTCGTACTCCCCATCAGCTTTTATGAGATGCGCAATCGAGCGCACTATAACTCGCTGGCGGTGATTGATGCGGATGGCACGCTGTGCGGCGTTTATCGCAAATCGCATATTCCCGACGGTGCCGGTTATTCCGAGAAATACTATTTCAGCCCCGGCGACACCGGGTTTCAGGTGTTTGATACCGCGTACGGACGCATCGGCTGCGCGGTGTGCTGGGACCAATGGTTTCCCGAGGCCGCGCGTATCATGGCGCTGCGCGGGGCGGAGCTGCTGCTGTATCCGACCGCCATCGGTGACGAGCCTTTGAACCCGGCGCTGGACAGTCGGGATCACTGGCAGACCGTGATGCGCGGACATGCGGCGGCGAACTTGGTGCCGGTCGTTGCGAGCAATCGCACGGGGACCGAGGTCGAAGACGACTGGCAGATTACCTTTTATGGCAGTTCGTTTATCGCCGATGAACACGGGGCCGTGGTTGCGGTGGCCGATCGCGAGAGCGAGTGCGTGCTGACGGCGACCTTTGACTTGGACGCGATTGACGCCACCCGCAATGCCTGGGGCGTGTTTCGCGATCGCCGCCCGGATCTGTATCGGGAACTGCTGTCCCTGGACGGCGAAACCGCAGAATAGCCCGCAGTCCGTGCCGCCCCGATGCCCCCGCGGCGAAAAGCACGCCACGGGGCCTGTTATGTGGCGACTGATGTCGCCACGCGGGGGCACGGAGTGCCCCCCTACAGGGATCCTCGCAATTG
>JAISUC010000017.1 GCA_031272275.1 Actinomycetes bacterium | reverse complement strand
GGCACCCGAACCTGGGGTACCGCCTTCGTTTCCGTTCTGGAACCAGGCGGCGTTGCCGGTTTGCGTTCCGGCCGCCGTGTAGCTCAGGTTGGCGGAAACGTTGCCCTTGGACAGAGCGGACCCCTAAACTATCTCCGGACTCCAGAAGTGTAAAATTCCACGCCGGACAAAGGAGCTACAAATGGCAACGTACAGGCAGTTCACCCCCGAGTTCAAGGCACAGGCAATCGAGCTTGCCATTGAGCAAGATAACGCCGCAAATACAGCTCGTGAGTTGGGTATCGGAATCTCGACTTTGAGCAAATGGGTCAAGGTGTACAAGAAAGGCGTGCGTCATCGCCAATCCCGCTCAGCCCGACAGACTCGATGCGCATATTTCCTCGCCACCAGCCGATCCGCTTTGTGACTGTATGGATGCAACGAGCAAGTCGACGTCGGTTTTGGGGTAGTCGGTGTTTGTGCCCGCTTGGTTTTGGCGTACCAACTTGGCATTTTTCATCGCTGTTTCAGTGCGCTCAGTTAACACACGCGGATCAAGATTGCCTTTCGAGTAATCGGCATAGTGCTTGCGGAGCTCTCGTTCGACTTCCGCATAGGTTTCCATGTATTTTGTGGTGTACGTAAAATGCAGGATGAACCAATACTCGATACAGGGGGCGCTGATTGCCACGTTGTACTGATGTGCTCGGGCTTTATCGAGTGCTTCGGGCAGATGCACCCGGTCGCATTCCGTATCCATCACTAACCAGATGGCGTCGTAGTCGGGATTACGCGCTGACTTGTTGGATTTGACCATCTCGGTTGCAGTATCAACAACGGTTATCGGGTCGCTCCCTCGTGAGGGTTGCACCACAACGCGCTGAGGCGTTATCTGCAGATATGCTAACAGCGCATTCAGGTAGCACGGTTCAGTTTTCGTACCCTCGGTTATGACGAGGATACGGCTGGCCGATTCACGGTAAGCCGGGCGACGCTGAAAACGCTGTTTCTGTTTCTTAGGCATCCGCATCGTCCCTGTGGTCCAGGCCGAAATACGGCATGATGACGGGGACGGCAGAATAGCGCCCGACCATATACCCCGCTTCGACCGTTTCGCCCTTACGCGGTTTATAGTCGGATAACGGATAGAGCGTCGTGGCTCCGTCATGGCTTTTTTCCGTGAACCAAACTTGGTCCCGACGGAGTAAATCCGATCGTAGGACGCTGGTGCAGTGTGCAGTAAAGATGAGCTGTGCACCGTGTTTGTTGGTCACCGGCGACTGGAACAATTTGACGATTTCACGGACCAGCAATGGGTGCATCGAAGCATCCAATTCGTCAATGGTTGCCGTTTTTCCGTGCTCCAAAACATCAATGATCGGTCCGGCAATCTCAAACATTCGCTGTGTGCCGGCAGATTCTTCTTCGTAATCGAATTGCGTGGATTTCGCGGCACTGCTATGGGTGAATTTGACCGTTTTCCACTCACGGTCACGAAAGTTCGCTGGAAGAATTTGTTCTAACTCTGCGGGGAATTGCGGAGGCGGGGCCGTAACAACATCTCCTTTTTCGATGCCGAAGTCAGCCATGCGAATGATGCTCATCAGCTGTTCGCGCGTGTTTTGGTCTCCTGCTGTTCCTTCGAGTACGCGTGTCGAGTAATCCCGAAGATACGCCTGCGGGGCAAGGACCGAGCGGTCCAGCGTAGCCAGGCCATAGGTGAACCAATCCGAGATTTTCTCCACAGCCGTGTACTTTAGTTTAGAGAGAAGAGAGAGTAGCAGCACATCATCGCGAAGCAAATCAGTGATTTCGGCGGGAACCGGTAAGTATTTGGGATGAGTGACAATTTCGGGAGTGCTACCGTTTTCGTCCGAAGCCGCGGTTCGTGTGAACCAGCGTTGTTCACGCGCATTCGGATATACAGAGAGACTTTCGCTGAGCACCTTTTCGCGCATGTAGCTGACCGAATAATCGTAGCGGATTGAATCAATTGCAAATACGATTTCGAAGGTCGTGGGTGTTGACTGCGTCCCCGCATCCAGCTTATGGGGGTCAAAAGGCAGCCCGACCCCGGGTTTAGTTGTGAAAGAAGTGAGCACCATGCGCTGCAGGGTTTCCAGCGCTTTGAGAAAAGTGGATTTGCCGGAAGCATTTGCGCCCATCAGCACCGCGCAGGGGAGGTAGTCCAGCTTTGAGAGTCCTGGGATTTGACGCGCGATTAACGCATCCCTGTTCTCTTTGTAATAGTTACTGGCAACCATCGTCAGCGTTTGCCGCTTGCGCAGTGAGCGGTAGTTGCTCGCTGAAAACTCGATAAGCATAGACAGTCCTCTCTGTTCAGGCCTACATTATTCTAGCCATAAATCCTCATTTTTGTCAAATCTCTGCAAAAAAATGGCTTATTGTAGTGCCCAGACGGATGCAAGCGGTTCTCCAGTGATTGCGCGTCACGTTAATCGCAAACCCCGATGCGCTGATAGTGCGCCAGGTAGTTCTCTGTCATCGTCTGCAAACTGAACCGTGGTCGGGCAAAGGCGGTGGCGCGTTCGCCCATCGCACGCAGGCGCGGCTCATCAGCCAGCAGCGTGTGGACCGCAGCCGCCAGCGCTTGCGGGTTTTCGGGCGGCACGAGGATCGCCGTATTCCCCGCATCGACGGCTTCGGCGACCCCTCCTACATCCGTGGCAACCACCGGTACGCCGCACGACTGAGCCTCCAGCAAAGCCAGCGGCAGCACTTCTGCGCGCGACGCATGCAGATACAAGTCACTGGCCTGATAATACCGCGCCATCACCTGTGGATCCGTGATGAACGGCGTGTTCAGCACGCTGACCCCGTTTGCGCTCGGCGGGGGAGTACGTCCCGACGCCAGTCGGTTCCTGCCGGTTCCTGTCGTTCGATCTGCCGCACCCAGCAGTACAAAAACCAACGGTCGTACGTTTCCGGTACTGGCAGCGTCGCCTGATTCGACATCGGCAGAGACATCATGCTCCCGCGCATACTGTTCGGACAGAATGCGAGTGGCTGTTTCCAACGTTGCGTAGTCTTTGTAGGGGTTGGCGCGTCCGGTGCTGGCAAAGCTCACGATCCGTGCGTTCTGGGGCAGTCCCAGCTCCGCGCGTGCTGCGGCGCGTGGACCCGGACGAAACACCGTCTGGTCGACGCCGTTGGCAATCACCGTTGTGCTGACTATCGCAGGCGCCAGAATGGATTGCTGCAACAGGTCGGTTACCCATGTGGCGGGCCCCACCAGATGTAGGCGGCAGTTTGCGAAAATGTCGCGTTTCGCCCGCCAGTTGGCAGCCGTATTGTCGTGTGAGACTGCTGGGGGGGAGTCGAGATGTGGGCATTTCTCACAGCCGAGCTTCCATTGATGACAATCCAGGGGGTGGGCGCAATGGCCGCCTGCCGGCCACGCGTCATGCGCCGTCAGAACGGTGGGCGTGCTGTGCGTCAGCTGCGGTAGCGCGCGCAGATCAAAGTATCCGCCGTGCAGGTTATGTAGATGCAGGATGTCAGGGGCGGGGTGCGTCAGATGCAGCAGCTCTGCTGTCGCCGGGAAGTCGAAGTCGTCGTAGCCCGCGGCCTTGCGCTTGGCACGTGTGGGTTCGCCTGCTGCGATCATCGCGCGGCGTACATCGCGGGCAAAGCTGTATCGTGCGGCGGTTGTCACGCGCGGTGCCAGAGCGTTCATGGCGCGTGCAAAGGGGCGTCGGTATCGGTTGTTGGGGATTTCGATGACGTGATCATCGGGGGCGTCAGGCAGCGTCTTGAATCCTACCGCCAATGTGGCGTCCAATCCCTGTGCCAGATACTGGCGATGCAGGTCGTAGGCAACGCGTTCGGCACCGCCTGCTCTGTCGGCGGTCGATACCTGCAGTATGCGTGGTTTCTCCATCACCCCCCATTATCGCACGGACTGCAGGAACCGCGCGGACACCGCCTGCGGCGGGACGCACTCCCCGTTCTTCGTGTCCAGTGAACACGGCCTGGCGGTTTGTAAGCAGCCGGTATCCGTTGTGGCGGCGTCCCGTCCCGTCCCGTCCCGTCAAATACAGGATAAAATCGTTCCTATCGCATACAGCGGCACGTTGAGCAGCCGGTCCTGTCGTTTGTAATCCGCCATCGAGGTGCGGACCGATAAAGGTATCCGGTACTTGTCGGCAAAGGCTTTCAGGCTTTTACTTTGCAGGTTGACTTCGGCCTTGACCTCCAGTGGCACGACGGCATTGCCGGCATCCAGCAGAAAGTCAATCTCCGAGGTATTTCGCTCGTTTGTCCAGTAGTATGCTGCTATCCCGGGAACCGTTTTCAGTTGCTGGATGACGTATTGTTCCGTGAGTGCGCCCTTGAATTCCGTGAAAAGCGCATTGCCGTCCAGCAGGACATCCTGTCCTATCCGCGTCATACAGGAAAGTAGACCGACATCGGCAATGAAGAGTTTGAATGCTTTCAGGTCTTCGTAGGATTTGAGCGGCAGATGCGGCGCAGTTACGCGATGGACCTTGTGGACTAGGCCGCAGTCTACCAGCCACATCAGGCCTGCCTCGTAGTCTTTTGCTCTGGCCCCGGTTCGGATCAGTCCGTAAATGAACTTTTTGTTTTCACGCGCAAGTTGCGACGGTATGCTGTCCCACAGCATGCGCACGCGCGGCACATCCCTTTCGGGGACGTGCTTTGAAAAATCCTGTTCGTACGATGCGAGAATATTCTGCTGTATCTTGCGCACTTCGTCGAAGTCCCTGTTTTCCGAAAAGGCAAAAACTGCTTCCGGCATCCCACCGACAAAGTAATAGTATTTAAGAAGCTCAATGTAGTCCTGCTTGAATGTGGTTGCCATTTCGTAATCGCCCCGGGTGAGCAGTGCGGCAAAGCGCTGCCTATCCAGCGCCATCAGGAACTCCGGGAATGAGAGCGGATACAAGTCGAAGAAATCCACCTTCCCGACCGGGAAAGACGTTCCCTGATGCAGGGCAACTCCCAGCAGCGATCCCGCGCAGACAATGTGATATTCCGGAGCGTTTTCCTGAAAGTACTTCAGCGAGGTCAGTGCTGCGGGGTTCTCTTGAATCTCATCAAAAATAATCAGCGTACTTGCGGGGTCTATCTTGCTATTGGTATAGAGTTCAATTCCGGTAATAAGCCGCCGGACATCGAGGTCTGCTTGAAACAGTTCGCTCATACGAGCATTGTTGTCCATGTTGATGTAGCAGACATGTTGGTATGAGATACGACCGAACTCCTTCATCAGCCAAGTTTTGCCCACCTGACGCGCGCCGCGGATCAGTAAGGGCTTTCGTCTGTTGCTCGCTTTCCACCGGTTCAACGATTCTATTGCTATACGATACACAGCTCGGTCACCTCCGTTGTAGATGAGGGTAGTCTATCATTCGCGACAAAAATATACAACGACTTTTTGTTGAATTGCACACTTTTATCACGGAACTTTTTGTATCACTGTCGTGGAACTGTGCGAGAGGTTGCTCACGGAATTCTGCAAACCATCGAGTGAAACGCCTGCAAACCATCGACCGGACACCGCCTGCGGCGGGACGCACTCCCCCTGATTGCGCGCCCTGTGAAAAATGCGTTAGGATAGAAAGACGCGGAAAACCGCAACCCGGAATGTAGCACTCAAAACGAAATACAGAAAGAACAGGTGGCACCCATGTCAAACAGCACGACCCCCGAAATCATTGATCCTGCGGCGTCCGCCCTGCCGGCGACGCCTGCGCATACCCGCACGCGTTCACTGATAACCGCAGCCCTGATTGCCGCACTGATGGCGACCAGCTCGTGGATTGCCGGCACCGGTGCGGTACCGATCACGCTGCAGACCTTCTTTGTCGTGTTTGCCGCCGTGGTGTTGCGCCCCCGTTGGGCGGCGGCGTCCATGGCGCTGTATGTGTTGTTGGGTATCGTGGGCTTGCCGGTGTTCGCCGGTGCCACGGCGGGACCTGCGGTGCTCGCCGGTCCTTCGGGCGGTTATCTGATCGGGTTTATCGTTGCAGCCCCGCTGTGTTCGCTGATTTTCCACATCGACTCGGACAACCGCGCGATTCGCATTGCGACCTCCGTCATCGGTATCGTGGCATCCATTCTGTTAATTGACGGGCTGGGGACGATTTGGTTGGCGATCAGCCTTCAGATGGGCTTTTTCGCTGCCGTCGCTGCAGGTATCGTACCCTTCCTTGTGGGTGACGCCCTGAAGGCTCTGGTGGCGGTGCTAGTCGGTCGATATCTGGCTCGGGCATTATGGGCAGGTACACGCTGAAACAGGCCCCGCCCGCATCACGGTTGGTGACCGTGATGGCGCCCCCGTGTTGGCGTACGATGGCTTTTACAATCGACAACCCCAGACCCGATCCGCCGGTACGTCGGTCGCGGCCGAACTGGCGGCGATAGAACCGGTCGAACAGCCGGTCCAATTCGTTTTCCGGGATTCCGGGTCCGTTGTCGTTTACGGTCAGCACGGCAAAGGTATCAATCGTTTCCAACAGCCGCTCCTGAATCAGCGGCCCCAGCGAATCGCGGCCGACGACATCGAACTCGATCCAGACGCGTCCGCCCTCGTCGACCACGCGCGTGGCGTTATCGACCAGGTTCACGATTATCTGCTGAATACGATCGATGTCTCCCCAGACGGTCGCCCCCTGACCGCGTACCTCAAAGTGCACCCCGCGCAGCTCGATCAGCGGGGCCAGCGATTCGGCCGCGCGTTCAACGGCAACCGACAGGTCCACGCTGCCGATGCGGATCTCGCCGGTGCCGCCCTCGATGGCCTGCAGGGTGATCAGGTCGTTTGCCAGGCGCGACAGACGCTCGGACTCGGCGATGATACGGTTCAGGAATCGCAACTGGTCTTCGTCGGGCACGTCGCCTTCCAACAGGGTTTCCGCCGTGCCGCGAATCGCGGTCAACGGTGTTTTCAGTTCGTGGGACACATCGCTGATGAAGTGGCTTTCCCGGTGGTCTTCGGCCTCGATCTCTTCGATGGCCTTTTGCGTGCGATCGGCGATTTTATTGAACAGCAGCGCCAGTTGCCGAGCCTCGCTCACGACCGAGCTTCGCGCGCGCGCCTGAATGTTGCCGCTGCGCCCCTGCCAGTCGCGGTCGCGTCCCCGCATCCCATCCAGAAAGTCCCGCATGGTATCCGCCAGTGCGTTGAAATCACGCGTCAGGCCGGCTCCTCCGCGTGCCGAGGCATAGATCGCGACACCGACGCCTGCAGCGGTTACCGCCAAAATGCCCGCCCAGCCCCAGTCGAAAAATGACAGCACGACGGCGGCCAGACCGACCGGTATCACGACGCCCAACGCCACGTCGCGGGTCGTCTTGGCCAGGCGGCCCTGCAGGCCGTGCTGGGTTTTCCGGCGTGCGGTGTGTGGGGTGGTGTTATCGGCTTTCGCCACGGATCTGTGCCGGGCCCGAACCGGCCGACCTATTCGCCCTTGAACCGGTAGCCATAGCCACGCACGGTTTCAACGATCACCGGGTCGATTCCTGCGGCCTCCAGCTTGTCACGCAGGCGCTTGACGTGGGTATCGACCGTCTTGGTCTCGACCAGGTATTCCCAGCCCCAGGCATCGCGCAGCAATTGTTCACGCGACAGCACCTTGCCCGCCCGGTGCATCAGGCAGTTCAGCAACTCGAATTCGCGCGGCGTCAAATCAATCGGTCCGGTCTCGGTGGTCGCCACATGCGCGGACTGGTCCAGCGTGATGCCCGCGACGCGGATGATATCGGCACTGTCGCCCGTGACACCGGGCTCGCCGTCCACGGCACCCGTGCCGTCGCCTGCCGCACCGCCACCCGCACCCGCAGCACCGCCGACCCGACTGCGCCGCAACAGCGCCTCGATGCGCGCCAACAGCTCGCGCACGCCAAAGGGCTTGATCATATAATCGTCGCCGCCGACCTTCAGCCCGACGACCTTGTCGTTTTCACTGACGCGCGCCGACAGATACAGCACCGGCGCGGTCGAGGTCGCGCGAATCCGCTTGCAGACCTCATAGCCGTTCGTATCCGGCAACATCACGTCCAACACGACCAGCGAAAACCCGCCGCCGCCGGCAGCCGCGGCCGCATTGAACACATCCAGCGCGGTCTTCCCATCGTGGGCAACCGCCACGGCATAGCCCGCCTTGCGCAAATTGTAGGCAACAAATTCGGTGATGGATTCCTCGTCATCGACGACCAGAATCTTGATGGCGTTATCTGACATGAACCGTCCTTTTCCCGTTTCTCCGTGCATCCGGCTTTGTCCGGCGGGTCCGTGCGGCCGGCCCTCGCGCACAGCGAAATCCGACACGGCTACCGGCACGGCCACCGGCACGGGTTCCCGACGCCTCGACCCAACTGCTATGATGATAACACTATGAAAGAAAAACTCACACAGATACTCGCGTCCTACGACGAACTGACCGCCCGCATGGGTGACCCTGCGGTCATCGCCGACCAAAAGGAATACACCCGACTGGCCCGCGAACATCGCGCGCAGGCGGCACTGGCGGCATCGGCGGGGGAGTATATCGCTCTGACCCGCCAGTATGACCAGGCACGTGAACTGGCCCATACCGAACCCGACCCGGAGCTCAAAGAGCTCGCCGCGACCGAGGTCGCAGACCTCGAGGGCAGAATCGCCGACCTGGAAGAAGAGCTCAAGCTGATGCTGGTTCCGCGTGACCCGAACGACGAAAAGGACGTCATCGTCGAGATTCGCGGCGGCGCCGGTGGCGACGAGGCCAACATCTTTGGCGGTGACCTGTACCGTATGTACCAAAAGTTCGCCGAATCCCGCAAGTGGAAGCTGGCCGAAATCGACAGCAGCCCCTGCGAGGCCGGCGGCTTCAAAGACGTCTCGTTTCGCATCAAGGGCGAATCGGTCTATTCGCTGATGAAGTTCGAAAGCGGCGTGCATCGCGTACAGCGCGTCCCCCGAACCGAAAGCCAGGGGCGCATTCACACCTCGACGGCAACGGTGGCGGTGCTGCCCGAGGCCGAAGAGGTCGAGGTCGAAATCAACGACGCCGATTTGCGTATCGACGTCTATCGCAGCAGCGGTCCGGGCGGACAGTCGGTGAACACCACCGACAGCGCCGTGCGCATCACGCACATGCCGACCGGGCTGGTCGTCCAATCCCAGAACCAAAAGTCCCAGTTGCAAAACCGCGAGGAAGCCATGCGCGTGCTCCGTGCCCGCCTGTACGAGGCCGAACTGGAACGCCAACAAAAAGAGCTGGGGGACGCCCGCCGCGACCAAATCGGTACCGGCGACCGCAGCGAAAAAATCCGCACCTATAACGGACCGCAGGACCGCGTGACCGACCACCGCATCGGCTGGAACGGTTCGTATAACAGCGTGCTGATAAACGGCGACCTGGGACCGCTGACCGAGGCCCTGGTCGCAGCCGACCGCGCAGCCCGTCTGGCCGCCAGCGCCGGCGGCGCCTGACACGGCGATGGCCGAAATCTGGACGGTACAGCGCGCCCTGAACTGGACGCGCGACTATCTGGCGCGCCACGACGACCCCAACCCCCGCCTGTCCGCCGAATGGTTGCTGGCGCATGCGACGGGGCTTTCACGCATTCAGGTTTACGCGCAGTTCGACCGTCCTTTATCGCCCGATGAACGAAACACTCTGAGGGATGGTGTCTCCCGACGAGCCGCCGCAGAACCCCTGCAGTACATAACCGGGAAAGCGGCGTTTCGTCATCTGGACATCGTCTGCAAACCTCCGGTGCTGATTCCCCGGCCCGAAACCGAGGTGCTGGTCGACCTGGCAAACGAATACATCGCAGCTGCAGGTGACGGCGGTGACGGCAGGCTGCGGGTGCTGGATCTGTGCACCGGCACCGGCTGCGTGGGGCTGGCCGTTGCACAGGAAAACCCACAGGTCACGGTGACCGCCGTCGATATCGATCCGGCTGCCGTGGCGCTGGCCGCAGAAAACGCCGCCGCATGCGACCTGACAGACCGCTATACCGTTCATCCGGGTGACGTGCGCGCATGGACACGCGGGGACGCGTATGACCTGGTCATTGCGAATCCGCCGTACGTACCGACGAATGATTGGGACGTACTCCCCCGCGAGGTCGCAGGATACGAATCGCGGACTGCTTTGGATGGGGGAGTGGACGGTCTGGACCTGGCACGCGTGATTGTGCGCGACGTGGTGCCCGCGGTCGCCCGTTCGGGGCGGGCTTGTGGTTTGTTGATGGAACTCGACCCCAGAAATGTCGCACAGGCGGCACAATTAGCGGTACAGTTAGAGTGGTACCAATCAGTGGAGGTGAAACCGGACCTGACGGGAAGGGAACGGTTTTTGGCGTGCATGCGAAACCGGCATGAACGAGAGTGAGCGAGAGTGAGGAGTTGAGGTTTTATGGGACAGGTTTTCAGAGTTGATCAGGACGACCCCAATGCAGAAGTAGTGAACCAAGCCGCCTCGGTCCTGCGCCGCGGCGGTATCGTTTTGTTCCCCACCGATACGGTGTACGGGCTGGGGGCTCTGGCTGCCAAGGACAGCTGTTACGGTGCGCAGGAATTGTTTGAAATCAAGAATCGCCCGACAGGCATTCCCGTACCCCTGTTGCTGGCGAAACCGTCCGAGCTGTATGTTTATGGACGCGAAATCAAGCCCTATGCGAAAAAGCTGGCGGACACGTTTTGGCCCGGACCGCTGACCATCGTGGTTCAGGCGTCGGATCGCGTGCTGACCGAGTTCCGTAACGCCGCCGATGATTCGGTGGGCCTGCGTTGCCCGGACAGCGAGCTGGTGCGCCAGTTGGTGACCGCGGCGGGCGGACCGATTTTTGCGAGCAGCGCAAACACGCACGGGCTGCCCGCACCGGACACCTTTGATGCGATTGAAGAGCGTATCAAGGCACCGGCGACGCTGATATTGGATGGCGGCGCCACCAAGGGCGGAACGTCATCGACCGTGGTGGTGTGCACCGGGGATGCGCCGGTGGTGGTACGTCCGGGTGAAATCACCCAGGAAGACATCGACCGCGCCATTGCATAGCGATCGCATTGCGATTGGATGGCGATTGGATGGCGGTTGGATAAGGGACTGAAAGGAACAAAGCACTATGAACATCGCACTGGGATCCGATCACGCCGGATACGAGCAGAAGGAAAAAATCTACACCTTGTTACAAGAGCTGGGACACACCGTCCGTGACTATGGATGCATGACCGATGCCGAGCCGGTCGATTATCCGACCATCGGAGACTTGGTCAGCAAGGCCCTGTATGCCGGCGCATTCGACCGCGCCATTTTGGTGTGCGGGACGGGTTTGGGTATGGCGATTGTCGCCAACCGCCTGGACGGGCTGCGTGCCGTGCCGGTGACGACGGTCGAATTCGCGCATTTGGCGCGACAGCACAACGACGCGAACATTCTGTGCCTGTCGGGACGTTTCGTCGACTGGGAAACCAACAAGGCGATTGTCGAAGAGTTCCTGAACACCGAGTTCGAGGGCGGGCGTCACGCGGTGCGTGTTGCCATGATCGACGGCGAGATTCCGCCGGATATATTGGCGAAGAATGGGTGTGCCTGCGGCTAGTGATAGAACACCGCTGTTTGGAAGGGATAATATGACTGCTATTGATCACATTCGTAACCAAGACCCCGAGCTGGCGGCGGCGATCGCCGGCGAGCTCGCACGGCAACGCGGCACCATCGAGCTGATTGCGTCCGAGAACTTCACCTCGCGCGCCGTGCTCGAGGCGGCGTCCACCGTGTTGACCAACAAATATGCCGAAGGACTGCCCGCGAAACGCTATTATGGCGGATGCGAGGACGTCGACCTGGTCGAAAACCTCGCGCGCGACCGTGCCTGCGCACTGTTCGGTGCCGAGCACGCGAACGTGCAGCCGCACGCGGGAGCCCCTGCGAACTTTGCGGTCTATTTCGCGGTGCTGAACCCGGGGGACAAGGTCTTGGGGATGTCGCTTGCCATGGGCGGGCACCTGACCCACGGCTCACCGGTGAACTTCAGCGGGAAATGGTTCGATGTGGTCTCGTACGGTATCGATCCGGAAACCGAGCGCATCGATTACGATGAGGTCGAACGCATTGCATTGGCCGAGCGGCCCCGGATGATTATCGCCGGGGCCTCGGCCTATCCGCGGGTGATCGACTTCGAGCGTTTTGCCGACATCGCGCGCAAGGTCGATGCGGTGCTGATGGTCGATATGGCACACATCGCCGGACTGGTTGCGACCGGAGCGCACCCCTCCCCGGTGCCCTGGGCCGATTTCGTGACATCGACCTCGCATAAGACGCTGCGCGGTCCGCGCAGCGGCTTTGTGCTCTGCAAGGAAAAATGGGCGAAGGCGCTGGACAAAGCGGTGTTTCCGGGATTGCAGGGCGGACCTTTGGAGCACATCATCGCCGCCAAAGCAGTTGCGTTCAAAGAGGCGTCGACCCCTGAGTTCAAGGCGTATATTGAACGTGTCGTCGAAAACGCGCGGGTCATGGGCGAGGAAATGGCTGCCGGCGGCTTGCGCCTGATCAGCGGCGGCACGGACAATCATCTGCTGTTGGTCGATTTGCGCGCGGCCGGTATCACCGGCAAGGACGCCGAGGCGCTGTTGGAAGAACTGGGGATGACCTGTAATAAGAACGCCATTCCGAACGACCCGGAAAGCCCCTTTGTCACCAGTGGCATCCGCGTGGGTTCTCCGGCGTTCACGACGCGCGGTTTCGGTACAGAGGAAGCCCGCCTGGTGGGCAGCCTGATTGCCCGCGCGCTGTTCCAGCGTGACAACCCCACCGCCCTGGGAGAGGTGCGCACACAAGTCGAAGAGCTCTTGGCGCGTTTCCCCCTGTATCCGGGGCTGGAGTATTAGGAGTACCGGATGCTACCGATGTCAGCGGCGGGTGGTGAAACTGCGTCGAGTCAGCGGACCCGTCCCTCGTGGGACGAATATTTCATGAAAATCGCGCACGAGGTGGCGACGCGCTCGACCTGTACGCGCCGTCAGATCGGGGCGCTGATTGTACGCGACAAACGGATTCTGGCAACCGGGTATAACAACGTACCCTGTGGTATCGAGCACTGCACCACGCGGGGATGCCTGCGCGATCAGCTGCATATTCCGTCGGGTGAGCGCCATGAGCTCTGTCGCGGCATACACGCCGAACAAAACGCGGTGGTACAGGCCGCGCGCAACGGCATCACTATCGACAACTCGATTGTCTATTGCACCGCGCAGCCCTGTATTCTCTGCGCAAAGATTCTGATTAACGCCGGTGTGAAGGAAATTGTTTTCGAGGGCGGCTATCCCGATGAACTCTCGCGTGAAATCCTCGATGAAGCGGGGGTCAAGCTGAGGCGTTTTGACGGCGGGCAGCCCGCGTGAGTTTACGTCATTACCTGATTATCGGCGCGGTGGCGGCTTTGGCCTCGTATGCTTTGACGCCTCTGGTGCGTCGCTTTGCCCTGAAGCACCATGTCGTCGCCTATCCGGGAGGCCGAAAGATACATCGGACACCCATACCGGAAATGGGCGGGACGGCTTTGTTTGCCGGCTTGGTATTGGCGGTGCTGATACAAATAGCAGGCGAGCACTTTTTCGGCTGGAAGGGTTTCTTAAGCGACACCAACATCAGTACCGTCAACCTGGTCGGGATCGCCGTGGGTGCCGCCGTGATTTTCACCACCGGACTGATTGACGACATATTCGATATTCCGCCCGGTGCAAAGTTGGCAGGTCAGATCGTGGCGGCATTGGTTGTCAGTTTGTGCGGGGTGAATATCGGGTTTTTGTCGAATCCGATAGACGGCTCGAAAATCTGGCTGGATCCCATTATGTGTCATCTGTTGACGACATTTTATTTGGTCGCGTTTGCCAACATCATCAATCTGGTCGACGGCTTGGACGGTTTGGCTGCCGGCATCAGCGCCATCGCCGCCGCCAGTTTGTTGGTTTTGGCGGCAGGGGTAAACCAGCTGACGGCGGCGCTCATTGCGACCTTGATTGTCGGGGTGTGTGTCGGATTTTTGCGCTTCAACTTTAACCCCGCCAGCATTTTTATGGGTGACGAGGGTGCGTTGTTGCTGGGATTTCTGTTGGGTATCATTTCGCTGATGGGTGTCATGAAAACAACGGCGGCGGTTGCCTTGGCGGTACCGTTGTTGATAGTCGCGGTGCCGATATTCGATACCTTGTCTGCGATTATCCGACGTATCCGCGGCAAGCGCCCCATCAAAGAGGCCGACAAAGGGCACATCCATCACCGCCTGTTGTCACGCGGACTGAACCAGCGCCAGACGGTGCTGATCATTTATGCCTGGTCGATACTGTTGGCGGTGGGGGGGTATGCGGTGCGCAACACCCCGACGCACATCCGCACCGCGACACTGATTATCCTGCTGCTGATTACCGCTGCGCTCTCGTGGTTCCTGGGGCTGTTCGAGGCGGTGCATCGCGGCGATGAACGGCCACCCGAAGGGAGAAAAAAACGTTGACGGGGATGAAGGTACTAGTCGTAGGGGGTGCCGGGTACATAGGCAGTCACATGGTCTATGACCTGCTGCGCGCGAACCACGAGGTCATCGTTGCCGACAATCTGTCGACCGGCAGGCGCTCGGACGTGCACCCGGATGCCGCGTTTGTGCAACTGGATATTCGCGACCGTGCCGCCCTGGATAAGTTGTTTGCAACACATCCCGGAATCGACCTGGTCATGCATTTCGCAGCGAAACTGATCGTGCCCGAATCGGTCCAACACCCCTTAACCTACTACAGCAACAACGTCGACGGCGTGCGCGTCCTGGTCGAATCCATGCTGGCGGCCGGTGTCAACACCTTGGTCTTTTCCTCGACGGCAGCCGTCTATGGTGAACCGACCTTGACGCGTCCCTTGCGCGAAGACGACCCGCTGGCCCCGATTAACCCCTATGGTGCGACCAAACGCGCTGCCGAAGAACTGATTGCCGCCGCCGGTGCCGCCCATGGTCTGAACTATGCGATCCTGCGCTACTTCAACGCGGCGGGCGCGGACAGTTCGGGGGACTTGGGTCTGAACAAACCGCACCTGACGCATTTGATACCGCTGGCCACACGCGCGGCTCTGGGGATGGGACCGGCACTGACGGTTTATGGAACCGACTGGCCCACGCCGGATGGCACCTGCATTCGCGACTACATCCACGTCAGTGACCTGACGGCGGCACATCTGTTGGCGGCGGAGCATCTGATGGATGCGGGGGGGTCGCTCACACTGAACCTGGGGACGAACACCGGCAGCAGTGTGCTGCAGGTCATCGATGCCGTCGGGACGTACTCCCCCTGTCCGTATGTGACCGGACCGCGCAGGGCGGGCGACCCGGCGCAACTGGTTGCGGATTCCACGCGTGCGCGGTCGGTGTTGGGTTGGGAGCCGGTGCGCAGCCTGGATGACATCGTCCGCAGCGATTTTTACTACCGCAAATACCACAGCGCATAACCTGCGTGGATTGCCACGGGTTGCATAGAGCGCAACCCTCGCAATGACGTTATGGGGTGGACGCTCGCCGGTATACTCGCCGCCTTTGAGCCTTGCGGTAGCCCCATCCCGTCATTGCGAGCCCGCCAACGGCGGGCGCGGCAATACAGCGGGTGTGCGGCATCACCCCGCGAACGTCATTGCGAGGCGGCGTAGCCGCCGCGGCAATCCATTGTGCGGGTATTCAGAAATTTCGCGTGAATTCGGGGTTTCATACGATATATGGTATTATTCTGTTGTTGTTCACTTGCGAGGAGGGATACGATGAAGTTTCGTAAAGAGCGCCAGGAAGCTATGCGCCTGATAGTCCGAAATAGCCAGATTCGCACTCAGCACGAGCTGGTCACTGCTCTGCATGAACAAGGGTATCATTGCACGCAAGCGACTGTTTCGCGTGACATCGGCGAGATGAAACTGAAGAAGCTCCCCGAGGGGATTTATGTTCTGGCGGAAGACCTGCATCTGCAACGGATGGTGCACGACCTGTCGCATTCCGTCGCCAGAAGTGGTAATCTAATCATCATTCACGCGCAGGGTGGAACTGCGCCCGGCGTGGCGGGTGCCATTGACGAGGCCGACATAGACGGCGTTTTGGGAACCGTTTCCGGTGACACGACGCTGTTGATTGTGACGGTTGACGAGGCACACGCGGTGTCTCTGGAAGAAAAGCTGCGGAGCTTTGCCGCTCCGGCCAAAAAGAAGAAGGGCAGACGATAAGTACGCCACGGGACATAGGGTGCACCGCGTGCACGACCACCGACCACAGTGCAGGGCGCTGTGGTGCGGGACTGTTTGTGGGACGTACTCCCCATAATGGCGATTATGGCGATTATGGTGACGGGTTCGTCGGTGCGCCCTGTCTGATTTCTCTTAATTTGCGACGACGATAGCAGGGTACGATCGCCTGTCTGTATGACCGGCGGCTGCTCTGCGCACCTTTTTGCGCCCGGCCCTTTGTGGTTGGGTGTCGTTGTTTGTCCCTGCGATACCACGCACGAAATCGCAGCAAACCGTGTCCCTTTGCACGACCCGCACCATCACGCACGACCCGCACGAACGCACCACCCGCACGAAACGAAACCATGACCCCGACCCGCGCGTCGGGCTTACAGAAAAGGAGTGTACGACGATGTCAAAAGGAACCTGCATACTGGCGTATTCCGGGGGGCTGGACACCTCGGTCTGCATCAAATGGATCGCTGAAAACTATGACCTGGATGTCATTGCCTGTGCCATCGACCTGGGCCAGGACCAGGACGAAGACTTGGGGATGATTCGCGATAAGGCGCTGGCCATCGGCGCGGTCGAATCACTGGTGTTGGACGTCCACGAGGAATTCGGGACGGACTTCATCGTGCCGGCGATTCAAACCAACGCCCTGTACGAAAACAAATACCCGCTGCTCTCTGCGTTGTCGCGCCCGCTGATTTCGCGCCGGTTGGTCGCGCTGGCGCACCAGTACGGCGCACAGTACATCGCCCACGGCTGCACCGGCAAGGGCAACGACCAGGTCCGCTTCGAGACCTGCATCGCCGCGCTGGATCCCGAACTGAAAATACTCGGTCCCGTGCGCGAATGGAACCTGACCAGCCGCGAGGCCGAAATGGACTGGGCACAGGAACGCGGCATCCCGGTTCCCACGACCAAGGCGAAACCCTATTCGGTCGACGACAACGTGGTGGGCCGCGCCATCGAATGCGGCGTCCTGGAAGACCCCGCGAACGAACCGCCCGCTGACGTCTATACCATCACCCAGGACCCCACGCGCGCCGACGCGCCCGATCCCCAATACGTCACGATTGATTTCGAGCAGGGCGTGCCTGTGGCCATCGACGGGCAGCCGGTCACGCCATATCAGGCCATCGTCACGGCAAACCGCCTGGCCGGACCGCACGGCGTGGGCCGCATCGACATGGTCGAAAACCGCCTGATCGGCGTCAAATCGCGCGAAATCTACGAGGCCCCGGGTATCATGACTCTGATTGCCGCACACAAATCGCTGGAAGAACTGACCCTGGAACGCGAAACGATGCACTATAAGCTGGGCATCGAACAGAAATGGGCGGAACTGGTCTATTACGGCATGTGGTACAGCCCGCTGAAACGCGCGCTGGATGCGTTCGTGGCATCCACCCAGCGTTTTGTGACCGGACAGGTCACGATGAAGCTCTACCGGGGCACCGCAACCGCCGTCAGCCGCACCAGCCCGTATTCGCTGTATGACTATGGTCTGGCGACCTATGACGCCTCGGATCGCTTCAATCACAAAGCCGCCGGCGGCTTCATGGAGCTGTACAGCCTGCCCATCCGCGTCTGGTCGGACAGCCAGGCCCACCTGTCCGAACTGGTCGATGCGCGCTATCTGGCGGGGACGGGCGCCGGGACGGACGCGGACGCGGGGACGCACTCCTCTGAAAACACCGACACGAATGCGGGGGAGTAGGAACCGATGACTGCTGCAGTACCCAAAGGCCCCGGGGCGTCTAAACCGGCGCCCCGCAAACCCGCCTGGTCGGGACGTTTTTCCGACGTCCCGTCCGACGAGCTGTTGGCATTCGGCGCGTCGCTGCCGGTGGACCGGCGTCTGTGGCGCGAGGACATCGACGGCAGCAAGGCGCACGCGCGGATGCTGGCAAAACAGGGAGTATTGACCTACGAGGAAATGCGCGACGTCGTGCGCGGGTTGGACGGGATCGCCGCCGAGATTCAGGCGGGGACTTTTACCTGGGACAACGCGACCGAAGACGTGCACATGGCCATCGAGTCGGCCTTGACCGCGCGCATCGGCGAGGCCGGCGCGCGCCTGCACACGGGCAGGTCGCGCAACGACCAGATCGCCACCGACGAGCGCCTGTATATCAAGCGGCGCATGCGCGAGCTGGCGACGACCTTAAATACGCTGCGCCGTACCCTGATCGAGCTGGCCGAACAGCACGTGCGCACGGTGCTGCCGGGCTACACGCACCTGCAAAAGGCGCAGCCGATCAACCTGGCGCATTACCTGTTGGCCTATGCCCAAATGTTTGCGCGCGATTTCGGTCGGGTCAAGGCGGCACATGATGCCGCCGACGTGTCTCCGTTGGGGTCTGCCGCGCTGGCGGGGACGGGCTATCCGCTGGATCGCGAGTACGCCGCGCGCGAGCTGGGCTTTGCCGACGTGACGATTAATGCTACCGACTCGGTCAGCGACCGCGATTTTCTGCTGGATGCGCTGTATGCGGCGTCCGTCTGTCAGGTGCACCTGTCGCGCCTGTCCGAAGAGATCATCTTGTGGTCCACCGAGGAATTCGGATTTATCACCCTGTCGGATCGCTATGCAACCGGCAGCTCCATCATGCCCCAAAAGAAAAACCCCGATTTCGCCGAGCTGATTCGCGGAAAGACCGGCCGGGTGTTAGGCGACCTGCAGGCGCTGCTGGTGACGCTGAAGGGTCTGCCGTTGGCGTACAACAAGGACATGCAGGAAGACAAGGAACCGGTCTTTGACGCGTTGGATACGCTGGAGGCCTGCCTGCGCGTGATGACGGCGATGCTTGCCAGCGCGACCTTCAACGGGGATCGCATGTACAAGGCCGCCACCGGCGGCTTTATGGCGGCGACCGACCTGGCGGACTATCTGGTGGTTAAATGCGGCGTGCCCTTCAGGCGCGCACACGAGATCGTCGGCGGGATTGTGCTGACCTGCGAGCGGCAGGGGCGGACGCTGCAGGACCTGAGTGTCGACGAGCTACAGGGCTTCTATATGGGATTCGGTCGCGACGCCGAACGCGCGCTGGTGATCGACAAGGTGGTCGAACAGCGCGCCACGCCGGGCGGTACGGCACCCAAAGCGGTCATGCGCCAGCTGGAACTGACCAAGGAGCAATTTAACGAAGATGAGCAGGAGCAGGCCCTCTTCTTTTAACGCATCAAAAAAACAGTAACACAGAGCGTTTTTCGTCTGTGTGGATGGATGGTGAGCGACGCGTACTGTAGTTACGCGAGTCGAGCCATACGCCGCACAGGCGGAAAACGAATGCGTTACCTCTTGATGTAGACCGGGTCCCCGACTTTAACCCGATCATACAGGTCGACGATCTGGCTGTTCGCGACGCGCATGCAGCCGTGGCTGGCGGCCGTCCCGACAGACCCGATGTTCGTCGTCCCGTGAATCCGAATCCCGGGTGCGTTCAGGTTCAGTGCGCGCACCCCCAGCGGGTTCGAAGGCCCCGGCGCGATGGTCTGGGGCATATCGGCAGCCCAGGCGCTGCCCGGATTCGACCAGGTCGGCATGTAGCGCTTCAGTACAATCTTGAAATCGCCCTGTGGCGTCGGGTGCGACGGCGTCCCGATGGCGCAGGCATAGGTCTTGACCAGTTTGTCGCCCTTGTACAGATAAATCCGTCGTTTCGACAGCGACACGACCAGCGCCGTTTTTTTGCTCAGCTTCGCGGTCGTGGTCTTTGCCGTCTTTTCCTTGAACTGCACGACCACGACATCGGGTTTCTCGTCTTCCGCCAAGCTTTTCACCGCGGCCGACAGCGCGTCTGCCGTCGCCGTGGTCAGGACACTGCGACCTTTCACGTCATCTTTGATCTTGATTTTGTAGCCCTCGACGTAGCGTTTCGCGTTCTTGGCCTTGGTGTTGTACTGCTTCGCCAAGCCCGCAACGTATTCGTCTATCGCGGTCTCATCAACCGAATAGGGCAGCATAATCTCGCGCGGGATGGGCTCTCCCGACCAATCGTGCAGCACACGCCATACAAACGGTGTCTGCTCGCGGACCGACAGCGCCTCGGTCGCAATCGCGGTGGCGTCAAAGGACGTGACCTCTCCCAGCTGCACGGTCTGCATGGCATCGCCGACATTCAGGGTCAAAGGCTCGGTCGCCAGTTCCGCCAGGCGCTCGCCGATGGCCGTGCCGGCCTCAGTCGCGTCCAGGCCGCCCAGTTCGACGTCGCGAAAGACGACGCCCGCCGGCACAAAGCTCGATTCATAGGCGTCGCGGATGACCAGGGTCGCCCACGCAGCACCCAGCACCAGCACAACGACACTGGCTGCAATCGCCAACACCGTGCGTGCACGCCCGGGTTGTTTCGGAGGGATGTCGGCGGCAACGGGCGCATCGATCGTTTCGACCTCCGGTTCGGCTATCCGGTCGTGTTCCTGTTCCGGCAGTTCGTCAGACATCGTACTCCGTACTCCCTATTGTCTCGTGGTCTCGTGGTCTCGTGGCCCCGTGGATCTCTGCGTCTGTGGGCTTACGAAACCCCTCCGGTAAACCCGCGTTCAGTATATCGCGTTTTCGGCTATACTGGATTGTTCGGGTCGCGTTGCCGCGCGACCGTATAAGATAAGTTACTTTTCATCGCAAAGGAGTTTCATTGAGCACCAAGGACAGTTTCCGTGCGCCGAAAGGCACGGCCGACCTGTTGGGGTCTGCGGCCGCCGGTTGGGACGCATTGCAACAGACGGCGCGGCGCGTGTTTGCGCGCTATGGCTACGCGCCCGTGTACACGCCGGTGTTCGAACACACCGAGGTGTTTGCGCGCGGTATCGGCGAGGCCACCGACGTCGTCGGCAAGGAAATGTATACCTTCACCGATCGCGCCGGGCGCTCACTGACGCTGCGCCCGGAAAACACCGCCGGCGTGGTGCGCGCCGCCATCCAGGCACACCTGACCGACAACGGGCAGACGGCAAAACTGTTCTACGCCGGCCCCATGTTTCGCTACGAGCGCCCGCAAAAGGGACGGCAGCGCCAGTTCTATCAGCTGGGTGCCGAGGCTTTGGGGTTCCAGGCGCCCGCAGCGGATGCGGAAATGGTACTGATGCTGCGCGATTTTTACCTAACCTTGGGTCTGACGGAAACACGGGGGAGTGCGTCCCTAGCCGCGTCCCCTGACAACGGCAACCTGGTGTTGCTGCTGAACACGATGGGCTGCGCGCAGTGCCGCCCCGCCTGGCGTGACGCCATGGCAGGCTACATTCGCGCGCATGCAGACGGCTTGTGTCAGGAATGTCAACGCCGTGCCGACACCAATCCGCTGCGGGCGCTGGACTGCAAGAACCCCGCGTGCGTGGATATCATGGCGGGCGCCCCGAAACTGGCGGACTATCTGTGTGACGACTGTCGCGAGCACTTTGCGCAGGTACGCGCCCTGCTGGACGCGGCGGGTGTGGTCTATCAACTGGACCCCACACTGGTGCGCGGGCTGGACTATTACACGCGCACCGTGTTCGAGTTCCAGGTGGCAGACGGTTTGGGCTCGCAAAATGCCGTCGGCGGCGGTGGGCGCTATGACGGACTGTTCGAACAACTGGGCGGCAGCCCCACCCCCGGCATCGGCTTTGCCATCGGGGCGGAGCGCACCCTGCTGGCGCTGGAGGCTGCGGGGATTATCCTGTCCGATACGAATCGCACGGCAGTCTATGTCGCCTGTGCCGACGCCGATTTGCGCGATACGGCATTTCTGCTGACGACCGCGCTGCGTGCGGCGGGCGTGTCGGTTGTCTGTGACCTGCAGGACAAATCGCTGAAGTCCCAGTTCAAGGCCGCCGATAAGGCCGGTGCCGGGCATGTAGTCATCATCGGCGCCGACGAGGATGCGCGCGGCGGGGTGACGCTGCGTGATATGCAGACAAAAACCGAGCTGTTCGTGCCGCGCGATGAACTGCTTGCGGCGCTGACGGCCGGGGATTCCGAAAACTGAAACTGAAACGATCTGAACGAAGGGAACACCATGTTTGACGGCACGTACTCGATTCGCACACACACGGCAGCCGAAGTCACGGCGGCCTGTATTGACCAACAGGTCACCCTGGCAGGCTGGGTCGGCAAGCGTCGCGACCACGGCGGCTTGATTTTTGTCGACCTGCGCGATCGCAGCGGCATCATCCAGCTGCGTATCGACCCGGAACAGTCGGGCGAAGCGTTTGCTCTAGGCGAGCAAATCCGCCCCGAGTGGGTGCTGGCGGTGACCGGTGTCGTCAAGGCGCGCCCGGCCGATGCCGTCAATCCCAACATCCCGACCGGGGACGTCGAGGTCATCGTCGATACCCTAACCGTCCTGAACCGGGCAAAGACTCCGCCTTTCGAGATCGAGGACGGCATCGAAACCGACGAGGCGGTACGCCTGCGGTGGCGCTATCTGGATATCCGTCGCCCCGAGGTTACGCGCATTCTGGAGTTGCGCAGCCGGGTGACCGCCGCGTTCAGGAACGCACTGGGCGAGCGGGGATTCCTGGAAATCGAGACCCCGATTCTGACCAAGGCGACGCCCGAGGGCGCACGCGACTTCATCGTGCCGGCGCGTTTGGCGCCCGGCAAGTTCTATGCTCTGCCGCAATCACCGCAGCTGTTCAAGCAGCTGACGATGATCGCAGGGCTGGAACGCTATTATCAGATCGCCCGCTGTTTCCGTGACGAGGACCTGCGCGCAGACCGTCAGCCCGAGTTCACCCAGGTGGACGTCGAAATGAGTTTCGTGACCCAGGAAGACGTCATGCAGCTGGCCGAAGACGTGATGGTCGAGGTCATGCGCACCGTCGACTATGAGCTACCCACACCGTTGCGGCGTATCAGCTATGCGGATGCACTGGATACCTATGGCAGCGACAGGCCCGATACGCGTTTCGACCTGAAGCTGGTCGATTGCAGTGACATATTTGGTGCCAGCGCCTTCAAGGTGTTTGCGTCCGCCATCGCGTCCGGCGGCGTGGTCAAAGCGATCAAGGCTCCCGGTGCCGGCGACTGGGCGCGCAGCCGTTATGACGCGCTGGGCAAACTGGCGGTGGACGCCGGTGCCAAGGGGATGGCATGGATTGCCTTTACCGCGGCAGGCGAGGTGAAAAGCCCCATCGTCAAGTTCTTCAGTGACGAGGAAATGGCGCAGTTGCGCGAACGCCTGGATATTCATGAGGGCGATTTGGTCGTATTCGGGGCGGATCAGCGCGACGTCGCAAATGAGGTCTTGGGTGTCGTGCGACTGGCACTGGCAGACCAGCTGGAACTGCCGCGCGAGGGCTTTGACCCGCTGTGGGTGGTCGATTTTCCGCTGTTCCTGAAAGACAAAGAGACCGGCCGCTGGACGGCGAATCACCATCCCTTTACGCGTCCCTTTGATGAGGATCTGGATAAGCTGACCGACGATCCGGGATCGGTGCTGTCCTATAGCTATGACCTGGTCTTGAACGGCTACGAGGTCGGCGGCGGGACGCTGCGTATCCATGACGAGGACTTGCAGCTGCGTGTGCTGGCAGAACTGGGGCACGACGAAGCCGCGGCACGCGGACAGTTCGGGTTCCTGTTGGATGCGCTGTCCTATGGTGCGCCCCCGCACGGCGGTATCGCGCTGGGACTGGATCGTTTGGTGATGATTCTGGCGGGGCTCGACAGCATCCGTGACGTGATAGCCTTCCCCAAGACCAGCAGCGGCAGCGACCTGATGACGGCAGCCCCGGCACCGGTCACCGACCGCGCACTGCGCGACCTGCACATCCGCGTCGACTGACGCGCCACAGTCTACCGGCAGCCGAACGCCTGCCGGGTGTCAGCCGGCTGTCTGTCCCGGCTTAGCGCAGGGGGTCGGAATAGCTGCGGAAGGCCGCGATCAGCGAGCGCAGCGAATCGGTCATCTCGACATCGCGGCGCCACACCAGCGCCAGGTCGGTTCGGATGTCTTCGACCAAGGGGATGCAGGTGACGCTGCCCTGGTAATAGCTGTCCTGTTCGACCAGCTTGGTCGGCAGCGCGGTGATACCGATGCCGCGACTGACCGAGGACAACAGGGGCTCATGCCGCGTGTGCGTCAAGACGACATTCAAGGTAATGCCCTGTTCGCGGCATGCGGCCTGAAACAGTTGGGGGAGCAGGGATTCCTTGCTCAGCAGCACAAATCGTTCCAGCGCGACGTCGTGCAGCGTCACGCGTGGTGACCCTGCCAAGGGGTGGTCCAGCGCGGTGACGATCGCCAGTTGATCGACCCGGAGCACTATCCAGTCGAATTCGTCGGGCTCCAGACGATCCGAACGCAAAATCGCCGCATCCAGCTGATATAGGCGCAGTTTTTGGATGAGGTCTTCTTGGTTGCGTTCGCGCAAGTCGATCAGCACGGCGGGGTTTGCCAGCTGATAGTCTGCCAGCAGCGTCGTGAAACCGTGTTCGGTCAACAGCGGCAAGGTTCCCAGCCGTATGCGCAAATGCGCACTGTCCGAGAAATCCGTCATGCGTTTGGCGATGCGTTCGCTGGCGTTCATGGTCTTGCGCGCAAAGGGCAGAAAAGCCGATCCGGCAGGCGTCAGACGCACGCCGTTCGGGTTGCGAAAGAACAGATCAACTCCCAGTTCGCGTTCCAGTGATGCGATTTGTTTGGATACCCACGAGGGCGAGACCAGAATCAATTCGGACGCGTCGGCGAAGTTCCTGCATTCCGCAGCCGCACAAAAATATGTCAGCTGGTCCAGATTCATGTCACCAGTATACGGTATTTTGGATATTCAAACCGGCGTTGGGACGTGCTCCCCCCAGCTGTTGCCTGCTATTTTGTCACGTTATGTTTCCAAAATGGAATACCGTGAGAAAAAATCCAAATCCATTCCGGAACGGAAAAAAGCATTCCGGAACTGCCTGTTCCTGTTCGGCGCGCCGACGGCGATAGTGAATATGGTTAAGGCGTGCGGCCGACCGAACGGTGCCGCCACGGTCCCGTCACCCATGGGGCCGGACACGGGGCACCGGCCCAGTCGCAGGAACAGAGGCTTGCGACGCGAGCGTACAAGGAGGAGATTCATGGCAGACAAGACCTATGATTTGCGCAGTTGCCTGGAGGAGTTGAAGCAATATCCCGGCCAGCTGTATGAAACCGACGTCGAGGTCGACCCCCATGCGGAACTGGCGGGAGTGTATCGCTACGTCGGTGCATTCGGTACCGTCGAGCGTCCGACCCGCATCGGGCCGGCGATGATTTTCAACAACGTCAAGGGGCACCCGAATGCACGTGTGGTGATAGGCGTGCTGGCCAGCCGCGAGCGTGTCGGCCTGATGCTGGGCTGCGACCCCAAAAAGCTGGGCTTTTTGCTGAAAGATGCGGTCGCCAATCCCATCAAGCCGATTGTCGTCGGACGCGACCAGGCTCCGTGCCAGGAAGTCGTGCATACGGCAGATGACCCGGATTTCGACATCCGCAAGCTGATTCCGGCGCCCACCAACACGTCCGAAGACGCCGGACCCTATATCACGATGGGTATGTGTTACGCGACCGACCCGGAAAACGGCGAGACCGACGTGACCATCCACCGTCTGTGCCTGCAGAGCGCAGACGAGATCTCGATGTATTTCGTGCCGGGCGGACGCCACCTGACGGTGTTTCGTGAAAAGGCCGAGAAGGCCGGCCGTCCGCTGCCGATTTCAATCAGTATCGGTGTGGACCCCGCGATTGAAATCGCCGCCTGTTTCGAGCCACCGACCACGCCGTTGGGCTATGACGAGCTGCAGGCCGCAGGTGCCTTGCGCAACCAACCGGTCGAGTTGGTCGACTGCGTGACGATCGCCGAAAAGGCCATCGCGAACGCCGAATACGTCGTCGAAGGCGAGCTGTTGCCCGACGTGCGCATCCGCGAGGACATCAACACCGACACTGGCAAGGCCATGCCGGAGTTCCCGGGCTACACCGGCCGCGCGAACCCCGAGCTGCCGGTCATCAAGGTCAAGGCCGTCACGCACCGCAAGAATCCCATCATGCAGACCGTCATCGGCCCGTCCGAAGAACACGTCAGCATGGCGGGTATTCCGACCGAGGCATCCATCCTGTCGATGGTCGAGCGCGCCATGCCGGGCAGGCTGCTGAACGTCTATTGCCACAGCGCAGGCGGCGGCAAATACATGGCGATTCTGCAGTTCAAAAAGGGCATCCCGTCCGACCAGGGCCGCGAGCGCCAGGCCGCGCTGCTGGCATTCAGCGCCTTCAACGAGCTGAAACATGTCTTTTTGGTTGACGAGGACGTCGACCCCTTTGACACATCGGACGTGCTGTGGGCACTGAACACACGCTATCAGGGAGACATCGACACGATTTTCATCCCCGGCGTGCGCTGCCATCCGCTGGACCCGTCACAGCGTCCCGAATACAGCTACAAGCTGCGGGATCCCGGACTCAGCTGCAAGACGATTTTCGACTGCACGGTGCCCTACGCGCTGAAAGACAACTTCCGCCGCGCCCAGTTCCAGAAACTCGACCCGGCGAAATGGGCGCCCGACCTGTTCTAGCGGCGCGTCCGCTATCACGGTGGTTTTAACTGCGCACGCAGGCAGTTGACGTAATTCCTTTCCCGGAATCGAGGGGGAGTGTGAACTCTGCACTCCCCCTCGTCCATTGACCGATGTGTAATGGTGTGTATAGGGGATGGCACCGATGCCTGCCGTCGGTCCCCTAGACTGGGGATTGCGGGCAAGCTACGCATCGGGACGTACTCCCCCATAGACCCGCCCGGAATGACGGGGGGTCCGCGCGCACAGCGGCGCACGCCCAAGTGTTACACCCCTGTTTCGCGCTGCCCCGACCCACTGGCACGCGGCCGCCGCCGCCCCTATGCTGGTTGCATACACGAACCGGTGAGGAGGCGGCACAGATGAAAGAACTGGTGGTAATCCTAAAACCTGAAAAGCTCGAGGTACTGAAACTGCTGGTAGACGAGCTGCACGGCGGCGGCATGACGGTGTCGTCGGTTATGGGATATGGGACCCAAAAGGGCGCAAGCGAACACTCGGCGGAAAAAAGCGTCGACATTGCGGGCTCGCAGACGGTCATCAGCCTGCTGCCGAAAATCAAGGCGAGCATCGTCATCGACGACGACCAGGTCGAAGACATGATCGCCGCCATCCGCGAACAGGTACCGTCCGGCCATTGGGGCGACGGGAAAATCTTCATCTATGACGTGCTGGACGCCGTGCGGGTGCGCACCGGCGAGCGGGGGAGTAAGGCGCTGTGATTGCCTCTGTGCCCACGGCGGGTGCGTCCGTCGCCACCGATGTGGTGAACGGCACTGATGCCGTCGCCGCTGCCGTTCCCCACGCGCCCGACACGTCTGGGCCCGACGTAGCCGACGTCATCGTCGAGTTGAAAAACGTCAACAAGGTCTATGACGGCGTGACTGTCGTGCGCGACCTGAACCTGTCGGTGCGCGCCGGCGAGTTTTTGACCCTGCTGGGGCCGTCGGGCTGTGGCAAAACGACGACGCTGCGGATGATCGCCGGGTTCGAGACCGCAACGGCCGGCGACATTTTGCTGCAGGGCGTGCACGTCGAGGACCAAGAGCCGTTCGAGCGCGACGTCAACACGGTCTTTCAGTCCTACGCGTTGTTCCCGCATATGACGGTTGCGGCAAATGTCGAATACGGCCTGAAAATGAAAAAGGTACCGCGCGCCGAACGTGCCACGCGTGTGACCGAGATGCTGGATTTGGTTCAGCTGGGTGGTTTCGAGAACCGCTATCCGGCACAACTGTCAGGCGGCCAAAAACAGCGCGTCGCCATCGCGCGTGCGCTGATCAACCAGCCGAAAGTCCTGCTGTTGGACGAACCGCTGGGGGCGCTGGACCTGAAACTGCGCAAGCAAATGCAGGTGGAACTGAAACGCCTGCAGCGAAAGCTGAATATCACCTTCATCTATGTCACGCACGACCAGGAAGAAGCGCTGACGATGAGCGACCGCATCGCCATCATGCACGACGGCGTGTTGGAACAGTTGGGCACCCCGGTCCAGATCTATGACCGCCCCGCCAGCAAATTCGCGGCGACCTTCATCGGCGAAACCAACCTGTTCGAGGGCTATGTCGCTGATTTGACGCCCGACCGGGCTGAAATCGTGATTGAATCCGGGCGCATTGCGGTCGAGCTGCCCGACGATTCCGTCCCCGGCAAACCCGCTTTCGGGCCCGAGGACTTGGTCGCGGTGTCCATCCGCCCCGAAAAGGTCCGGTTCAGTGCCACACCCGTTCCCGATTTCGTGCTGGCAGGCCAGGTCAAAGACGTGATCTACGCCGGGTCCTTCGCCAGTGCTCTGGTGACCATACCGAACGGATCAGAAGTCCGAATCCAGCGTCGTGCCGGCGAGGCATTGCCCCAACCCGGCGAAACCGTGCACCTGTACTGGGAGCTGGCAGATGCCGTCCCGATTTTGGGGCAGTCGGGCGTGGTTTTCGACACGATCATCGCGGCCACCCTGGCAACCGACGAGGCCGCAGCCGACGCCCTGAACGCAACCCCCGGGGCGGTGAAGCGCGACGCATTCGACGTCGCCGCCGCCACCAACGACGCGACCGACCCCGACCTGCAGCGCGAACAGAGCGAACAGCGTGAATACGTCGATCGGGCACCGACAGACGCCGGGACGCACTCCACTGATTTACATCGGCGGCAGGCGGGGTAGCCGGTATGCCCGCGACCACCGATACCGGCAGCCGCACCCGCACCGGCCGTACGCGCGGCACCCGCTCGCGTCACAATTTCCGCGGCAACATGCTGCCGGCCGCACTGACCGTCAGCCCCGTCGCGATCTGGTTCGGGCTGCTGATTCTGGTGCCGATGATCTACGTGATCGTCATCAGCTTCTGTTCGCTGGATTCGAACTACAACATCGTGTTTCGCTTTACGCTGGACAACTACAAACGCCTGGCCGACCTGGATTACCTGCAGATTTACGGCAACTCGCTGTTGATTGCGCTGACGTCGACCGTGATTTGTCTGTTGCTGGCCTACCCGTTCGCCTATCTGATTGCGCGCATGCGGGGACGGGCCAAAATCGCCCTGTACATGCTGGTGATTGTGCCGTTTTGGACGAACTCGCTGATACGTATCTATGGCTGGCGCACCATGCTGGGCGCGCAGGGCCTGTTCAACAAGCTGCTGATGGGCGCGGGTATCGTCGACAAGCCGGTCGAGTTCCTGTTCACGCGCGGCGCGGTCATCCTGGGTATGGTCTACGCGCTGTTCCCGTTTATGGTGCTGCCGCTGTATACCGCGCTGGAAAAACTGGACGGCAGCCTGCTCGAGGCGGCCAAAGACCTGGGCGCGCGCAGCCTGAAAACGCTGTTCACGGTCACCATTCCGCTGACGGCGACCGGCATTTTCAGCGGCTGCATCATGGTGTTCATCCCGACGCTGGGGTACTTTTTCGTGTCTGACGTGCTGGGCGGCGGCAACTCGTCCATGATAGGAAACGTCATCGAATCGCAGTTTCGCCGCGGGAACAACTGGCCGCTGGGGGCTGCGCTTTCGGTCATATTGATCCTGATTACGCTGGTGCTGGTGAAGCTGTACCAGCGCGCGGGCGGCGACATGGAAAGCCTGGGTGGCTGACGTGACCGACATGACCGACATGACCGACGTGCCTGACGTGGCAGCGTCGACCGACAGAATACGGCGGGGGAGTACGTCCCCGACCGGGTCCGTCCAGCCATCCCCCGTCACCCCGACCAAACGCCGCGTCAAGCCGGGCAAACGCATCTATCGTTTCAGCTCGGTGGTGTACCTGTGCCTGATTTACCTGTTTTTGTTCCTGCCGATTATTGTGATTGTGGTGAACTCGTTTAATGCCAACCGTGTGAAGCCCTACATCCGCTGGACCGGGTTTACGCTGGACTGGTACGCGAAAGCCTTTCAGTCCGCCAGCCTGATTCAGTCCTTTGAAAACACGCTGATTATCGCCGTGGTGTCGACGGTGCTGGCGGTGCTGATAGGGACGCTGGCTGCGGTCGGCATGTATCGCTACAAATTCCGGGGCAAAGGCGTGGTCGATGCGCTGCTGTACATCCCGGTCGTCATTCCCGAAATCGTGCTGGGCATCGCGTTGCTGTCGATGTTCACGCGCGTGAACATTCCGCGCGGCATGCTGTCGCTGATTATCGCGCACGTGACGTTTTGCATCCCGTTCGTGGTGTTTAATGTGCGCGCACGGCTGGCGCAATACGACGACTCGATCGAAGAGGCGTCGATGGATCTGGGGGCAAACCGCGTCGTGACCTTTATGCGCATCACGCTGCCGATGCTGCTGCCCGGAATCGCCGGCGGCGCCCTGTTGGCATTCACCCTGTCGATCGACGACGTGATTGTCAGCTATTTCACGAACGGCCAGGTCAAGACCTTCCCGCTGAAGGTTATGGAAAGCATCAAATCGGGCGTGTCACCCGCCATCAACGCGCTGTCGACCATCATCCTGGTGGGCACCATCGTCATCGTCGTGCTGTCCCAGTCGGGCATCCTGTCGCGCCGTCGAGTACACTCATCAAGTCGCTAGCGGGGTACTGGTACGGGGCAAACGCGCGCGTCGGGACGCACTCCCCGAAATGGCCCGGATTGGGCCAGAATTGGGCACCAGGCACCGTCGTTACTGGGCTACAATGGCGGTATGGACAGCCTGGATGCACAGATTCGGCAATTGCGTGCCGTCGTCGCGCGGTCGCGCAATCTGGTGTTTTTCGGGGGAGCAGGGGTCTCGACCGAAAGCGGTATCCCGGACTTTCGATCGGCTGACGGCCTGTATGCCCAGGCACCGGCGTCGCACTATGCCCGCACGCCCGAGGAAATGCTGTCGCGGCGGTTCTTTGACCGGCATCCGGACGAGTTCTATCGTTTTTATCGCGAACGCGTGCTGGCACCCGATGCGCAGCCGAACGCGGCGCACCGGGCGTTGGCGGCGCTGGAACAGCCGGCCGGTCCGCTGCAGGCGATCATCACTCAGAATATCGACGGTCTGCACCAGGCGGCCGGTTCGCACAACGTGATCGAGCTGCACGGCTCGGTTTGGCGGAATTTCTGCACGGATTGTGGGCGCGCGTATACGCTGGATTACGTGGCGGACCCTGTGCATCCGGTGGCGCTGTGTCAGACCTGCGGGGGTATCGTCAAGCCCGACGTCGTGTTATATCAGGAACAGTTGGCGGATTCCGACATCCAACGATCGCTGGAATACCTGCAGGCGGCAGACACGTTGATTGTCGGCGGGACGTCGCTTGCGGTCTATCCGGCGGCGGGGTTGCTGCGTGCGTTCGGCGGACAGGTGCTGGTGATAATCAACCGCGACCCGACGCCGTCGGACAGTTGTGCGGATTTGGTCATCAACGCCCCCATCGGTCAGGTATTGTCCGGCCTGCAGTGACCGGCACCGGGGCGGGGGATTCTGTCTCGCGCCGTCATTGCGTGTTCGCGGGTACCATCCCCCAAACGTCATTGCGAGCCCGCCGCAGGCGGGCGCGGCAATACAGCGGCGACGACAGTCGCCGGATAACAGGACCCGTCACGTATTCCGTGACAGGGGGTATTGATTCCCTGCATTCCCTATACCGAATTCCAAGTAGCAGATATACCAAATAAAAGTACCTACAGAACATACATAGTCTGTTAAACTGGAATACAGGT
Source organism: Actinomycetes bacterium (assembly GCA_031272275.1). Classification (GTDB taxonomy): domain Bacteria; phylum Actinomycetota; class Coriobacteriia; order WRKU01; family WQUG01; genus JAISUC01. Next base: position 6,817 of record JAISUC010000017.1, on the reverse strand, counting down.
AGCCTGGTGTATGCAGGCGGTTGACCATTTCCCGAAAGGGGGTGGTCCGGCATGAAAGATAAGTTAAGTGTCATTGTGCTGTTCATTACGGCAATACGCGAGCTTATTGCCGTTGTCGTAGTCATTACTGATTACATACAAAGCCGCCGCAGCTGACGCCGCGGCGGCAACACGTTTTTTCGGTTAGCCGTCTGCGACCACAGCATCGGGCTACCTGCTTATTTTATAACAAATTCGGCGCATTCCCGCAAGTGTGCGTACTCAGTACATCGCGGACACCTCCGAGGATTGCCATTCTTAAGTTACGTACTGAAAAATAAGTCAGGCACGGTTCCGCATAACCCGTATGCGTTCCGACTTGCGCACTATCACTCAGGTGTGTCAGTCCCGGTTTCGTGGTTCTCTCTGTTTCAGGACCGCGCCAACTCGCATCAGCCCGCATCAGCCCGCCGGCATCTTCGCAGGTTCTTGCACCGGCGATTATACCCGACAGCCCCCACCCCCGCGCCCTCGCACCCAAACAATACACATTACCCCAGCCGCTGCAGTACCAGATACACCAGCGCAAACAGGGCGCACTGGGCCGCAATCACGTACAACAGCGGCACAATCAGCGCGGCGGACAGGAAAAAGGTCGCGACGATGATGCCCAGAATCGTGAGCATCGCCGCCATCTGCCACGCACGCGCCGCAATCATGCGATTGCGCTCGTCGGTTTCGCGCACGAACTGTGCCCGAAACGCCTGCGCATTCACCAACAGCACGATATTTCGAATCAGGGTCCCGACCGCGCCGCCGGTGATTCCCCAGGCAAGCCCCCAATAATAGCCGTGTGCAAAGCCGTCCGGCCCCCACCCCATCTGCCGCTTATACGCGACCACAACCAACGCAATTCCCACGACCAGCAGCCCGACTGCAACGCCGATGCGCCGTTTCAGGCTGCCCCGGAACCGCTGCTCGGTCATTTCGCGCCCGCTGAACTGCGTACTCGCTGCATCCAACAACAACATGTCAGTCATCCCCTTCGTAATGAAACACGTCCTCGATCGCGCGTCCGAAATGCCGCGCAATCCGAAAAGCCAGTGGCAGGCTGGCGGTATATCTGCCGCTTTCCAAGCTGATGATGGTCTGCCGGGTGACACCCACCGCCGCGGCCAGTTCGGCCTGCGACGTTTTGGTCGGGCGCCGCAGCTCGGCAATGCAGTTGCTGATCACATCAAGCCCTCCTTTCGCTGCCCTAGGTCAAACCTGTTGACAAACACTTTGTCAAACCCGGTGGGGGAGCACGTCTCCGCGTTTCTGATGTACAGCGCGCTTTACGTAATTAGTATAGTTAGCTTTACATAATATGTCAAGCAGATTTTACATGTTTTTTGATTGCACCGGATCTGTACTTGTTACAGGACAATTCACATAGTCGCCCGACACCCCACCAACGTCACTGCGAGCCCGCCGCAGGCATCCACCACCCCGTCACTGCGAGCGACGCGCAGCGTCGCGCGGCAGTCCACCGGGCGGGTGACCACCCGCCCGGACCAATGCCTCGGATGCGCACCGCGCATCGTGCTACAATGAATGTAAGGACTACATGGACTAGACAGATTACCCAGCCCATACCGAACCATACCGAACCAGACCAGCCCAGACCGCCTCGGAACAGGAGGACGCACACATGGAAGTCGCAAAGATAACATCAAAAGGGCAAATCACGATACCCATCGACATCAGGCGCCGCATGAACCTCAACGACGGTGACAAAGTCCTCTTTCTCGAGCAGGACGGTCGCTACTACATCGAAAACTCCGCGCTGGTCTCCATCAGTCGTGCCCAGGATGCGTTTTCCGGTGAAGCCGCGCGCGCGGGCATCACCAATCAGCAAGACGTCATCGACCTAGTCAAAGAAATCCGCCGCGAGCTGGGGGAGAAACGCCCGTGAGGATCATGCTCGACACAAACATCATCTTTCGATGTTGCTTTTCCCAAATGAACAGTTTAATCGCCTCAAACGCATCCTAGCGAAACAGCATCTGGTTCTCTGCTCATATGTCATCGAGGAAGCCAAGGAGGTGGTTGCACGAAAATTTCCAAATCGCGCCAAAGATCTCGACCAGTTCTTTCATTTTCTCCCTTTCGAAATGGTCTACACGCCCGAAAGGTTTGAGCCAAGCGATTTTCCGCACATGCGCGATCCTTATGACTTACCGATACTGGTTGCGGCAATCTGGGACAACGTGGATGTCTTCATTACCGGTGACAAAGACTTCACTGCAATCGCCAATGAACTTGATAAGCCGGAAATACTCACACCCGCACAGTTCCTAGAGATCTACGGATAACTCCCGCCGATCAATCGGGGGAGTACGTCCCACACCCCACACGACCAGCCACCACGCGCCACTCCACCAACGTCATTGCGCGCCCACCAGTTGCGTCCCACCAACGTCATTGCGAGCCCGCCACAGGCATCCATCCCCCGTCACTGCGAGCGACGCGCAGCGTCGCGCGGCAGTCCACCGGGCGGGTGACAACCCGCCCCGGATCAATTACTCGGATGCGCGCACGCGCATCCTCACCTCCACGCAATCCATCAACTTATTGCATAGTGTAGAATAGCCGGAAGGAAAAAGCAGAAGTCATCATACCGCCCAATCATCCGGATCCCCCGCAAGCACACGAAATTGAGGTCGCACACATCCTCGCTAAGCACTACAACTGCGCCGTACAGTTTCTGGTTCCGCTGAATGATTACCGACGCACAACGCCCGATTTGGTGATGCGTGGCGTGGAATGGGAAATGAAAAGCCCGGTTGGAGCCGCACGGGTTACGGTGACATCACAGCTGAAACGTGCCGCCAAGCAATCAAAGAACGTGATATTCGATGCTCGTAGAACCAAAATCCCGGACGCGGAATTGATCCGGCAGATAAACGCCGACCTAGAAAAGAAACGTTCGATCAAACGATTGCTTTTCATCGGAAAGTCGTCAAAAGTTCTTGAAATCCTGCCCCGGAAATGCTAGGGTTAGGGTGTAGGAAGACCAGGCAGCGCGAACGTGCAGCCGAAGGAGTATCCTACATTGAAGCCACCGCCCGGCAGTGACGACTGCCGGGCGTCTTCGTGTCGCAAAAAGCGGGGGAGCATGTCCCGCATCCCACACGACCAGCCACCACGCGCCACCCCGCTCTCGTCATTCCGGGGCGCCGTAGGCGCAACCCGGAATCCATGCTGCCATCGAACCGGCTTGCCTCGCGCTTGCGCGCCCGCGTTCAATGCCCCGTGGCGAAAGGCACGCCACGGGACCTGTCGTGTGGCGACTTTCGTCGCCACTGGATTGCCACGGTCGCAAAACCCGCTCCCTTGCAGTGACGATGGGTATACCGGCGATCGTCCAATTCTGCAACGTCGTTGCGAGCCCGCCGCAGGCATCCACCACCCCGTCACTGCGAGCGACGCGCAGCGTCGCGCGGCAGTCCACCGGGCGGGTGACAACCCGCCCGGATCAATTACTCGGATGCGCGCACGCGCATCCTCACCTCCACAAACCCGCGCACCCTATTATGGTATGCTGCATTATTATGTCGAGCATCGGGAAGTCAAAACGGCGAATCGCCGCATCTCTCATTTTCTGTGCACTGGGTGCGCTTGCGTGTTGGGGAATCGGACGTTTCTTCGATCTGACTATTTCAAATCCGACTACCAGTAGCTGGACCGCATATCGTCGCCAGCCAAAAGGTAGCATCGAACTGCTCGTCATCGGAAACTCCCATGTATATTATGGGTATCAACCCACCGTTGCCTTTCGCGAGCGTGATGTTTATTCTTGGGCTCTTGCTGCCTCAACACTTCCCCCTCGGGGGTGCCTGGCTTTTCTTCAGGAAGCACTGAAATCACAATCCCCAAAAACGGTTGCCGTTGAACTCTATTTGATGACAGTCCCGCCAACCAGCGGTTCATTTCCGCAGAGGATGCCCGTCGGTCTTCCACGCTTAAGTGCGGCTTGGGATACAGATAAAGCAAACACGCTTAACGCAGTTATTCCGGCTGTTGGACAACATGCAAATTACGAAAGAATTCTAAGCCCAAAGGATGCGTTGGGGGGGAGTTTTCCTGAGTATGCAGGGGGAGCGGTAGTTGGCTCATTGTTCTCATCCAAACCGGACTCGACGCTTCAGAAGACTTGGTTTTACAGAGATTTATCTACTGAAGAAAAGTCATGCATCCATATGAATGGGGAGTATCTTGCCGAAATCGTCCGTTTATGTGAACGAAACTCGATTTCACCGGTATTTTGGCTTGCACCCATGTACCGGGCAGAGGATAGCGCGGATTACCTGGCAGCAGTGCAGGAAAGCCTGAACAGTTGGGGAATCGATTCGTCGCGCTACAAAATCATTGATTGCAATCAGCCTGATGTTTTTGAACAGAATGACTGGTTTGACGCCACGCCACCCAACTCAGTACACAACTGGAATTCGCATGTCAATTATTCCGGGTCAAAAAAAGTTACTCTCATGTTACTGGATAGACTATCTTTATCGCACTCACCCAGCTCCCGACAAACTGACCTGGAAAAAAGGTGGAGAGAATATATCTCTGATTGGGATCAACGTGCAGCTGCAATGCAGTAGAGTTCATTGCCCCCCCATCCGGTCCGCAGCACAGCGCCGTGCTGTCATTCCGGGGCGCGTAGCGCAATCCGGAATCCATGCCCCAAACGGACCGGGTCGCACCGTGCGTGCGCGCCTATTGATCCTGTAACCTCCGCAATTGCTTCATGTCGCGCTTTGCCTGCCTAGCTCCTCACATGCGCTCCCGCACGGCGCCCAAGTGCGACAACGCGAACATGCACCCGAATCCAACCAGCGCCATAACCCCCAGCGCACAGAACACAACCGGCGCGGACGACACCTGCGACATGATGATCGGCAAAAACTGCGCACCCGCAGCAAATCCGATCATGATGGCGCCATAGTTCGCCCCGGCATACTTCAGGCCGAAGTATTCGACGTTCAGTGTCGGATAAATGCTCAGATAGCCTCCATAAGAAAACGCTATCAAAGCTGCCGTCGGCAGGTAGACGTTTTTGTTTGTCACCAGCAACAAAAACCCGCCGATTGCTGTCAGGCCTAACACGAGCATAGTTGTTTTAGCACGACCCAACAGGTCGGACAGGGCGGGAAACACCAGACGTCCCACGGAATTCGAGATGCCGGCAACCATCACCAATCCGGTTCCGACAGCGGCACTCAGGCCGCGTTCGGCGGCAAGCGTCTTAAACGAGGGATTTGCAATGAGGTAGGTTGCAGTTCCCAGCATCATGGATGCCATAATCAACCAAAACTGCGGCGTACGCAGCATCTGACCGGTTTTCAGGCCACTTACCGCCCCGCTGTTCGCACCACCCACGGTCGCGGCACGTTCACCGTAGCCTTTGGGGAGCCCGATAAACGGTAGCGCCACCAACACCACCAACAGAAAGACCGCGGCCAGTATCCTGAACGTAGAGACTACACCATAGGATTGCAGCATCCAATCAACCAAGGGCGCAAAGAGCACGGCGGAAAAACCGTAGGCACAGACACTGATGCCCGTTGCTAGTCCGCGTTTTGCCGGGAGGGTTTTTTGGGCGGTGGTGAGGACGGCATTGTAGGCCATGCCCATTCCGAATCCCCCAACAACTCCATAAGTTATGTGCATCAACCAGGGCTGCGCGCTACCCACAAACGACGATGCCAACATCCCCGCAGCCAGTAACGCCCCACCGATCAGGGTAACGACGCGCATATTCAGGCGAATCAACAGCCTGCCGCCTATCAAGATTCCGATGACGGAGAAACACACCATGTAGGACATGGTCAGCTTGACTGCAGCCGGATCCCAGTTCAATGCCACTGATACCGGCGTGACAAATACGCTCCAGACATAAATGGCGCCCAAGAACAACTGCAGAAAGGTACCTGCAATCAACGCGCGAATCCCTATTCCTCGATCAGTCGTGTTCACTTCATCCCTCTTTTCCGTGTCGATGCACCAGCCCCAAGGCCTCCAAGCGCAACAGGATCTGCAATCACAATACCGGCCGAGGTTTCCTGACACGCACAGCCGGTTTCTTAGTGAACCGCTTTGCTCCACAATCCTAGCACACACCACCTCCTGACGGTCGTCTCGATCCATTTCATGACTCCCCCGCTTACGCGGCCTGGACAAAACGCTCACCATACACATCCGCAGGCGTTTGATAGTCGAGTGATTCATGCAGACGCACGGTGTTGTGCTTCTCGATGAAGCCTGCGATGGCATCTTTCATGCAGGCTATGACATGACTGTTCTCAAGGCTGTCGGCAAGCCTGAAACCGACTATCATGCGCGAGTACCAGTCGATAATCGCGGTCAGGTACATGTGACCATTCTTGAGGGTAACGGTATTTGTCCCCTCAGACCTGACCCAGGCCCGGCGGCTCTTCTCCTCCGTTGATTGTCTTATAAATTCGCCGAAGCCAGTCGCGCTCGACAGTGGCGACACCGACTGCTTTGAGCAGCTCGTCGCGCTCTGCTTCGAGCACTTGCTCCCTTCGTTTCTGTTCCTTGATCTGTTTGGTCGAGCTGAAGATGACCGATGCCTTTTCAGCCAGTTCATCACGCCACCTTCTGACGAGATTGGGATTGAGCTGATAATCGGCGGCAATTTCTGATACCGACCGTTCCTCCTTGAGTGCCTCCACCGCCAGTTTTGCCTTAAACTGCGGCGAGTGGTTTCTTCTCTTTGACATCTTGAACCATCCTTTCTTCGCTCTTCGCACATTCATCATGGAAGGTT
>JAISUC010000016.1 GCA_031272275.1 Actinomycetes bacterium | reverse complement strand
GGCACGGAGTGCCGCGCTACAAGGCACCCGGCAATTCCGCAAATCACTCGCAAATGCAGGATGCTCGTAGCGCGCCACTCCGTGGCGCCCCGTGGCGGCTGGCAAGCCGCCACATAACGTGACCCGTGATGTGGGTTTCATCACGGGGGCAATGGTATTGCGGTCGCCTAACGCATCCAGCCGGGCTTCTGTTTCAGCAATCCCCGTAGCGCGCCACTCCGTGGCGCCCCGTGGCGGCTGTCAAGCCGCCACATAACGTGACCCGTGATGCGGGTTTCATCACGGGGGCAATACTCAAAGGCACAACAAACTGTGTGTTAAGGTTATAAGATGAAATCGAGTCATTTTCGCAAGAACAATCGCCTGGAGACATATAACTACGCACAAGCTGGCATCTATTTCATCACCATATGCACGGTGAACAAGGAATGTGTGTTAGGTACTGCGCAAATCGTTGAGGATTGTGCAAAAATCTCTTTGAGTTCAGCCGGAATAGTTGTGGCCGATTCCATACGCGCAATGGGCACCGAATTTATGACCATTGATGATTTTGTGGTGATGCCGAATCATATCCATATACTGATTATTTTGAACAGAGCAGGGCACCACATAAGCGAAATTGTTCGCTATTTGAAATCGCAGGTCAAACGCACCTTGGGGCGCAATGTTTTCCAAATGGGATTTCACGATCATGTTATCCGTGACGAGACCGACTATTTGAATCACCGTGAGTATATCGCCAACAATCCCGTGCGTTGGGCACTGGATGAATACCACATCACATAGCTAATTGGGGAGCACGTCCCAAACCCTGCGTGATCGTTTCGCGTAGACTGCAGTTCACGCCGGTCCACTGCCCCCGTGGCGAAAAGCACGCCACGGGACCTATAGTGTGGCGACTACCGTCGCCACGGCGGCACGGAGTGCCGCGCTACAAGGCACCCGGCAATTGAATCCCGTTTACCGAATGCACGCCGGTCCACTGCCCCCGTGGCGAAAAACACGCCACGGGACCTATAATGTGGCGACTACCGTCGCCACGGCGGCACGGAGTGCCGCGCTACAAGGCACCCGGCAATTCCGCAAATCACTCGCAAATGCAGGATGCTCGTAGCGCGCCACTCCGTGGCGCCCCGTGGCGGCGTTGCGATAGACTGTTATTCGGCAGAATTCAAGCAACCAAGGAGGAACACTCATGCACTTTGAACGAACGGTGCTGGATAACGGCGTGACCGTGATCAGCGAGCGGATGGATTCGGTCCGTTCCGTCGCGCTGGGAATTTGGTTTTCGGTCGGCAGCCGCGACGAGCTGCCCGCCGAGGGCGGAATTTCGCATTTTCTGGAGCACATGATGTTTAAGGGCACGCCTACGCGCGACGCCCGTGAACTGTCCGAGGCGTTCGACCGGCTGGGCGCGCAACAAAACGCGTTCACCGGCAAAGAGGCGACCTGTTATTATGCGGGCTGTCTGGACACATCGCTGGCCGGCGTATTCGAGCTGCTGGGAGACATGGTCACGCACGCCGCATTCGACCAGGCGGCCTGCGAGCTGGAACGCAAGGTCATCATCGAGGAAATCGCGCGCAACGAAGACGACCCCGAAGACGTCGCCCACGAACTGTACGTAAAGACACTGTGGCCCACACACACGCTGGGCCTGCCGATCGGCGGCACGCGTGAACTGGTCTCCGGCTACGGGCACGACGCGGCGGTGGCATACCGCGCAAAGCACTACACGACGGGCCGCTGCGTGGTCGCGGCGGCGGGCAACTTGGAACACGCCGCGCTGGTCGAACTGGCGCGCACGCATCTGGCCGACCTGCCGGTATCCGACGGCGCGCGCGGACGACAGACGCCGCCGCCGGCAGCCGCCACGCGCGTGTTTCTGCCCAAAGAAAGCGAACAGGCACACATCTTGACCGGCACCACCACGATTCCCGCCGGTGACGAACGTCGCTTTGCGCTGACATTGCTGAACACGGCGTTCGGCGGCACCATGAGCTCGCGCCTGTTCCAGGAAATCCGCGAAAAACTGGGGCTGGTCTATGCGGTCTATTCGATGCCGCAGCTGTACCAGGGCCGCGGCGCGTTCGGCGTGTACGCAGGCACGCGTCCCGAAAACGCACAGCACGTGGCCGAACTGATCGACGAACAGGTGCGCCTGATCGCACGCGACGGCATCACGTCCGACGAACTGGAACTGGCGCGCACGGCGGCAAAGGGCTCGTTGGCACTGGGCCTGGAATCGACCGCAAAACGTATGATGCGCTTGGCTGAAAGCCAAATGCGCGGAGAAGATCCCCTGAGCTTTGACGAATCCCTGGCACGTCTGGATGCCGTGACCCGCTCAGACGTCGCCGACATGGCGGCCGCCCTCGGGGACAGCGACTGGATACTGTCGGTGGTGGGACCCTTTGCCGCCGGTACGAATGAGGATTGGAGCATGCAATGATTCGGGTTATTGTGACCGGCGCCCTGGGCCGCATGGGTGCTGAAACCGTACGCGCCGTGACCGCCGCTGACGGACTGCAGGTGGTCGCCCGGGTCGATCCCGGCTTTGCGCGCGACGACGGCGCGACGACAAACACCGGCGAGTGCGGCTGCGGTTGCGGCGAGACCGAACAGACGGCGACACCCCGTGATTTCGCGACGCTGGCTGACGCGCTGGCAGCCGTCACCGCCGACGTGCTGGTTGATTTCACCCGCCCCGACGTGGTCGAAGAAAATCTGCGCTGTGCCATTCCGGCGGGGCTCGACTGCGTGGTGGGCACCACGGGGCTTGCGGATGCGACACTGGATGATCTGGCGGGTCGTCTGGCGGACGGACAGTGCCTGTTCATCGCGCCGAACTTCGCCATCGGGGCGGTGCTCATGATGCAGTTCGCCGCGCGCGCCGCCGCTGTGTTGCCCAAAGCCGAAATCATCGAACTGCATCACGACCGCAAACTGGATGCCCCCAGCGGGACTGCGCTGCGCACCGCATCGCTGATGACGGCTGCAGGCGCCGCAGACCCCGTGCCGATTCACAGCGTGCGCCTGCAGGGCTTCGTTGCCAGCCAGGAAGTCATCTTCGGCGCGCAGGGACAAACCCTCAGCATCCGCCACGACACCACCGACCGCACGTCGTTCATGCCGGGCGTCGTACTGGCATGTCGGCGCGTGGTTGACGCCACCGGGCTCATCGTCGGTCTGGAACAGTTCCTGGATCTGTGAAACCCGTCGTCGTCATGAAGTTCGGCGGCACCTCGGTCGCCACGCCGACCGGCCGCGCCGCGCTGATCGACCGGGTCCGCGCGGTGGCGAACTCGCCGGCCGCCCCGGTCGTAGTGGTCTCGGCCCTGGGCCGCCGCCCCGCGCCCTATGCGACCGACAGCCTGCTGGATCTGGTGGCGGACCTCCCCTGTGATGCCCGCGAAACGGATTTGCTGTCACACGTGGGGGAGCTTATCTCTGCCGTCCTCGTTGCCGCCGAACTACGCGCCGCGGGTGTCAGCGCCCGTGCCTATTCCGGGGCAGAGGCCGGTATCATCACCGATGACACCGCGGGAAACGCGCGTATCCTGCGCATCTGTCCCGATGCGCTGTGCGATGCCCTTGCAAACGACATTGTACCGGTCGTCGCCGGTTTTCAGGGCATTTCCGAAAGCGGACACACCACCACGCTGGGACGCGGGGGTTCGGATACCTCCGCCTGTGCGTTGGGGGTGGCACTCGACGCCGAACGCGTCGAAATCTACACCGACGTCGACGGGGTCATGTCATCGGACCCTCGCGTGGTTACCTCGGCGCGCGTGTTGGATACCATCACCAGCGACGAGCTGTTCCAGCTGGCGCGATCGGGATCGCGCGTGGTGCATAAATCGGCAGCCGAACTGACGCTGGCATCCGGGGCGGCACTGCTGGTGAAAAACACCTTCAGCACACACGCCGGAACCCGGGTTTGCGATCTGGAGCCCTATCGCACTGTGGCACCGGCGACCGCGATTGCGCACTTGGAGGGCATCACGCGCTTTTGCGTGCGACTGGATGCCCCGGAGGGTGAACCGGCGCACAGCGCGGCACAGGCGGCGGTGTATCGGCGCCTGGCAGCCGATGAAATATCGCTGGATATGTTCACGCCGGCGGGCTGCTGTCTGTACTTCACCGTTCCGGCGGACCAGGCGCTGAAAGTGGACGGGGCGCTGGATGACCTGGGGCTCAGCCGTACGGTGACGCCGGATCTGGCAAAGGTCACGGTCATCGGCGAGGGGATGCACGGACGCCCCGGGGTCATGGCGACGGTCGCCGATGCCCTGGCTACGCAAGGTATCGACATCATCCAGACGGCCGATTCGCATATGACCATTTCCGTGCTGGTCGCATCCCGCAACGCCGGAGCTGCGGTTAACGCCCTGCATTCCGCCTTCAACCTCGAGTGAACAGCCGGCGGCGCATCTCGGCGTCGTGGGGATACTTGCGTAGCTTCAGTACGCGGCGCATCCCCACTCCTTGACCTGCACTCGCCGGCTGTCCACTCGCACAATCTGCCGGCGGCGCATCCTCAAACCCACCAGTTCGTGGGATTGACGCAGACGTCGGGACGCACTTCCCCGGGTTTGCTACACTATACATCCGGTGGCAATTCCAAGCGCCACTTGTGCTGCGAGGGCTTCGCGGCGTGCCGTTGAGGGGCAGGCTGCTGAAAGAGAAGGGAACTCAAATGAATACCACATCCCCACTGCTGAACCCGCGTAAGATCCTGCATGCACGGAAAGCCATGCGCGCGGTGGCGCTGATGCTGTGTGCGGCGTTGTCGGTAACGCTGCTGCCGGTGATTCCATCCACGCACAGCAATACGGCACAGGCAGCCACGCTCGACCCGGATATTACCGAGGGCGAAATCTATTATCAAAAACCCGATACGGGAATCGGCGACGACGTCATCTCGCGCGAGGAAACCGGCTTTGGCGTTCTCCAGACTGCCGATCCCAGTATCGTCGGCACGAAAACCGCGACCGACTTGGATGCATCCGACCAAACCACCGTGCGGCTCAGCGTCTCTGCCGGGGCCACGACCACACCCGGCTACAGCATCGTGGTGGTGGGCGACATGAGCAGTAGTTTCTATGCGAACCGCACAGCGGTGCAAACGCTCATGAATGACCTGGCAGACGACCTGATTGCCAAAGATGTGCCGGTAAAAATCGGCGTGGTCAGTCTGGGTACGTTGTCGCAGTCGGCGGGCACCAGCCCCTTTTCGGGGGAGTATGCCGAATCAACGCGTGAACTGTTGGCGTTGACACCGCTGACCGCCGCCAACAAAGCGACGCTCTATAACACCGTGAACACCCGGGCGACTACCTACAACTCGAACGCCGTAACCCAAAACCTGTATGGCTCGTTAGGGATGAGCGGTGTCACCAACGCAGTTGCCGGCACCAACATTCAGGCGGGTATTCAGGCGGGCCGTGCGATGCTCAACGCCGACACCGATACGGTGAACTATCCCAAATCGAATCGCATATTGTTGCTCATGACCGACGGCGGGGCATTCATGTGGAATGGCACCAACAGCTACACGCAGCCCCTGAACCAATACTCAAAGTACTACAACAAATCCGGCACACTGACTGCAATGGCGAACGGGGATGCGCAGCTCGATACAAACGCCACCATGTGGTCGGGCACATCCCCGCGGCAGGCGTTCTATAAGCTTAGCTATATGCCGACCGACACCGTCAGCTTCACCGACAAAGGCACGGCATACAGTTATCCGGATGTCGCGTCGTTTTGGACCGGTTTTTTCTATCCACACCGCAACGACTATACACCCGCAAACTCGTTTACCTGGTGGAAATCGGCGTGGGGTCCGGTCCCGGGTGACACCACCGCCAACAACACCAACGGGTTTCCCGAAAAATCCCAGATCGAGCAAATGCGCACGCGCCTCTATGCCTACTATCACAGCAGCAACCTGGCACAGTGGTATCAGAACTTCATGGATGGCGAGGCCGCGACGATCGAAACCGTCTATCCGGCCTCAGAGCTCACCTTCAGCGAATTTCACACACGCAAACCGACCTCTGCCGCGGGTAACGTCACCGGTATCGTCGGCAGCGTCTATACCGCGGCCACCAACCCCTATATGGCCATCGAAAAGGGAACCTATTGGGCGGCCAAGGAACTGGCCGACATCAATTCCAGCGGGGATGCCAACGTGGTCACCGTCGGATTCGAGAACTACAACCCCAGCACAAAACTGACGCACGGCGCCCAGGTCGCAACCTGGAAGGCCAACCAGCCGCTGGTCGACATCCCGCTCTCGTTTTTGCGCTGGACCGACACGGTGGGTGACTATTACGGGCTGGATTATTTCGGCACCGGCAGCGGGCTTACCACGCCGCTGACCCAAACGATGGACAAAATCACCAAATCTCTGGTTTCGACGGTCGAGGCCGCCGAAATCAACGACACCATCGGTCCTGATTTCAGCCTGGTGTCGACCGCCTCAATACAGCTGGAACTGGCGGGTACCCGGCTGGACAAACATCCCTTGGCAGACAATCGCTGGGGCTTTGACTCCCCCGCTTTGCCCGCAACACCGGGCGGCTATACCACCCACAGCGGGCAGACCACCGATTATCCCTATGTGGTCAGTTACACGCCGACATCCACCGTCAATGACGCGCAGTTGCAGGTCAGCGTCAACACACCGCTGACATCCGGCATCGAGCTGGCGCTGGTTTACGACCTGCGCCTAGAGCGCCGCGACGCACCCTTTGGTTGGCACGACGACGTTGCGCTGAATGTGCAGGCGACGCTGGATTATTGGTCGACCGGCGACATCGGCGCGGGCGGGCCTGCAACGGGGCATGAAATCTACCCGGTGCCGATGACGCGTTATCGGGTGAACCCGCGCGTCTACTATCACTTTGTGACGACACCCGACGGAGCGAATCTGGCGCCACAGCAGCTGGTTGACATCCCGGCACAGGCCGCGCTGACCGACCCCAGTCGCGTGCCGACGCTTACAGTGGTGCCCGCAGGGGCTCCGATTTTAGGTAATGCTGCCAGCATGACCGCGACCACGACCGTCACCATCACGGTTGACGGCGATACGCAGGTCTTTACCTTCCAGGGCTGGGTTTACTATGACGCGGCAACCGACAGCTATCTGCCCTTTGATTTCGATACGGAAATCAATCGCGATTGGCATTTGTACGCGACGTGGGATCCGCCACTTTACACGGTCACCTTTGATGCAAACGGGGGAGTATTCGCCCCGGGATTCGGGGCGGTGAACGGTCAGGTGGAACGCTTGGTTTTGGGCCCGGACATGGATAACGCCAGCCAAATGATATTCAACACGCTGGAAAACTGGGACAGCCTGGGTACGACGGCGTCCCCGCATAATGTGTGGCCGCAGGTCACGTCGGCCGATCTGAAGCGGACGGGATACCATCTGGTGTCGCTGACCGGGACCTCGGCTGCAACTTGGTGGTCGACGTCTGCCGATCATGCCACGACGGCCGGGAACCTGCTGTTTGCGAACACGGAAATCAAGCACAACTGGATGGTCTATGCCCAATGGGAGCCCAACCGGTACACGGTCTATTTCCGGGATGCGGCCGCATCCGGAGGTGCCCTGTATAGTGCGCTGACCGTGAACCCGCTGTACTGGACGGACAGCTTTAGTTTCCCGGTGCCGCCGGCGAAAACCGGCTACACCTTTGCCGGCTGGCAGGCTTTGTCCATCGGCACGACGGTGACACCTGCGGATGTGACCGTCTATACCGCGACCGGCGCCCCCCGGCGCTATGCCCTGGCGGCCGAGGGGCACGATGAACTGGATAGCGTGACCTATGTGGCATTGTGGACCAAAGACCCCGACCCGCCGGTTGTGCCGCCCAGCAACCCGACGACACCGACGACACCTACGACACCGGTCGCCCCGGTGGTGACGCCGACGACCCCGAAGCCTGCGCCCACACCACAGCCGACCAAGCCGCAGAAACTGCCCGATGCGGGACAGGCGGCCGTGTGGTTTGCGCCCATCGTGCTGGCATTGGCGGCGGGATGCGCGCTGTTTGTTGCCCGCATGCGTCGCCGGCGCACGACCTGAGTGTGACATGTTCTTTCGTTGCGCAAACATGTTGCGTTGAGGATGCGCGTGTACGCGCATCCGAGTCAATGATCCGGGGCGGGCTTGAGCCCGCCCCGCAAATACCGGCTGAGGATTTCTAGACACGAATTTGCTATTTCCTAGTGAACCTTCCATGATGAATGTGCGAAGAGCGAAGAAAGGATGGTTCAAGATGTCAAAGAGAAGAAACCACTCGCCGCAGTTTAAGGCAAAACTGGCGGTGGAGGCACTCAAGGAGG
>JAISUC010000019.1 GCA_031272275.1 Actinomycetes bacterium | reverse complement strand
GCCTGACACAAGGGAGCGCGGGCGATAAAAAGCTTTACAGCTTTTAACGCCGCGCTGCCGTGTTGACAGCGCACTTCGCAGCTCCGCCCTCGAGCTGCTGCTACCACCACGCGTGAGAAAACCCCGCCTGCCCGGCGGGGTTTTCTCACGGATTGCCACGACGCAGAGATGTGCCATCAGCTGTGTGCGCCGGGACGCACTCCCCCATTCTGCTCTATAATAAACACCACTGAAAACCTGCGGTGAAAGGAACACGCATGCGAGCTGTGGTAACCGTGGTTGGGCGCGATATGGTGGGTATTTTGGCCAACGTCAGCGCCGTTTGCGCCGAATCGAACGCGAACATCATCGAGGTCACGCAATCGGTACTGGCGGAATTCTTTTGCATGGTGATGCTGATTGACGCCACGGCGATGACCATCGACTTGGTCGACCTGGCGGATCGCATGCGGGCGCGCGCCGACGGGATGGAGATTCACGTCATGCACGAAGACATCTTCAACTCGATGCATCGCGTCTAGGGGGGTGGGGTGATGCTGAACATTAGCGACATCTTGGAAACCATCACGATGATCCGCGAGGAAAACCTGGACATCCGGACCGTCACGATGGGTATCAGCCTGGTTGACTGCGCAGACCCCGACCCGGCGTCCGCCTGCCGCAAAATCCACCGTAAAATCACGCGGGTCGCCGCCGATCTGGTGCCGGTCTGTGCCGCCATCGAGAAAAAATACGGCATCCCGATTATCAATAAACGTATCGCGGTGACGCCGATTGCATCCATCATCGCCGCCTCCCCTGCGTCCGATCCGGTCGACTATGCCCGCACCTTGGAAACCGCCGCGACTGACGTCGGCGTGGATTTCATCGGTGGCTATTCCACGCTGGTGCACAAAGGGATATCGGCCTGCGACCGCCGCCTGATTGACAGCATTCCGGCGGCGCTGGCTGAAACGACCCGGGTCTGTAGCTCGGTGAACGTGGCGTCAACCCGCGCCGGCATCAACATGGACGCGGTGGCGCTGATGGGGGATGTGGTGCTGCGGGCCGCCCGTGCCACGGCGGACGCGAACTGCATCGGCGCGGCGAAGCTGGTCGTGTTCGCGAACGCCGTCGAGGACAACCCCTTCATGGCGGGTGCCTTTCACGGCTCGGGGGAGCCGGATGTCGTCATCAACGTCGGAGTTTCCGGCCCCGGTGTCGTCGCATCCGCCCTGAAACGGCTGGATGCGGATGCCGACATGACGGCCGTGGCCGACGCCGTCAAGCGCACCGCGTTCAAGATCACCCGCATGGGCCAGCTGGTCGGTGCCGAGGCCTCTGCCGCGCTGGGCGTGCCGTTCGGGATCGTCGACCTGTCACTGGCTCCCACGCCTGTGGTGGGGGATTCCGTCGCGGGTATTCTGGAGGAAATCGGGCTGGAACGGGTCGGCGCCTGCGGGACGACCGCCGCGCTGGCGCTGCTGAACGACGCGGTGAAAAAAGGCGGCGTGATGGCCAGCTCGCATGTGGGGGGGCTGTCCGGAGCGTTCATTCCGGTGTCCGAGGACCGCGGCATGACCGCGGCGGTGGCGGCCGGAGCGCTGACGCTGGAAAAGCTCGAGGCGATGACGGCGGTGTGCTCGGTCGGGCTGGATATGGTCATTGTGCCCGGTGACACGCCCGCCGACGTGATTGCCGCATTGATCGCCGACGAAGCCGCCATCGGGATGGTCAACGCGAAAACCACGGCGGTGCGCGTGATTGCCGCCGTCGGCAAACAGGTGGGCGACACGCTGGAGTTCGGCGGCCTGTTGGGGGGTGGCCCGGTGATGCCGATCAACCGCTTCAGCCCCGCGCGCCTGATCGCACGCGGCGGCCGGATACCCGCCCCGATTCAGTCCCTGAGGAATTAGGACTATACTCAGCACCGTGAAAGCAAAACTGCTCCTCATAGCCTATACCCTGTCCGGTGTGGCGGCACTGGTGTACGAGCTCGGCTGGATGCGCGAGCTTTCGGCGATGTTGGGTGCGACGGCCTATGCATCCGGCACGATGCTTGCCGCCTATATGCTGGGTCTGGGCGCGGGTGCCTTGTTCGGCGTCAGCCGGGCGCGGCGCATCAAACGCCCGTTGGTGGGCGCGGCTTGGGCGGAGCTTGCCGTGGCCGCGCTGTCCATCGTCGCCTTTGCCGGGATCCGCTTTGTGCCGGGTGCCTATTTCGGGTGGCTGCGCGCGGCGGGACGCGGCAGCGCCGCCGGTTTCCTCAGCTTCCAATTCGCCGTCTGTTTCCTGATTATGGTCGCCCCCACCTTTGCGATGGGCACCACCTACCCTTTGATTATGCGCGCGGTCAGTCGCGAACGCGCCATCGGCTCGCTGGCGGGCAAACTGTATGCCGTCAACACGGCGGGCGCCATTGCGGGCTCGCTGCTTGCGACCTTTGCGGCGCTGCCCACCATCGGGGTCAAAGGCTCGCTGATTGCCGCCGCCGCCCTGTCGGTTGTCGCGGCCTGGCTGCTGCGCTCGATAGCCGACGTCCACGCAACCCCGCGCACGGCCGCCGTCGCATTCCTGAAATCCCCGATGATCGCCGTTGCGGTGCTGGCCATCGCGGCGGTCAGCCTGATACCGGCACGTGCGGACAGTCCGCTGGGACTGGGTCAGGCCTTTTACTACACCGACACGACCGCGTTCAATGCGGCCGCCGACGAACGCCGCACGCTGTATGACCGCGAGGGCATCTATTCGCGCGTCCAGGTCACCCAAAACCCCGACGGCAGCCGCACGCTCAGCAACGGAGCCCTGGACGAAGGCACCGACAACGACTTTGACCGCATCACCACCACGATGATCGCCGCCGTCCCCGCAGCCACTATCGCCGCCCCAGGCGACGCGACCACCCCGGCAACTGCAACCGCCACTGCCATGGTCGTCGGTCTGGGCACCGGCTACACCTCGCAAACCTACTATGACCTGGGGTTCAGCACCGTCGACACCGTCGAAATCAACCCCGACGTCCTGCCGGCATCCCGTTATTTCCTGCGCGATTCCGGCGCCGCATTTGACACCGACCGCTGGCGCATCCACGTCGACGATGCGCGCGGCTGGCTGCTGACCTGCGACCGACAGTTCGACTGCATCTCGTCCGAGCCCAGCTGGCCCTGGTCCGGCGGCGTGGCAGCCCTGTTCACCCGCGAGTTCATCGCCGCCGCCAAAACGCGCCTGACGCCCACCGGCGTCTATTGCCAATGGCTGCCGAACTATCTGCTGACCATCGACGACGTCGCGATGATGCTGAAAACCATGCGCAGCGTCTTTCCCCGCGTCGACATCTGGCTGATTCAGTTTCCCGAATCGGCCCAGGGCGAACTGCTGCTGGTCGGGCACAACGACGCGCAGGCACCGACAACCACATCGACAACAGTAACAAACGGGGGGAGTACGTCCCCCGCCGATACGCCTGCCGCCACCGCCGACCAGTCTGCCGTGAAATCCGTTCTGGACGATTGGATAACCGCCGGCACCTTTGACAACAGCCTGATTACCACCGACAGCATACAGCCCTATGCGGATGCCGGTCAGGCTGCTGCGCTGCGCCTGGAGCAAATCGAGGACCGCGCGGCAATGGATACCACCCCGCTGAATACCGATGACCACTCGCGTCTGGAATACCGCGTGTTCTGGAATTACCTGAACCAAGCATTCCGCGTGCGCTGGGGGCGGGGGAGCGTGCTGGAGCAATGAGCGAGCACCCGCGCAATCAGATCGGGCTGTTTGTCCTGCTGTGCGTCGGTGTGTTTTGTGCCGGCGTGGCGTCGTTGTTGTACGAGGTCCTCTGGGTGCGCCAGCTGGGTCTGTCGCTGGGCTCGACCGCAGTGGCGACGTCGGTGATGTTGTCGGCATTTCTGGGAGGACTGGCCGTGGGGTCATATGTGATGGGCCGGCGTGCCGACGGCCTGGCACACCCCGCGCGGGTATTGGCCACAGTCGAGGTCATTGCCGCCGTACTGGGTGTCGCCGCCATACCCGCATTGTCGGGAGCCGGTCACGCCTATGTGCTGATTGCGACCACCACCGGTGCCACCGGGGCGGGTGCCACGGTGCTCCGCGCGCTCTTTGCACTGGTGGTGATGTTCATTCCGGCGCTGTTGTTCGGGATGACTTTTCCTTTGGCGACCACGGTGGGCGCGCGGCTGATACCGGCACAGACGGCGGCCGGATTGGTCAGCGCCGTCAGCTCGTTCGGATCGGCGGCGGGGGCTGCACTGTGCGGGTTGTGGCTGGAACCGACGCTGGGGATTTTCCGATCCGCCTGTGTGGGCGCCGGGATGAATCTGCTGGCCGCCGCCGCGGTATTTCTGCTGTCCCGCACCACCGGGCGGGTGGTAACCCGCCCGGATACATGACTCGACGGCGCGTACACGCGCATCCGCATCAATGTCCGAGCCGCTTGCTATGCTGTGGTTGTCGGGATGGTTACCGCGACCATTCGCGGGCAAACGAGAGGACGGACAGCATGCAGGCGACAACGGAAACAACGCGCAAGGCCAAACAGCTCTATGTGAACGAGCTGGTCGGGGGTACCGACATCGACGAGCTGTTCGCGCTGACGCATGCCGAACTGCGCGCGGGCGAGCGCAGCGGCACCTACGCGCTGATGACCCTGGCGGATTGCACGGGTACCGTTCGTGCCATTCGCTTTGACGTCGGTCGTGACCGCCTGCCCGCCGCAGGATCGGTGCTGCGCGTTGTCGGCCGGGTCGAGGGGACCCGAACCGCGCGCCGCATCAAGGTCAAGTCGCTGCGTCCCGTCGCCGATTACGACCCTCGCGACTTCATCGCGCACACCGAACGTCAGCTACCCGAGATGCAGGCGGAGTTCGTGTCCTTGGTCAAAAGTGTCGGCGACCTGCACCTGCGCCGCCTGATCAACGCGGTCTTTCATCGGGGTAACGTGTGGGCTCGTTTCTGTGTGGCTCCTGCCGGTGTTGCCGATGCAGCTGATACAGCTGATAAGGGGGGGAGTGCGGCCCGTATCGGGGCTGCCTTGGCGACGACGCTGCGGGTGGGACGCCTAGTCGAGGCCGTCGCTGAAAACCAGACCGGCATTGACCGCGACCTGTTGGTGACTGCCGCCTGCCTGCATCTGGTCGGGTGCGTGGACGCCTTTCAGCTGACCGGTGTGGTTTCGGCAACACCGGCTGCGGCCGCTCTGCCGATTTCGCAGTTGTCGCTCTACCGTCTGCACGAGGCGTCGTCTGCGCTCAGTCCGGAACGCCGTGCCCAATTGGAGGCGGTTGTTCACAGCGGCGACGCTGCGGGACGTACCGGCCCGCATACGAAACAAACAATTGCGGTGGGTGAGGCACAGTTGTTTGCGGCATGCGTACAGATTGATACCTTGGCTGATACAATGGGGGAGCAGTCCCATCGAGAGAAAGGGTTTTATCATGTCGCAAGAGCTGCCGCGTGTTGATGTCGGGGTATTCGGGGGCAGTGGGTTTTATGATCTGCTGGAAGGTGCCGCACAGTATGAGCTGACCACGCCGTTCGGAGCCCTGTCCGATAAGGTCACGATTGGGGACATCGGCGGGAAAACCGTCGCGTTTATTCCGCGTCACGGATCCGGGCATTCGCTGGCTCCGCACGAGATCAACTATCGCGCGAATGTGTGGGCCATGCGCGAGCTGGGGGCGACTAGGATTCTGGGTCCGTCTGCCAGCGGCTCGCTGCAACCCGATGTCGAGCCGGGCGATTTTGTGATCGTCGACCAGTTCGCCGATCGCACCTGGGGGCGCTGTGACACGTTCTTTACCGGGGATGCGCCGGATCTGCCGTTTTTCGCCGGGCGCGGCGTGACGCACATTTCGTCTGCCGATCCCTATTGTCCTGAGCTGCGCGCGCTGGCGATTGCCGGTTGCGAGAAATTGGGTATCAAGCATCATAAGGACGGTACGGTGGTCGTCATTCAGGGACCGCGTTTTTCGACCCGTGCGGAAAGCAAGTGGTTTTCCGGCTTGGGCTGGAAGGTCATCAACATGACCCAGTACCCCGAGGCGTACTTGGCGCGCGAGCTCGAGATCTGCTATACGAACATCGCGCTGATCACCGATTACGACGCCGGCGTGGACGCGACCGAAGCCGTCAGCAACAAAGAGGTGCTGCAGGTTTTTGCGGAGAATCTGGATAAGCTGAAAAGCCTGTTGTACGAGATTATCCCGAACATTCCCGCCGAGCGGCATTGTCTGTGCAAGGACGCTTTGGGCGCAGCCGAAATGTGATAATATCTATGCGCTGTTCGCGGGTATGTCAGTGGCGCTAACTGAAACCGGCGGGTGGTACGTGTGCAGGAGCAACAACCGAATGTGGTTTGTTTGAGGAGGTATACGCCATGCCGTTCTTGAAGGGAATAGGTTGGCCCGAGCTGATCATCATCTTGGTGGTCGTGCTGATTATCTTTGGACCGAAGCAGCTCCCGAAACTGGGAAAGATGTTCGGAAAGACGGTCAAAGAGGTACGCACCGGGATGGAAGAGGCGACGCGCGAGGCCGAGGCCGAGGCGGCCGGTCAGCCGCAGGCGCCCACGGTGGCTGCGACCCCGGTCGAGGCGGCGCCGATCGAGCTGAATGATGAGGGTGAAGGGACCGACAGTCCCGCAGGGTAATACACAGGATTTGCAACATGCACCGGCGAGCCGTCCATCCGGCGGCTCGTTTGTTTTAGCGAAATTTGAGCGAAAGGTAGTACGAATATGGCAGAGAACGCACCTGTCCTGACCCGTGAAGGGAAGGCGAAACTAGAGGAAGAACTGGCGTGGCGCGAAGGGGATAAGCGCAACGAAATCAGCGAGCGCATCAAAGAGGCCAAAAGCTTCGGCGACCTGAGCGAAAACTCGGAATACGACGATGCGAAAAACGAGCAGGGCTGGAACGAAAGCCGCATCATCGAAATCCGCTATACGCTGGATCATGCCCATGTGGTCGACACTCCGCGCCGCGCGAGCAAGGTCGATATCGGCACACACGTGTCGATCACGGTCAAGCCCGGCGGCAAAAAGATGGAGTATGACATCGTGGGATCGGCCGAGGCGGATGCGACTGCGGGCAAAATCAGCAACGAGTCACCCATCGGATCTGCGCTGTTGGGTCACAAAAAAGGTGACGTGGTCGAGGTGACTACACCCGCCGGCACCAAAAAGCTGGAGATCACCGACATCGCACCCATCAAGTAGCGCGCGCCTGCGTCCGATCCTGAGTCCGATATAATGCAGCTATGACTGAAAACAACACACCACATACTGATGAATCCAACCAGGATGCGCCGGTCGGTACCGCAACCGGCGCCGCCGCATCCCCGGTCGTCGACGATCCGCGCGCAGTGCGCCGTGCCAAGCTGGACGCGGCACGCGCGGGTGGACGCGAACCCTATGCATCCGGCTATCAGCCCGACGCGCGTTCTGCCGATCTGAACGAACGCTACGCCGATCTGGCGGACGGCGAACACACCGATGACGTGGTTGCGGTTGCCGGGCGCATCGTCGCCATCCGTGACCAGGGCAAGATGATGTTCATTGTTCTGCGTGACGACACCGGCGACCTGCAGTTGTTTGTGCGCAAAAACGTGTTGGGCGACGACGCTTACGCGGATGCCAAACTGTTGGATGTAGGCGACTGGATTTGGGCGAGCGGTATCGTCTTGCGCTCACGGCGCGGTGAGCTTTCGGTCGAGCCTGCGCGTATGGTGCAGTTAAGCAAATCGCTGCGCCCGCTGCCCGAAAAGTTTCACGGGATGACCGACACCGACGCGCGCTATCGGCAGCGCTACGTCGATTTGATTGTGACGCCGGGTGTGCGTCGCACCTTCGAGACGCGCTTTGCGACCATCAGCGCGATTCGCCACTTTATGGAGGACGCCGGCTACGTCGAGGTCGAAACCCCGATGCTGCACCCCATCCCCGGTGGTGCCGCCGCGCGTCCGTTTACGACGTACCACAACGCGCTGGACATGCCGCTGTATCTGCGCATTGCGCCCGAGCTGTACCTGAAGCGCCTGTTGGTGGGCGGATTCGAAAAGGTATTCGAAATCGGACGCAGCTTCCGAAACGAAGGCATCGACACGCGCCACAACCCTGAGTTCACGACCATCGAGGTCTACCAGGCATACGGCAGCATGCAGACGATGATGGAGCTGACCGAAAACTTGATAGCCGGCGTGGCACAAACCGTGTTGGGTACGACCGCCGTCAGCTACCAAGGATGCGACGTACAACTGCGCGCGCCCTATCGTCGGGCGACCATGGACGATTTGGTGTCGGCGGCCGTCGGACGCACGGTGTCCGTGCACACGCCGGTGGCCGAACTGAAAGAGCTCTGTGCCGAACACGGCATCAAGCTGGACCCGAAACTGTCCGATGACGCGGGGAAACTGTTGACCGAACTGTTTGACGAGCTGGTGGAAGACACGCTGGTTCAGCCGACGTTCGTTTATCACTACCCGGCATCGGTGTCGCCCCTGTCGCGACGCAACGAACAGGACCCGGATTACACGGATCGCTTTGAGTTGTTCATTTGCGGGCGCGAGTTCGCCAATGCCTTCAGCGAACTGGCCGATCCTTTGGATCAGCGCGCACGGTTCGAGGAACAGGCCGCCGCGCGTGATGCCGGCGATGACGAGGCGATGTATGTCGACGAGGATTTTCTGCGTGCGCAGGAATACGGAATGCCGCCCGCCGGCGGCATGGGACTGGGTATCGATCGTTTGGTCATGTTGCTGACCGACAGCCCCTCCATCCGCGACGTCTTGCTGTTTCCCCAGCTGCGCCCCGAATCCAAACAATAGCCGTTCGGTCCTGCCACAAGTTCTGCGCGACGCGGGCATCAAAACGGCGCGTCGGGACGTACTCCCCCGTATTCGCGCGCAATGCTATGTTAGGATAATCACCACTATGAGCAGGGTTGTTATGAAATTCGGCGGCACCAGTGTCGCGACGCCCCAGCGGCTGCGCGCGGTTGCCGCACGTCTGATTGCGCGTCATGACGCCGGAGACGAAGTGGTCGCGGTGGTGTCGGCTATGGGCAAGGTCACCGATGACTTGCTGGCGTTGGCGCACGAAATCAACCCCGAACCGCCCGAACGTGAACAGGATATGTTGCTCGCGACCGGCGAACAGGTCAGTATCGCCCTGTTGGCGATGGCGGTTCAGGCCGCCGGTGCCGACGCCATCAGCTTTACCGGACCGCAGGTGGGTATTGTGACCGATGCGGTGCATAGCAAGGCCAAAATCGTCGCGATTGACGCGGCCTGTGTGGGCGAGGCCCTGGCAGCCGGACAAATCGTGATTGTCGCGGGTTTTCAGGGGCGCACCACCGACGGGGAAATCACCACTCTGGGACGCGGGGGCAGCGATACCACCGCGGTCGCGCTGGCTGCCGGCATCGCTGCGGACGTCTGTGAAATCTATACGGATGTCGACGGTGTGTACACGGCGGACCCGCGTATTGTTCCC
The DNA here is from genome assembly GCA_031272275.1 of Actinomycetes bacterium. Taxonomy (GTDB): domain Bacteria; phylum Actinomycetota; class Coriobacteriia; order WRKU01; family WQUG01; genus JAISUC01. The sequence goes on along the minus strand of JAISUC010000019.1, from coordinate 41,499 downwards.
GCCGCGCAGAAAATCGACGTCATCAGCTATGAGCCCATGTTGGAAATGGCGGCCAGCGGCGCCGGCGTGCTGTCGATGCGCAGCGTCGAGTTTGCACGCAACCACGCCGTCACGATTCATTGCCGCAGCTCGTTTACCGATACGACCGGGACTATCGTCAAGGAGGCGCAACCCGATATGGAAGATGCCATCGTTTCAGCCGTGACTCACGATCGCGGAGAGGCCAAAATCACCATCCGCGGCGTGCCCGACCGCGTCGGTATCGCCGCGCGTGTGTTCAGCACACTGGCGGACGCCAATGTGAACGTGGACATGATCATCCAAAACATCAGCGAAGAGAAAAAGACCGATATCAGCTTTACCGCACCGCAAACCGACCTGCATCGCGTGACGCAGGCGCTGGATGCCTGCATGGCTGAAATCGGCGCGCGCGAATGGGTGATCGACGACGACATCGCAAAGGTGTCCATCGTCGGTGCCGGAATGAAAACGCACGCCGGCGTCACGGCGAAAATGTTTCAAACGCTGGCGGATGCCGGGGTGAACATCGACCTGATTTCGACATCTCCCATACGGCTCAGCTGTATTATCGCCGCAGACCAGATGGATGACGCCGTGCGCGCGCTGCACACCGCATTCGGTCTGGACGCCACCGATGTCATAGAGGAGGCCACCCCATGCTGATTTCCGCCGCAGGACCCGGCAGCGTACCTGTCGCATCGCCCACTGGGGCGGCTCCCACCGATTTCGTCCCCGCCCCCCAGGCGGGCGATTATCCCATCCCCGCCAACCCGGTGGTCGCCGTCTGCGGTGCGACCGGGGCGGTGGGCCGTGTCATGCTGGAAACGCTGGAACGGCTGGATTTCCCCGCTTCCCGGGTGCGCGCGTTGGCATCCGCCCGCAGCGCCGGGACCACCATTCCCTACACCGGACCGGGTGCCCCGGATTCCGGGCAGCTGACTGTCGAAGAAATGACGCCCGACAGCTTTCAGGGCGTAAACATCGCGCTGTTTTCCGCGGGTGCCGCCATCACCAAACAGTTCGCGGCGGACGTAAACGCCGCGGGCGCGGTCATCATCGACAACTCCAGCGCGTACCGGATGGACCCCGAGGTCCCGCTGGTCGTGCCCGAGGTCAACCCGGCGGACGCGCACCGTCACAACGGGATCATCGCCAACCCCAACTGTTCGACCATCCAGATGGTGGTTGCGCTGGCTCCGCTCGTGAAACTGGCCCCCATCCGCCGCGTCGTGGTGTCGACCTATCAGGCGGCCAGCGGCGCCGGCCAGGCGGCGATGGACGAGCTCTACAACCAGACCGGTGACTTTCTGGCGGGTCGCAGCTTTACCCCGCAGGCCTTCGCGCACCAGATTGCCTTTAACTGCATCCCGCAGATCGACGTGTTTTTGCCCGACGGCCAGACCAAAGAAGAATGGAAAATGGTCGTCGAAACCAAAAAAATTCTGCATAACCCCGACATTCAGGTGAACGCCACCTGCGTACGTGTGCCGGTGTTGCGCAGCCATTCCGAAAGCGTGAACGTCGAATTCGATGCCCATGCGGGGAAGTACGTGCTCTCGCTGTCTGATGTCCGTGCGGCGCTCGCATCGGCACCCGGCGTCGTGGTGATTGACGACCCCGAACACCTGGACTATCCCATGCCGGCATTCACCGCCGGCCGCGACGAGGTCTTCGTCGGGCGGATTCGCACCGACCCGACGGTTGAAAACGGATACCAGATGTGGGTCGTGGCAGACCAGCTGCTGAAAGGCGCGGCATTGAACGCCGTCCAGATTGCGCAGTTGTTGTTGCCCTAGTGGGCGGCGTCGGTGACGTGAGTGGCGTGGGCGCCGGCGCTGTCGTCCATAGTGTTAGTTTTTATCGTACAGAAAGTTGATCAGGTAGGAGACACGCATGAGCAGCAAGGCATTGACCGAAGTGAAAACCCGTTCCGTCAGCGCAGTCGCGCGTGGCGGTATTATCGCCGCCGCCTATGCGGCATTGACCCTGGCGATGGCACAGATCCCCTTTCTGTCCTGGAACCTGGTGCAGTTTCGCATCAGCGAGGCTTTGGTGATTTTGCCGTTGTTTTTCGCCGAGGCCGTGCCGGGCTTGGCTGTGGGGTGTCTGGTTGCAAATCTGGTGAATATCGCGCTGACCGGGTCGGGTGTCTGGGGTCTGTTGGACGTGGTGTTCGGCACGATCGCCACGCTGGTGGGCGGACTGTGGACGCGCAAGTTTCGCCATCGCCCCTTGCTGGCGCTGGCGGGACCGGTCGTGGCAAATGCCCTGATAGTCGCCGCCTATATGCCTGCAATCCTGAAAGGCCTGGGGCTCTATACGGTGCCGTTCACCAACATCAGCCTGGAGACCTCGTGGATTTGGATGTATCTGTTCGGCGCTGTCAGCGTCGGTCTGGGCGAGGCCCTCGTGGTCTATGTGATCGGCTACCCACTGTATCGTTTCCTGCGCCGCTACTTGAGCGATCAGCCTGTCACCCCCGCGCAGCAGTAAACGCCAACACGTGTTGCACAGAGCGCAACACGTGCAGTGACGACGATAGTAGTGGGGCTGCACTGATGCACCTCGGTGACAATTCAAGACGTCATTGCGCGCATCGCTGTTAAGCGATGCGCGGCAATCCATCGGCGACGATAGTCGCCGGAAAACAAGCCCCGTGCCTTGGCACGGGGCAATTAAATATGACAATCCTCATTTGTTCACGCGTGCGGTACAAAGCGGCAGTCGGTGGCAATGCCGCCTGCGATTTCCACTAGAATACTGTTCGTGATGAAACCGGTTCAAATAGGTGACAGGGGGGCTGCGGTCGCAGACATTCAGCGTCGTCTGCGGATGCTGGGTCACGACTTGGGCCCGACCGGCGTCGACGGGGTGTTTTTGCAGCACACGGCTGCCGCGGTCACCGCGTTTCAACAGACACACGGCATCGCCGCGACCGGTATGGTGGGACCGCGAACGTGGTCGGCGTTGGTGGATGCGACCTTTACATTAGGCGATCGCATGCTGTACCTGCGCGTGCCGTTCTTTCATGGTGCCGATGTGACGGAACTGCAACAGGCCTTGAGCTCGCTGGGTTTTTCCACCGGCGTTGCCGACGGTATATTCGGCAGCTGGACCGAGCGCGCCGTCATCGAATTCCAGAAAAATGCCGGGATCGACGGCGACGGCGTGATGGGACCGGCCGCGTTTCGCGCGCTGTTTGCCCTGCGGCATATCTGGCAGGGCCGCGCAGGCGGCGCGCATTCGGCGGCGACGGCGGGTGCGGGCGCATACACCGCCGTGTTGCGCCGGCTGGACCTGCGCTTTGTCGCCGCCGTCGAGGTTTGCGAGCGTCTGGCGCGCCGCGCAAACAACCTGGTGGCGGCAGCCGTGGCGGCCGGCGTCGCCGATGGGACCGATGCCGACAGCGGGGCGAACGTGCAGGCACACGACGCGGCGGGACGCACTCCCCCGGATAACCACAACAGTGGCGAGGCGGGCACGGGACCCGGGCAGCCCCGCGCCCTGTTGCTGACCCTGACGACGCGTGAGGCCGACCTGGACTATGTGCGCGATGCCGGTCAGTTGGCAAAGCGCCTGTCGGGTGTGGTGTCGGCACGCTGTGCGCCATTACAAAACAGTAACGGGACTGCCGGCCCTGCCCGTGTGGCGTTGTCGGTGCGATTCGATGAAAACCTGCTGGTGGCAGGGGCAGTTCCGGGTCCTCAGCACCACGCGAAGGTGTTGCTGGACGCCGTGTGTGTGACGTTTTCGTGAACAGGCGGCGACAGCCTGCAGGGCTTTTCGGTATACTGTAATCCGACGAAAACAGGATCGAAACCCAAGCCTGGAGTTACGCATGATGGAGAGCACACGACAGCGACATACTAGGGACCTCAGGGACAGAATCGGCGCGCTGGTGATGGCGGTGCTGGTTTGTGTCGCGGGAATGACTCCGGCGCTGGCGCACGCGCGTCCGACTTCAGCCAGCAAAAAGGCAGAGGCCGCCGCCGTCAAAAAGCAGGTCGACGCGCTGGATGAAAAGCTGGATGTCGCAAACGAGAACTACAACGAGGCCAACATTGCTTATAATGAGGCCATCGCGAAACGCAAAAAAGCCGACAAGAAACTGAAGAAAACCGAGGCGCGCCTGAATACGGTGCAGGACCATCTGAATACGCGCGCAAACGATATGTACCGTGAGGGACCGGGTGCGTTCCTGGAGGTGCTGTTGGGTGCCCAGAGCTTTGACGATTTCGCGGCGCTGTGGGATACCCTGAACAACATGAACCGCACGGATGCGGCATCCACCGTCGAGCTGAAGACGCTGCGCGCCGAAACGAAGGCCTTGCGTGCCGAGTTGAAAGACGCGGAAGCCGCCGCCAAAAAGCAGAATGATAAGAAGAAAAAGCTGAAGGAAGAGGCGGCAGCGGCGCTGGCGGAGCGCAAGGCGAAGTTGCGCGGATTGGAGGCCGAGGTCGCCGCATTGCAGCGGGCGGAAGCGGCTGCGGCAGAGGCCGAGGCCCGCAGGCGGTCTGCGTCCAGCAGCTATTTGGGGGGAGGGAAGAAATTCCCCGCACCCACCCGTGCCGCCCGCAGCGAAGTCGTGAACATCGCCAAAAAGTATCTGGGCGCCCCGTATCGCTGGGGGGCTGCCGGCCCGAACTCGTTTGATTGTTCCGGCTTCACCATGTTTGTGTTCAAGCAGGTCGGCGTCAGTCTGCCGCACAGCTCGCGGGCACAGATCAACAGCGGACAGCGCGTCAGCCGCTCCGATTTGCAGCCGGGTGACTTGGTCTTTTTCGGCAGTCCGATTCACCACGTCGGTCTGTATGTCGGTGGGGGACAGATGATTCACGCGCCGCACTCGGGCGATGTCGTCCGTTACGCACCGGCGTTCAGAAGCGACTTCGTCGGTGCCTGCCGCCCCTAACACATTCGGCACGACCCATCTGAAACCGGAAAACGCGGGGGACGTACTCCCCGTAAAAAAACAGCCGCCGACTGATAGCGGCGGTCGTTCGCGCGTGCTGCGGCTGCTGGTGGTGCTGTGCTGCGTGGTCATTGCGCTGACGCTGGTGCTGCTGGGGTTTGTGGCGTGGCTGGTGACGACGCCGGTTCCCGATATTACGCTGACCAATATCGCCGAGCGCAGCGCACAGCCCAGCGTGATCTATGCGGCAGACGATTCCGAACTGGTGACCTGGCACGGTGACGAGGAACGCACCCCGCTGGCGGCTGACGACATCGGGCAAACGGTGATGGACGCGACGGTGGCGGTCGAGGATCGGCGGTTCTTTGAGCATTCCGGCGTGGATGCGCGCGGTATTATGCGCGCGCTGCAACGCAACACCCAGGCGGGTGTCATCAAAGAGGGCGGATCGACCATCACGCAGCAGCTGATGAAGATGCTCTATACCGGCGGTGAGCGCACGCTGTCCCGTAAAATCAGCGAGGCCATCAAGGCCACACGGGTCGAGATGGGATACGACAAACGCCAGATTCTGGCGGCGTACCTGAATATGTCCTATTTCGGGCAGGGCGCATACGGGATTGAAAACGCCGCGCAGACCTATTTCGGGGTCGAACCCGCACAGTTGTCCGTGGCACAGGCGGCGACCCTGGCGGGGATGCTGCACAGCCCGTCGGCGTATCAGCCCTATAGCGACCCCGATCCGGTGCGCGAGCGGCGCGACACCGTGCTGGATTTGATGTATCAGCAGGGACTGATCAGCGCCGCCGAGCACGATGCCGCCACAGCCGAGCCGTTGGAACTGACCCCGCGCGAGAACCGCAATGTGGATGCGCGCTATCCCTGGTTTGTGGACTACGTCCAGCGCGAGTTACCGGACCTGATAGATGCCGATCGCGTCGACCGGGGGGGTCTGCGCATCTACACGACCCTGGACCCGGAGCTGCAGGAAGCCGCGCAACAGGCGGCCGATGCCTTCAAAGCGAAAAAGGACCCGACCGTCAGCCTGGTCACGATGCGCCATTCCGACGGCGCGATTCTGGCGATGATCGGCGGCAAGGATTGGCAGGTCAGCCAGTTCAATATCGCGGTGCAGGGACGCCGTCAGCCCGGCAGCGCATTCAAGCCGCTGACGCTGATTGCGGCACTGCAGGACGGCGTGCCCCTGTCGCGCAGCTATTCGACCGCGCCCTATGAAACGCCGGTGAAAGACGAGATCTGGCATGTCACGAACTATGACGGGCAGACCACAGGCGGAGCCGCGACGGTCGAGGCCGCGACGATTCGCTCGATCAACACGGTCTATGCGCGGCTGATAATCGACATCGGCGCGGACAAGACGCTGGCCGTTGCACGTGCGCTGGGTTTTGAGGCCCCGATGGAGGCCGACCCGGCGCTGGCCTTGGGGGGCTTGAAATACGGCGTCAGCCCGCTGGAAATGGCGCGCGCCTATACGGCGATGGCAAAACAGGGGGAGTATATCCCCGCGCATGCGGTGACCCGGATTGTGGATGCGGACGGTACGGTGCTCTATGCCGCGCCCGAAAGCATCGAGACCACGCGGGTGTTCTCGGCGAAAATCGGCGCCGAGGTCCGCTCTGTCCTGCACAAGGTGGTCACACAGGGGACCGGGACGGCGGCACAGCTGCCCGGGGATGTATGGGCGGCCGGGAAGACCGGGACCACGCAGTCCTATCGCGACGCCTGGTTCGTCGGCTGGGCACAGGGGGCGACCACGGCAGTCTGGATGGGATACCCCGAGGCTCAGATTTCAATGGACGATGTGCACGGCAAGCGTGTGACCGGGGGGAGCTTTCCCGCGCAGATTTGGGAGAAGTACATGGCGGCGGCGATAAAGCTGAGGCCACAGACCGGGTTGACCGGCGGGTCGCTGGAAGCCACCGCAACCGGTAGCAACGATATCCCCACGCTGGAAGAAATCGGCGTCAACCCCGACGGCACCCCGATACAGCACTAGTCCGTAGCTTTTTCGACCGGGTTGACCGGGTATAATAGTGAGCGTAGGGACGTACTCCCCAGATACGGGGAACACCGAATCGCGTGCACAGACGCGGATTTCCGGGGCAACAGGGAAATGATAAGGGTATATGAGAGAGGGACCGTCATGATTGACAAGAGCAAAATCGAGATGCGCATCGATGTGACGCCGAACGGGCCGTACGCGGTGACCGGGGGCGTGCCGCTGAGTAACGTGCGGATTGTGCGCGACGAGAACAAGGCTGCGGTCGGCTGGGAGACGGTCTATGAGTTTCCGGCGATGGAGACCTATGTGCTGTGTCGGTGTGGGGGCTCGAAGTTCAAGCCGTTTTGTGATTCGACCCATTGTCTGGAGCATTTTGACGGGACCGAGGTCGATTCACGCGCAGAATACATGGACGGCGCGCAGGTGTATTCGGGCGAGGGGATTGACTTGCTGGATAACGAGCGCTTTTGCGTGCATGCGGGCTTTTGTGACCGCGGCAAAAACGCCTGGGAGTACACGGCCGATTCGGCGGATGCGGACAGTCGCGCGACGGCGCTGGAGGAAGCGGCGCTGTGCCCATCGGGGCGGCTGGTGATGTTTCTGAAAGAGTCGTGCAGCGAAAACGAAATCGCGTATCCGCCGTCGATCGCGCTGATTGAGGATCCGGTTTATAACGTGTCCGGTCCCATTTGGGTGCGCGGCGGGATTCCGATTTACGGGGCGGACGGGGTGTTGTACGAAAAGCGCAATCGGGTGGCATTGTGCCGTTGCGGAAAATCGGCGAACAAGCCGTATTGTGACGGCACGCATTATGACGTCGGGTTTAATGACGGGCATATTTGAGGGTGCGCTGTGCGCGCACCCGAGTGATTGATCCGAGGCGAGCATAGCTGCTCGCCTCGGTGGATTGCCACGCGGTCTAACGACCGCTCGCAATGACGCGGGGGGGATGCACTGCGGGCGTGCCGGGCGCACCGCCTGTCCGAACTTTTTTGAAAAAGTTGGGAATTTCGTTTGACAAGTCCCCGGGTTCCCTGTAAGATGCACCCAACTGAATAACCCAAACCGTTGAGGCAGAAATCAAGCCGACATGGGCGTTTACAGAGAGCGGGGGAGCTGAGAATCCCGTATCAAGCCGGTCGGTAAATGGACTGCCGAGGGAAAGGGGAACAGTCGCAGGCGCCGGTTTCCGGCAACGCGCGACCCAGTATCCGGACCGTGAGCCCGCGTCAGTGGCAGGGGGCGTGATAGCGCCCTTAAAGGGGGCCTTTGGGGTAACCCGAGGTCAAGTAAGGTGGCACCGCAGGCACAGCCTGTCCTTACAGCAAGGACAGGTTTTTTTGTGTCGAATGTGTCGAATCAGCCGAGTATTGGCCGGCACCGCGGACACAGACCACCCGTCCTTGCACCCACTTCAAGTGCGCGTAGAGAGTACGTCGGTAACGGGCCGGCGGCCTGCGCGCCGGAATGAGAGGAGCAGGACCATGGGCACAGAACGTCAAGGAACACACGAGGTACGGACAACAGCCGAAACACGGGGCGACGCACACCCGCAGCCGCGCCAAGCGGCGCGGCAGGTGGCGACACCGGCGACCACACGACGCGGGATGGACATTTCTTCGCTGATTCTGGTCGCGGTGTTGTTGGCGGCAGGTGCGGTGTTGAAAATGACGGTGGGCAGCGTCATAAACTTTTTCGGCATGAAACCGAACTTCATCATCGCGATGTATTGCTTGGCCATTTTGCTGATTCGACCGAACCTGGTGCAGGCGGGTATCATCGGTCTGATCACCGGGGCGATTTGCCAACTGTTGCCGGGAACGCCTTATCTGAACTTCATTTCCGAGCTGTTGGGCGCGCTGGCGATGGCGGCGCTGATTCGTCTGCCGCTGCGCATCGGAAAACTGGACGCGATGCCGGCCATCGGCACCTTTGTGTCCACCGTGATTTCAGGCGGCAGCTTTGTGGTCTGCCTGTTCGTGTTCGCCGGTGCCGAGGCATCCAGCCTGGTCGCCTATATCCCGATAGTGCTCTGTACGGCCGCGCTGAACACGGTTATCGTCAGCGCCCTGTACGTGCCGCTGCGCAAGGTGCTGAAGCGCGACGTCGCCGCCCCGGCAGCCGCATAGGTGCGGACGACAGACGTCCGACGGATTGTGAAGGCACACGACGTGACTCCAACAGCAACCGAAACTGCAGCCGAAACGGCGACCGGCACGGCAACCGGCACCGCAGCCGCCCCGCACACATCGGCCATCATAGCGACCGACCGCCTGTCCTTCACCTATGCGGCAGGTACGCGCCCTGCGCTGGATGACATCAACCTGCAGGTCGCAGCCGGCGACTTCGTCGGCATCATCGGCCCGTCCGGCGCCGGCAAATCGACACTCGCGGCCGCCCTGTCAGGTGTCATACCGCATTACTGGAAAGGCTCGTTCTATGGTGCCGTGCGGGTGGACGGACGCGACAGCTGCGAACAGTCGCTGACCGACATTTCGCGAACGGTCGCCACGGTCTTTCAGGACATCGAGGCCCAGATGGTCGCCGCCATCGTCGAAGACGAGGTTTTGTTCGGCCTGGAAAACTTCGGCGTTCCCAAAGCCGATATCCCCGGACGCGTCACCGACGCCCTGGATCTGGTCGGTATTGCGGACCTGCGCCGCCGTACCATCAGTTCGCTGTCGGGCGGGCAGCGCCAAAAGGTTGCACTGGCGGCCGCCCTGGCCTTGCGCCCGCGCGTCCTGTTACTGGACGAGCCCACCAGCGAGCTGGATCCGGCATCGTCCGTGCAAATCTTCGAGACGCTGCAGCGCCTGAACCGCGAACAGGGCATCACCGTCATCGTCATCGAGCAGAAAATCATGCTGCTGTGTGCCTACGCCCGCACGCTGGGCGTTATGGACGGCGGCCGGCTGGTACATCACGGCCCGGTCCGCACAGTCCTGGAACACATCGAGGACCTGGAAACCCGCGGGGTCAACGCGCCGCGTGTGACCACGTTTACGCATGCACTGCGCCGTGCGGTGGGCGCCGGGCTACCCCTGACGGTCACCGTGGATGAAACCGAATCGGCACTGCGCCGCGCGTTTTCCGGTGCCGCGAACGATACAACCCACAACACACAGGGGGAGCGTGATGTCTATGCTCCGCTTTGATCGGGTCGGGTATTCCTATGGTGACGGCATCGCCGTGCACGACCTGTCGTTTCATATCGCCGCGGGTGAGTTCACGGCGCTGGTCGGCAGCAACGGCGCCGGGAAAACCACGGTGACCAAGTTGATGAACGGCCTGTTAAAGCCTCAGTCGGGTACCGTGTATCTGGACGGGGTCGCGACCGCGTCTGCCCGGACCAGCCGTATGGCTCGGGCGGCAGGCGGCGGGGTCGGGATGCTGTTTCAGAATCCGGACCATCAAATCAGCAAGAACACCGTGCTGGATGAAATCGCGTTCAGTTTGAGCTTCGGTTCGATGTCACGGGCAGAGCAGCGGGAACGCGCGGCGGCGATTGCCGACGAGTTCGGGTTTCGCGCCGATGCGGAGCCCTTTGCACTGTCCCGGGGCGAGCGGCAATTGCTGGCGCTGGCGTCGGTGCTGGTGGCAGAACCCGCCGTCTTGATTCTGGATGAGCCCACCTGTGGTCTGGATTGGCGTGAATGCATGCTGGTCATGGACAAGGTGCGGGCCAGAAATCAGGCGGGCACCACCGTGGTCATGGTCTGTCATGACATGGAGGTCGTCGGTGATTTCTGCCGGCGCATGCTGGTGATGGACGAGGGGCGGCTGTTGGCGGACGGTACGCCCGATGAACTGTTCCGGCGTGCCGACCTGTTCGGACAGGCACATATCGCACCGCCCCAGATGGTGCAGCTGGCGCTGCGTTTTGCTGACGGCGATGACGCGCTGAGCCGTGCGATGGCACCGACTGCCGACATCCAAACGGCCCTGAACGCCGTGTTGCCGTTGCTGAGCGCACGGACCGTTCAGTCCGGGACCTGTGGTCCTGTGGTGCAGGGAGGTGTCACATAATGGCGGGCCTGCTGGATTATACAGACGGGAGCTCGGTCCTGCACCGCCTGAACCCGCTGACCAAGCTGGTGCTGGCGTTTGCGGTCTGTGTGGCGGCATTTGTCACCGGCAACCTCTGGTATTTGGCGGCGTTGCTGGCATTCAGCCTGGGGCTGGGCTTTGTCGGCGGAATCGGTCGAGTGGCGTTGCGGCTGCTGTGGACTTTGGTGCGTGTCTGTGCCTTTCTGTTTGTGCTGCAGCTGCTGTTTATCCGCGCAGGCACACCGATTTGGCTGTTTGTGACCGACGTCGGTGTGGCGACAGCCGCACGCGTCAGCCTGCGTCTGATGGATGCGACCATGCCGCTGGTGTTGTTGTTGTCGGTCACCCAGGCAAGCGACCTGTCGGGCGCTTTGGTCAAGGTCGCACGACTGCCCTATCGCTATGCGTTTACGCTGATGACCGCGCTGCGCTTCATCCCGGTGTTCACCGGCGAGATGGCCCACATCATCCAAGCGCAAACGGCACGCGGAGTGCCGTTCGACACCAAAAACCCCCTGCGGCGGGTGTCGCTGATACTGCCGCTGTGCGTGCCGCTGCTGGTCAGCTCGGTCGGACGTATCGACCAGGCGGCCATCAGTGCCGAGGCACGCGGATTTTACCTGCGCAGGCGCGATTCCGGCTACAAGGATTACCCGTTTGCGGTTCGCGACGGGGTTGCCCTGTTGGTTGCGGCGGCATTGATCGCGGCAGCCGTGCTGGTGCGCTGAGCGCGGGGAAGCAAAGGACGCGGGGACGTACTCCCCCGATTAAAAATAACTATCTGTGGCGTCTGAGGGACGCCGGAAGGAGAAGGATTATGAGCACCATGGAGATTCCGTACAAGACCTATTTGGGCGAAGACGAGCTGCCGACGCATTTTTACAACGTGCGCGCCGACATGCAGACCGACCACGCGCCGATTCTGCATCCCGGCACACTGCAGCCGGTGACCGTGGCGGACTTGGAACCGGTGTTTTGCACCGAGCTGGTCAAACAGGAACTGAACACGACCGACCGTTTGATTCCGATACCTGAACCGGTACGCGATTTCTATCGGATGTATCGGCCATCGCCGTTGATTCGCGCCTATTATCTGGAGCGTGCGCTGGACACGCCCGCGCGGATTTATTACAAGTACGAGGGAGGCAACACCTCCGGTTCGCACAAGTTGAATTCTGCGATTGCGCAGGCGCATTACGCCAAAGAACAAGGGCTGACCTGCCTGACGACCGAGACGGGCGCCGGTCAATGGGGCACGGCGATGAGCATGGCCTGCGTGTATTTCGACCTGGACCTGAAGGTCTATATGGTCAAGGTCTCGTACGAGCAAAAGCCCTATCGCAAGACGGTCATGCAGACCTATGGGGCCCAGGTCATCGCTTCGCCGTCGGAGACCACGCAAATCGGGCGTAAGATGCTGGCCGAGCACATCAACCCGAACGGCTCGTTGGGCACGGCGATTTCAGAGGCCGTCGAGGTCGCGGTGGGTACCGAGGGTTGCCGGTACGTGCTGGGCAGCGTGCTGAACCAGGTCCTGATTCACCAGAGCGTGATCGGGCTGGAAGCCGCGGCCGCGATGGAAAAGCTGGGGGAGTATCCGGACGTCGTCATCGGGTGTGCGGGTGGCGGCTCGAACCTGGGCGGGCTGATGGCGCCGTTTATGGCCGACCGACTGGCGGGCAGGCGTGCGCCGCGCTTTATCGCGGTTGAGCCCGCGTCCTGTCCCAGTATGACGCGCGGGCGGTTTGCCTACGATTTCTGTGATACCGGTCAGGTCACCCCGCTGGCGAAAATGTACACGCTGGGTAACGGGTTCATCCCGTCGGCGAACCATGCAGGGGGCCTGCGCTATCACGGTATGAGTCCCATTTTGTCGCAACTGTATCACGACGGACACATCGACGAAGCGCGCGCGGTCGAACAAAGCTCGGTCTTTGCGGCAGCCGAGCAGTTCTGCCGGGCGGAGGGCACGCTGCCGGCACCGGAAAGCAGCCACGCCATCCGCGCCGCGATCGACGAGGCGCTGGCGGCAAAGGAATCGGGTGAGGAAAAGGTGATCCTGTTCGGTCTGACCGGTAACGGTTACTATGACCTGCTGGCGTATCAGCAGTACAACGAGGGCACCATGACCGACTACATCCCGACCGACGAGGATCTGGAGCGCGGATTTGCGACCATCCCGTCGCTGCCGGGTATCCAGTAGGACCGAGGGCGTCCCGGGGCGGGCTGGTACAGCCCGCCCCGGGCTTTGAAAACCACGTGAGGGAATAGGTGGGCGCCTGCCCGCTCTGGGGGCGTGTGGGCACGGGCAGAATTCGGTGTTACTAATGTGTTTCCATCCGTTGCGCGGGGCGCCGACGTGGCGGCGGCGGGTTTATGCTGGTCTTGCACAGAGATACAAGTGTGGCGGTTGGCTGAACAGCGCGACCGCGCGGGTGTTTTGATGCACAGCACACACGGAGAGGAGCACATCATGAAAAAGCGGTTTTTGGTGCGCGCGCTGGCTATGGCAGTCGTGTGCGCGCTGTTGGTCGGGGTCGTCGGCTGCGGCGGAGGCGCTACGGGTGGGGATACGGCCGATGCCGGCGAGCTGAACCTGTTCATCTGGACCGAGTATATCCCCGAAAGCGTCATAGATGATTTCCAGGCCGAGACCGGCATCAAGGTCAACGCGACGACCTACAGCAGTAACGAGGACATGCTGAACAAGGTCAAAACCGACAGCCCCGGGACCTATGACATCGTGCAACCCAGCGACTATATGATCAAAATGATGATCGAACAGAACCTGTTGCAGGAACTGGATTTGTCGCAGGTGCCGAATTTCAGCAATATCGCCGAACAGTACACCAACCAGGAATACGACCCGGGCAACAAGTACTCGGTGCCCTATATGGCGGGCATGGCGACGCTGTGCTACAACAAGGACCTGGTGCCGATTGAAATCACCAGCTATGCGGACCTGTGGAAGCCAGAGGTCGAGGGCCAGGTGCTGTTGCTGGATGACTTCCGCCAAGTGGTCGGTATGGTCGGCCAAAAAGACGGATTCGGTATCAATGCGACCGAGCCGGACCAGCTGACGCAGATGAAGGCCGATCTGTTGGCGCTGAAACCCAACGTCAAGGCCTTTGATTCCGACAACCCCAAATCGCTGTTGATTTCAGGCGAGGTCGGCGTGGCATACACCTGGAGCGCCGAAATCGCGCTGGCCATGCGCGAGAATCCCTCCATCGTCCCGGTACCGAATCCGACCGAGGGTGCGGGCCTGTTCCTGGATAACTTTGCCATCCCGGTCGAAGCCAAAAACGTCGAAAACGCCTACAAGTTCATGGACTACATCCTGTCGCCCGAGGTCAGCGCCTCAATCAGCGCCGAATACCCCTATGTGAACCCGAACGCGGCGGCTGTCGAGCTGCTGGACGACGAATACAAAAACAACCCGGTCAGCAATCCGGACCCGGCGGTGTTCCAGAACGGCCAGTACATACAGCCGATTGGCGATGTGCTGGAGGAATATAATGCTATGTGGACGGAGTTCAAAAAATAGTGCGGGACCACAGGATGACGATGTGGCGGTGTTGTTTTTCGTCTGTGCGGCGTATGGCGTGACTCGCGTATTTGCATATACGCGTCGCTCGCCATCCATCCACACAGACGAAAAACATACTGCACCACAGACGGATTTGGCTGTTAGGGTTTGACCGATCATGATCCACTGGGGAGGAGTTTAGAATGGGTACAAAGCTGAACTACATTGCGGGGGAGTGGGTCCCGGCGCTGTCCGGTGCAACGCGCGAAATCACCAATCCGGCAAACGGCGAGGTCATCGCGGTAGTCGCAGAAGGCGACGTCGCCGACGCCCGTGCGGCGATTGCGGCCGCCAAAAAGTCCTTTTACGATACCGGCGAGTGGCGGCGCATGGACGTGCAGGTGCGCGCCGACATCATGTTCAAGGTCGCAAGCCTGATGGAAGAGGCCGCAGACGAACTGGCACGGCTGGACACGATCGATAACGGCAAGCCCCTGCGCGAGGCCGAAGGCGACGTCGACGACGCCATCCACTGTTTCCGCTATTATGCGGGCTACATCACGAAACCCGCAGGCGAAACCTATGACGTCAACACGAACTTCGGCGATATGCACAGCTACACCGTGCACGAGCCCACGGGGGTCTGCGCGCAGATCACGCCCTGGAACTATCCGCTGTTGATGGCTGCGTGGAAACTGGCACCGGCGCTGGCGGCGGGAAACTCGGTCGTGTTCAAGCCCTCGACTTTGACACCGCTCTCGACCATCAAGCTGTTCGAGATCTTTGAGGCCGCGGGTATTCCCGCAGGGGCTGCGAACTTGGTAATGGGAGGAGGTCCCACCGTGGGCGCCGAACTGGCGGCAAACCCGGATGTCGACATGGTGACCTTTACCGGAAGCACCGAGGTCGGGCGTTCCATCATGACCGCCGCCGCCGGAAACATCAAGAAAATCGGCCTGGAGCTGGGGGGCAAATCCCCGAATGTCATATTCGCTGATGCCGACCTGACGGGCGCGGTCGAATGGGCGATGATCGGGATTTTCTTCAATCAGGGCGAGGTCTGCAGTGCCGGCAGCCGCATCATCATCGAGGAGTCCTTTAAGGACGAGTTTGTTCAGGCGCTGGTAAAAAAGGCCGCCGCGATGACGATCGGGGATCCGCTGGACAACCCGGACATGGGACCGCTGATCAGCGAAAGCCATATGAACCGCGTGCTGGGCTATATTCAGCAGGGCATCGACGAGGGCGCGACCGTGGCGTACGGCGGCAAGCGTCTGACAGATGGTGACCTGGCGGCCGGCTACTATGTGCAGCCGACGATTTTCACCGATTGTACGTCGGACATGACCATCGTGCGCGAAGAAATATTCGGACCGGTGGTCACCATCCAAACCTTCACGACCGAGCAAGAAGCCATCGCGCTGGCAAACGACACCATTTACGGTCTGGCAGGTGCCGTGTTTACCGCAGACATCACCCGGGCGCTGCGGGTCATCAAGGAAATCCGTGCCGGTATCACCTGGGTCAACTGTTACAACCCGACCTATAACGAGGCGCCCTGGGGCGGCTACAAACAGTCCGGTATCGGACGCGAGTTGGGCAAGTACGGCCTGGAAGAGTACCAGGAGGTCAAGCAGATTAATATCAACCTGTCTCCCGGTGCGGTAGGATGGTATGAGAACTGACAAAAAATATCTGCGTCAGATATGCGTCAGTGTCAGACAGAGTAGCCGGATGAAGTAAACGCGGGGACGTACTCCCCGTATGAATGGTCCTGTATGAATGGTCCTGAAAGGGGATAAGCAGTATGGCGGATTACAGTAAGGTCTCGAAAGAGCTGGCCGAGGTTATCGGCTACATCAAGAGCGACAGCCTGACCGACGAGCAAAAGGAGACTATCACGCAGCAAACGCTGCACTATTTCGACGAGTATGTGTCACCCGGCTGGTTGCAATATCGCAAGTCGGTGTCGACCAACAGTGCGGTCATCGAGTGGACCGACGAGGGTAACGCCGCCTATGGGCTGTACGGCGAAAAGTTCATCGACTGTCTGGGCGGATTCGGGATTTACACCTGTGGGCATCGCAATCCTGAAATCATGGATGTCTTGACCGCGCAGCTGAAACACCAGGCCCTGCATTCGCAGGAGCTGCTGGACCCGCTGCGGGGCTACCTGGCAAAGGCTGTGGCCGATATCACCCCCGGCGACCTGGACAAGTGCTTTTTCACCAACGGTGGCGCCGAGGCCGTCGAGATGGCGCTGAAGCTGGCGCGTATCGCGACGGGGGGTCGCTGGTACATCACGGCGGTGGGCGCATTTCACGGCAAGAGCGCCGGTGCGATTTCGGTCGGCGGCAAGGGCGCCTATCGCGAGCCCTATACCCCGCTGGTCCAGCAGGTCATGTGGGTCAAGTACGGCGACGCGCAGGCCATCGAGGACTGCATCTCGAACTTGGAAGCCGCAGGCGAAAAGGTCGCGGGCGTCATTTTGGAGCCCATCCAGGGCGAGGCCGGCGTCATTATTCCGCCGCCGGGGTATTTCGCCGCCGTGCGCAAAAGCTGTGACGACCACGGGGTTGCGCTGATTGTCGATGAAATCCAGACCGGCATGGGCCGCACCGGCACCATGTGGCGCATCGAGGCCGAGGGCATCGTGCCCGATATCATGACCTATGGAAAGGCTTTCGGCGGCGGCGTCATGCCGATTACCGGTATCATTTGCCGCGAGCACATGTGGACGCAGCAGCTGATCGACAACCCCTGGTTGTTGGGCTCGCCCACCTTTGGCGGAAACCCGCTGGCCTGTTCGGCGGCGCTGGCGACCATCAAGTACATGATCGACCACGACATCCCGGGTCAGTGCGCCACCAAGGGCGAACAATTCCTGACCGGGCTGAGCGCGCTGGCACAGCAATATCCGACCGTGATCGATTCCGTGCGCGGCGCCGGTCTGATGATCGCCGTCGAGTTCACGTCTGCCGAGGTCGGCTATGACATCGCCAAGGGCCTGTTCAGCCGCGGCGTCATGACGGCGGGCACGCTGGTCAACGCGCAGTGCATCCGTTTCGAGCCGCCGGCGACCATCACCGAGGGCGAAATCGACGAGGTCCTGGCGAAGTTCGGCGAAGCGCTGGTCGTCACCAAGGAATCGTTCAACCTGTAAGCGCCGGGGCGAGCGCCGGGATACGCCGGGTGCAAGCAGCGGGATACGCGCAGGCACAGTCACGGGCGACAGCACCGGGACGGGAACAACGGGAACAACAGGCGGGAGCACGCAGTGAACTTCAACTATCATCTGCCGGTCAACCTGGCATTCGGACGCGGTCGTTTCGCCGAACTGGGGCAGACGACCGCGACCTGGGGCAGGCGCGCGCTGGTGGTGTGCGTCGACGGCTCCGCCACGCGCCCGGGCGGCTTTGTCGACCGCGCCTGCGAAAACCTCCAGGCGGCAGGCGTCACGCCGACCGTCTTTTCGGGCGTCGTCGCCAATCCGACCTTTGCCGTGGTCGACGCCGGAGTCGCGGCACTGCGCGCTGCCGACTGCGACGTTGTGGTCGGCATCGGCGGCGGCAGCCCCCTGGATGCGGCCAAAGCCATCGCATTTGCCGCCCTGAACGCAGGCGACATGGCGGACTACATTTTCGGCCGCGTTGCCCCGGGCGACGCCTTGCCCCTGGTCCTGGTCCCGACGACTGCGGGCACCGGCAGCGAAGGCAACGGCTTTGCGGTGCTGACCGACACGCGTACCGGCGACAAAAAATCCCTGCGCGGGCCTATGATTATCGCGCGGACCTCGCTCATTGATAGCGAACTGTCCCAAACCATGCCCGCCCGCGTGCTGGCCGCCACCGGTTTCGACGCGCTGACCCATTGCTTCGAGGCGGCGCTGTCCGCGACGGCAAACCCCGTCACGACCGCCCAGGCGCTGTCCGGGATTCGCCTGATTCGCGACAGCCTGCCTGCGCTGTATGCGGATAAACTGCAGGCGGCCGGCAGTGTCGACACGTCGGCGGGGGAGCATGAACGCTGTACCCTGCCCGCGGATGCGGCATGCGTGTTGTGGGACAAACTGGCGTGGGCGGCCACCCTGGGCGGCATGGCCATCGGGGGTGCCGGCGTGACCGTCGCCCACGGTCTGGAACACCCCGCCAGCGGGCTTAAGGACATCACGCACGGTGCGGGCTTGGCCGCCATCACGCCGGCGGTCTTTGAGCTGACGCTGGAACGCGCGGACGGAAACCTGCGGGCGCAGGAACAGTTGGGTGCACTGGCGGGTGCCTGCGGGCTGGACAGCCGGGACGCACTCCCCCGATTTGTCCGCGAGTTTTTGGCTGATATCGGCCTGGACGTGACGCTGGGTCAGCTGGGAATCGCGGCAGACGACATCGACTGGATGGCGGAAAACGCGCTGAAGGTCAGTAGCCCGGGTATTGCCAGCCACCCCGTGCCGTTCGATATCGACGACATCAAGGAAATCTATCGGCGCAGTCTGTAGGATGAGCCGAACATTGCAGGTATCGGATTGAGACCGATAACAAGCTTTGCAGCTTGTTTCGGCTCAATCCGCAGCAACAGCCGACCGAACCGTTGACAGAAAGGAAATGACCGATGACCGATCTGCGTACCGCTTTGCCCGAAGTCAAAACCGCGTTGCCCGGCCCGAAAACCGCCGAGTTGCTGGCGCGTCGTGACGGCGCGTTGGCGGCGCCCATCACGTCGGTGTACCCGTTGGGAATCTATCGCGGCGCCGGCGCCATGTTCGAGGACCCGGACGGCAACCGATTCCTGGACTGGGTGGGCGGTGTCGGCGTGCTGAACGTCGGGTACTCGAACCCCGAGTGCGTGGAGGCGGTCCGCGACCAGGCGGGCCGATTTTTCCACGCGATTACCGTCACCGGCATGCACGAAGGATATGTGTCGCTGGCAGAGCGCCTGAACGAACTGGCGCCGACGACCGGAACGCGGCGCAAGACGATGCTCGCAAACAGCGGGGCGGAGGGCGTCGAAAACGCGGTCAAGATCGCGCGGGGCGCCACGGGTCGTCCGAATATCATCGTGTTCACCGGCGCATTTCACGGACGTACGCTGTTGGCGTCGACCATGACTGCAAAACGTGCCTATTCGCGGGGCTTGGGGACGCCTGCGCCGGGGGTGTATCGCGCGCCGTTTCCGTATTTGTACCGGCGTCCGGGCACGCTGTCCGACGCGGATGCGGTGACCTATTATCTGGATAAGCTGCGCGAGCTGTTTGATACGGCGACTCCTGCCGACGAGGTCGCGGCCATCGTGGTCGAGCCGGTTCAGGGCGAGGGCGGATTCGTGCCCGCGCCGCGCGAGTGGGTTTGCGGTGTGCGGGAAATCTGTGACGAATACGGCATCGTGCTGGTCGCAGACGAGGTCCAGACCGGTATCGCCCGTTCGGGCAAGCTGTATGTCAGCGAGTACTGGCGCGAATGGGGTGCGGCACCCGACCTGATTGTCACCGCGAAATCGCTGGGCGCCGGTGTTCCCATCAGCGGGGTCGTCGGAAACGCCGACATCATGGACGCGGCCATTCCGGGTACCCTGGGCGGCACTTATGGCGGAAACCCGCTGGCATGCGCCAGCGCACATGCGGTGCTGGACTACGTGCAGCGCGAGAACCTGTGCGAACGGGCTGCTGAAATCGGCCAGATGGTACGGACGACCTTTGAATCCTGGCGCGGTGAAGTCCCCGCCATCGGCGACGTGCGCGGTATCGGATCCATGCTGGGTGTCGAATACGTGCACCCGGACGGCTCGCCCTGGCCCGAGTTCGTGACCGCCACGGTGCGCGCGGCCTGCGAGCGCGGTCTGGTGATCGAATCTGCCGGGACTTATGGCAACGTGATTCGCTTCCTGTGCCCGCTGGTCGTGACCGACGAACAGCTGGCGGCGGGCCTGGGGATATATCTGGATGCGCTGCTGGCGGTCACGGCGGAGCTGGGATAACCCCCCGACGCACGCCCGGTGGCGCCCGCTCGGTGTCGTTCTGAGGTCACGGGCAAATCACGGGCGCGCGGCAGGTACAATAAACCCGACGGTTTCCTGTAAGCTGAAGGGATGGCAATGAACAACGGGACTGAATCCACCAATCTGTTGGCAGGCATTCGCGGCGTGTCGTTTGCCGGCGCACCGCGCGATCATACGATCCTGTATCTGGGGCACAAGCTGGCACATCTGCTGGAAAACCTGACCGACGTGTCCGGCTGCGTGTTGTTTTTGCAGGATGGCATGCAGGTGCCGGCGTCTGTGGCGGCAAACAACACCGTGGTGTATTCCGCTGTGCCGGTGCGTGACTATGCCCGTGCCGCCGCCGTGTTATACGAACGCGAACAGGGGGAGTGGGATGCCCTGAGCTATGACATCCGGGACGGTGCCACCATCGGGTCGCGGGTTGTTATGGGTTCGGGCGTGGTCATCGAGCCGGGTGCTGTGGTGGGACACGGTGTCGTCGTGGGTGATGACACCCGTATCTGTTCCGGTGCCGTCATTCGCCCCGGGGTGCGCATCGGGCAGCGCTGTCTGATTCGCCCGAATGCGGTGATCGGGGACGAGGGTTTCACGATGGCTCCCGATGAAGACGGTAACCCCTTTCGCCTGCATTGTCTGGCAGGCGTCGAGCTGGGCGACGACGTTGAAATCGGCGCGGGCGCGACCGTATGTCGCGGCCAGTCACGCGATACCGTGCTGGAACGTTTCGTGAAAGTCGACGACCACGCCTATCTGGCGCATGACGTGCATCTGGGTGCGCGTGTGGTGATTACCGCAGGCGTGCGCCTGGGTGGGTTTGTGACGGTGGGGGCGGATTCCTATATCGGTATGGGGGCTGTGGTCAAACAGCTGCTGAGCATAGGTTCCGGCTGCACCGTCGGTATGGGCTCGGTGGTGACCAAGGGGCTTCCGGACGGCGTCACCGCCTATGGCATCCCCGCCCGCATCCACGACTGACCCCTCCCCGTCATTGCAAGCCCGGCAATCCATAACGGGTTTGACCTTGTCCTTGCTTGACGCTGAAAGATGCTGCCAATAAAAAGCTTTGCAGCTTTTTTTGGCCCACTTTCAGCTCGGCTGGTTGTGACTATCCCCGCCCCGTTCAAATTCGGAAGCACTTTGTGCTTCCGCAGTTACGTGGCATACTGGATGTTATGAAAACCGACGATTTCGATTACCCGCTGACACCCGAACACATCGCCCAGGTTCCGGTCGAGCCGCGCGACAGCTGCCGTTTGCTGGTGCTGCACCGCGACGGCGCGCCTCTGGAACATCGGCATTTCAGTGATTTGGACGATTATCTGCGTGCAGGCGACCTGTTGGTTGTGAACGAAACGCGGGTGCTGCCGGCGCGCATCCGGGGTGTGCGGGCTGACACCGGCGGTACCGTCGAACTGTTGCTGTTGCGCGAACTGACTGACGCTGCAACACCGGACACTTGGGAGTGTCTGGGCAAACCTGCCAAACGTCTGCGTCCGGGAATCGACCTGGATTTCGGTCTGCTGACCGCGCGCGTCACAGAAACTGGGGCAGAGGGACTGCGTACCGTGCAGTTCACGCCTCAGGACTCCCTGACGGTGCGGGACGCACTCCACCGCATCGGCCGGATGCCGCTGCCGCCCTACATCAAATCGCGCGCGTCGAACCCGGAACAGTACCAGACGGTCTATGCGACCGACGAACACAGCGCCGCCGCCCCGACGGCGGGACTGCATTTCACCGGGCAGATGCTGGATCGCCTGCAGGCGGCCGGTGTGCGGATTGCGCGGGTGCGTCTGGACGTGGGGCTGGATACCTTTCGTCCGGTAACGGTCGACGACCCGTCCGAGCACCGCATTCACACCGAGCATTACTGTGTGCCCGCCGACGTGGTCGACGCGGTCAACGAGACGCGCGCGGTGGGTGGGCGCGTGATTGCGGTCGGCACCACGGTGGTGCGTTCGCTGGAAAGTGCGGCGCGGGCAGGTGGGGGAGAGTTGATCGCAGCCGACGGCGCGACCGATTTGTTCATCCTGCCGGGATATCGGTTTGCGGTGGTTGATGCGCTGATCACCAATTTTCATGTGCCGAAATCGACCCTGATGATGTTGGTTTCGGCGTTTGCCGGACGCACGCGCATTCTGGACGCTTACGCGGCGGCGCTGGCGGCGGACTATCGCTTTTTGTCCTTCGGCGACGCCATGCTGATACTGTAAACAAGGAAGCAACAGGGAGTCATTATGGAATTATTCAGTTTTGACATTCAGGCGGATGACCCGCAGACTGCTGCCCGCGCAGCCACGTTCACGACCGCGCACGGTCCGGTCGAAACCCCGCTGTTCATGCCGGTGGGAACGCGCGCCACGGTCAAGGGCGTGCAAAGCGATCGTTTGCACGAACTGGGTGCACAGGTCGTGTTGTCCAACACCTATCATCTGTTTTTGCGCCCCGGCTCAGAGCTGATTGCGGACGCCGGCGGGCTGCATGCGTTCATGAACTGGGATCGCGCGATTCTGACCGACAGTGGCGGCTTTCAGATTTTCAGCCTGGCGGATACTTTGCGCGTGACCGACAACGACATCACCTTTCGCTCGATCGTCGACGGCAGTTGGCACACCTGGACGCCCGAAGACAACATGCGCATCCAGCAGCAGCTGGGTGCAGATATCGCCATGCAGCTGGATCAGTGCGCACCGTACCCCGCCACGCGCGAAGTGGTCGCGCAGGCGGTAGAGCGCAGTATCGCCTGGGCACACCGGTGTCGCGCGGCGCACTCCCGAACTGACCAGGCATTATTCGGCATCGTGCAGGGGGGAGTACACCTGGACTTGCGCCTGCGGTCGGTCGAGGCGCTGGCGGCTCTGGACTTTGTCGGCTATGGCATCGGGGGCTATTCTGTGGGCGAATCGCACGAGGAAATGTTTCAGACCCTGCCCGCGGTGGCTGCCGCTCTGCCGCACAGGCGCCCGCGTTACCTGATGGGCGTGGGAAACCCGACGACCTTGGTGCGCGCGATTGCCGCCGGGGTCGACCTGTTCGATTGCGTGCTGCCGACGCGTACGGCGCGCATGGGGACGGCGTTCAGCTCGACCGGGCGCATGAACCTGCGCAATGCGCAATATGCGCGTGACTTCGGGCCGCTGGACGCTGCATGCAGTTGTGACACCTGTCGCAACTACAGCCGCGCTTACCTGCGCCATTTGGTGACGACGAAGGAGATGCTGGGCGCGATTTTGCTGTCACAGCACAACCTGCACTATCTGTTGGATTTGACCCGGCGTGCGCGTGCGGCGATTCTGGCGGGTGAATACGCCGCATTTGTCGACGACTGGATGGCAAGCCCCGCTGCCGACGACTACTGATTCGCGTCGCTGCTTGAAATGACCGGGTGCGGGACGTACTCCCCCCGGTGTTTATGTGTTGAGGGTGTGTCGGGGTTGCGCGCAGGTCGAGCCGAGGACGCACGGGTGCGTGTCCGTGCGCTGGGTTATGATAGCTGGGTGCAAACAGAGGACCGGACACATACAGCTGCAATCGAACGTTTTCAGGATGAACTGGGCGTCAGTCAGGCGTTTGCGCGTCTGCTGGCGGCGCGGGGTTTTGATTCGCCCGATGCGGTGCGGGCCTTTCAGCAGCCGTCGCTGGAACGCGATTGGCTGGACCCGGCGTTGGTACCGGGAATGTGTGATGCCGCCGACCGGGTGGAACAGGCGGTCGCCGCAGGTCAACACATCTGTGTTTTCGGGGATTTTGATTGCGACGGGGTGACCGCGACCGCCGTGGTGGTGCGGGGTTTGCGGGCGCTGATCGAACACACGGGGTCCGGCGCGCGGGTGGGCTGGTTGTTGCCGGATCGCATGCGCGACGGGTACGGACTGTCCGATTCGACCGTGCAGCGCCTGATTGCAACCGGCTGTGACCTGGTGGTGACGGTTGACAACGGCGTTTCCGCCGTGGCTGAAATCGCCGCTTTGCGTACCGCCGGCGTCGATGTGGTGGTAACCGACCACCACGAACCGGGCGATGTGCTGCCTGCGGACGTCGCCATCACCAACCCCAAACTGGACGGCGCGTACGGGCGCGTGCCCGACCTGCCGGGACATGTCCTGCCCGGTGAATTGGCAGGTGCCGGGGTTGCGTTGAAACTGATACAGATGCTGACGGAGCACGCCGGCATCGGCCAGGTGTGGCGCGATTTGGTCGATATTGCCTGTCTGGGCACCATCGGCGATGTCATGGACCTGGTCGCAGAAAACCGTGCGCTGGTCCAGGCAGGCTTGGAACACATGCGCAGGGGCGTTCGTCCCGGACTGGTCGCATTGGCTGAACGTACCGGCCGGGTGGATATCGCCACGGTGGACGCCGAACAGGTGGCGTTCATTTTGTCGCCGCGCATCAATGCTGCCGGACGCGTGGGCTCTGCCGATGTGGCGCTGGAGTTGTTGCTGGCAGACGACGCAGAGTCCGCAGATGCGCTGGCGGGGCGTTTGATATCCCTGAACGAATATCGCAAATCGGTCGAACGCGAACTGGATGAAGCGGCGGCGGCGCTGGCGGAACGCACCTGGACGGGGGAGCGTGCCCTGATTCTGGCGGGCGAAGGCTGGCATGATGGCGTGCGCGGGATTGTGGCGTCGCGCATTGCGGAGCGGTTCGGGGTCGTTGCCGTGATATGCACGCTGCGCGACGGAATGGCGGTTTGTTCGGGCAGGTCGGTGGGGCAGGTAGACCTGTACCGGGCGCTGACTGAATGCGCCGATCTGTTTCACCATTTCGGCGGGCACGCCGGTGCCACCGGACTGACGCTGGATGCCGCACGTCTGGATGAATTGCGTGATCGCCTGAACGCGCATCTGGATGCGTTGCCGCCCGAACAGTTTGTGCAACGTTCCGCATGGGACCTGACGGTGCAGTTGTCCGATGTGGACTGGCAGTTGGCAGCTGAAATCGAATCGCTGCAGCCCTTTGGTCCGGGAAACACCCGACCGGTTTGGTGTGCCGAGGGTGTTCAGGTTACCGCAGCCGCGTTGGTCGGGAAACAGCGCCCGGAACACCTGCGGGCGATTTTCACGCAGGATACGGCGCGCGTGAAAGGCATCTGGTTTCGGGCTGCCGACCCTGCCGGCTGGATAGGTCATGACACACCCGCAGACGTCGTGTTCACCCTGGAAAAAGACGAGTTTCGTGGGCGCCGCGACGTCCAGCTGATGGTCAAAGACATCCGCAAGCTGGGGGATCCCTTCCTGCGCGAGCTGTTCGAGCACGCCCCGGAAACGGTGCTGCGGCGCGAATACGAAAACATCGCAGACGCCGACAGTTTTTACACCAAACTGGTCGGCGTGACCTTTGAGGGGCGCCAGGAACTACTGGCACAGCTGCAGCCGGATGAGGCACTGACGGTGCAGCGCCAGCCGGATAACCCGCACGATGCGAACGCGATTGCGATCTGCCGCGCCACGGATGGTGCGCAGCTGGGGTTTTTGAACCGTGACATGGCGGCGGAACTGGCCGCCGTGATGGACGACGGGGTTATCTATCATGCCTGTGTCAGCGAGGTCACCGGGGGCGAGGATGGACGTGCCCGGGGCCTGAACATCCTGGTCACACGGGGGGACAGCACAGACACCACCCGTGAACTGCAGCACACGCGCGAGGCCGCTCGCACACGCCTGACCCGGCTGGAGCCCGAACAGCTGGCAGATGAACTGCGCCGGACCTTTATCGGGGACGCGACCTTGCACCCCGCACAACGCGAGAGCCTGGATGCCCTGGCCCGGGGGCAGAACACGCTGACTGTCATGGCGACCGGGCGCGGCAAATCGCTGATATTTCATCTGCACGCCGCGCGCACCGCCCTGTTGCAGCATCGCGCCAGCCTGTTTGTCTATCCGCTGCGCGCGCTGGTATCCGACCAGTTTTTTCACCTGCAGGAAAGCTTTGCGGAACTGGGGCTGACCGTTTCGGTCGTCACCGGCGAAAGCTCGCCCGCACAGCGCAGCGAGGCCTATGAACAGCTGAGCTGCGGCACATTGGACATTGTGCTGACCACACCCGAATATCTGTACTTTCACGCCGATGACTTTGCGCGCACTGGTCGCATCGGGTTTGTGGTGGTCGACGAAGCCCACCATATCGGACAGGCGCGCGCCGGCAACCGCCCCGCCTATGCCCGGCTGGGCGACGCCATAGCACAACTGGGTGGGGGAGCGTACGTCCCGACGACGCTGGCGGTCACCGCAACCGCCGGAACTGATGTTGCCGCCCGTATTAGGGAAACACTGCGCATCGATCAGATCGTGTTGGACCCGACGGTGCGCGAAAACCTGCACTTGGTCGATCTGAGGCGGGGAGTGCCGCGGCGCCGAGGTCGCGCGGACGAGGGCGGCGCGGGAGGCGCGGGAGGCGCGGGGACGGGCACTGCCCCCGGGCAGGCGGACACGTCAAAGCGCGCCAAGCAGGAATACCTGTTGCAACTGGCGGAGGATGTCTGCCGGCGCGGCGGCAAGAAAATCGTCGTTTATGTGAATTCGCGCAAAGAATCGGTGCATCTGGCGCGCATCCTGCGCAAACAGCTGCCGAAGCTGGCATGGAAGGTGGCCTATTACAACGGGGGCCTGGACCGCGAGCGACGCGGCGAGGTCGAGCGCCGATTTCGCGAGGGACGGATTTTGTGCGTGATTGCGACCAGCGCGTTCGGCGAGGGCGTGAACATTCCCGACATCCGCGACATCGTGCTGTATCATTTCCCGTTCAATGACGTCGAGTTCAACCAGATGGCCGGGCGCGGGGGGCGTGACGGGCAGCCGTCGCGCGTCCACCTGCTGTTCAACAGCGATGATGCGCGTATCAACCGGCTGATTTTGGAGCAACAGGCGCCGCCACGTGTCGCTTTGGCGGCGGTTTGGCAGGTGCTGCGGCAGTTGCAGCGCACGGATGCCGGCGAGACCGGCGAGGCCGGTGCGATCCGAGCGAGCAACGCCGACATCGCCGAGCAGGCTAACCGGTTGCAGGAACACCAGGGAGTGCTGTCGCGGGAATGTGCCGCCGATGCGCGCGGCATGCAGCTGACCGAGGGTGCGGTCTCGGCCGCGGTCGGCATTTTCCGCGAGTTGGGCTTGGTCGCTACACGGGGGATGAGCAAGGCGCGGACCATTACGCTGAACGCGGATGCGCCGCGCACGGATCTGGGACGCAGCGTGCGCTATCTGGAGGGAATCGACGAAAACGAGAGCTTCGACCGCTTTCACCAATGGGCGTTTACGACGGACGCGGACACGCTGCTGGCTCGTTTTAACCGCCCCATCCTGCCGGAATAATACTCGGTCAACCCGGGGAGCAGCTGACAAAAAAATGAGCGGTATCACGAAAGGCTCGCAATACCGCTCGTCGGTCGCGGGATTCACGTGGGCGGCGGTGGATGTACGGTAAGCCGCGTGTGCTGCCGACCTGTGGCCGTGAGCAGTTCACGTGGGCGGCGGGACGTACTCCCCCGATTGATGCTAAAAGGTCAGCGTGCGCGGGGGCGCGGTAAAGCTGCAGAACTGCGCGGTGGCGTCCGCCAGCCAACCCACGGCGAACACATCGTCGTCTTCGTCGTACATGCGGCGCAGGTCGGGCAGCGCTTCCAGGAACGCGGCTTTGGCTTCGCGACGGTCGTCGACCACAAAGTTTGCCGTCAGGCGCAGCCATTCCTCGCCGTCAAAAGCGCTGATTTCGACCTTGGGATTGTCGACCAGCTGCCGATAGACGTTCTTTGTGTTTCCCGTGCACAGGTACAGTTTGTCGTCCCAGACGACCGCGGCCCCGAACGGGCGCACGCGCGGCTGGTCGCCGTCGGCGGTCGCGAGATAAAATGTGCGGACTTTTTGCAGATACGCCAAGACTTCTTCCATGTTCGTTCCCTTTCTATCGTGCGGGGACGCGTATTGCCGCGCCCCTCTTCCCATAACACGATTATACGGGAACGTGGCACAGGGCGCATTCGGTGCGCACCCGGTGGGGGAGTGTCGACGCCGGGTCAACACTCCCCCCAAAACTCCCTGCTCTCTCAACGTGCTCGCACCCCCGTAGGCGTTCGCTCCCTCGGTCGTGTGCCTGTCTCGGTGAGTGCACGTTTGCGGCCTCGCGGCCTCGCGGCCTCTCGACCTCACTGCCTTGCAGCCTCGCGACCTACTTCTTGATCTTGACCGTCTTGACCGTGCTTGCGACCGACGTGTACTTCACGCCCTTCACGGTCTTGTACCCGGTCACCTTGAACTGGTACTTTTTGCCCGCCTTCAGTTTCTTGAACACGCGCGACTTGGTTTTCGCCGACACCGTGACTTTCTTCCACTTCTTGGCGGATTTCAGCTTCCAGTACACGACCTGCTTGGACAGTCCTCCCTTGGCAGGCGTCCATTTCAGCGTGACCTTTTTGACCCCGGCTTTCGCGGATTTGATTTTCGCGCGCGCCGGCACGATCTTGAATGTGGCGCTGACGCTGTCCTTATAGCCGCCGGTGCCGCTCACGGTTACCCGCGCCGTGCCGACCGCCGTGTTCGCACGGTAGCTGACCGTGTAATCACGACCCGCAACCAGCGTCTTGCCACCCAGCGTGATCGTCACCGCAGGTTTCACGGCCTTGCCCGTCCACGCACGGTTGGCGATTCCCGCGATTTTTGCGCTTGCCAGCGACACCACCGTGGTCTGCGGCGTGGTATCCGCAGGCGGTTTCACGGTCCCGCCACCACCACCGTCACCATCGCCATCCGACGGAATTACCGTTCCGTTTTCCGGCAGCGGCTCCTGCCACGCTGCGGGCTTGACCTGACCGGTCAGCCACGTGTCCGACCACTCCGTCAAATCTACGTTGGCGGCATCCGCCGCATAATCGACGAACTGTCCGGTGTTCACGGCTTGACCCGCGTACGTGGCAACCCAGCCCTGCAGAATCGCAAAGAAGTCGCTGTCGCCCACAGCTTCGCGCAGCGCGGCCAAGGCCAGCGCACCGCGGTTATAGGCGGCCGATGCTCCACCGAACAGATCCCCCTCGGTCTCGATGGCGGCCGGTGCATAGTTCCACCACGGCTTGCTGCTGCCGGTGTTCTGATACAGGTTCCGGTATTTCGCCTGCACGTCGAACCCTTGCGTCGCCTCGTAGTATAGGTCGGTCACATAGGTGGCGAATCCCTCATTCAGCCACAGATCTTCCCAACCCTCGATACGAACGGCGTTTCCGTACCATTGGTGCGCATATTCGTGGACAAAGGTGCGTTCGCTGGTGATATTGCTGCCGGTAAAGAACGGACGATCCTTGGTCTCGACGGCACCCCAGCTGGCGGATCCACCCTGCCCATCGCCCAGATTGTCAAACACAAAACCGGCGGATTCACCCGGATAGGGACCGATAATCGATTCCAGCGTCTGGATATATGCCGGCAGCTCGTGCGTGAATGCGTTTGCCTTATCGGCGGCACGGCTGTTGTTGGCAAAGAATATCCCCTTGTTCACATAGGCATAGAACGGCAGCGCGGTGTTGATTACCTTGGTCGACCCGTTCGAACCGGTTGTTGCCGACCCGTTCGGTCCTGCGGTAATCACGTCATCGGCCGTCGGCTCGTAGCCCACCTCGTTGGACCCGGACCATACGGTTCGGGTGGCACTGGTCGGCTGTGACAGCGTGATGTATTGCTGATAGCTCGCGCTGTTGTTGTTTGCGCGGTTGACCAGCGCACTCAACTCGACGTATTCACCGATCGAGGCGAATGCCTGATACGACGCGATGTCACGACTTACCTGCCAGGTGCTCGTGGTCGCACTGACGGCGGTACGCACGCCCGGACCCACGCCCGAAAAACCGCTGGGGTATTTCAGCGTAATCTTATAGGTCGCCCCGTCTTTCGGTGTGTTGTTGTTCGGGAACCAATAGATGGCACCCAAAGGCTCGCCGATGGCGGCGACACCCTTGTTATCGACGCGCTTAAAGAAGCCCTGCGCCGACTCGCCATCAGCCACGAAATTATCCAAAATCCCTGTAGTGTACGGCACCGTCAGCTTAAAGTAGGCCCCGGCAGGAACGGTCACGGGCAGGCGCACAATCAACTTTTGGTAATCCTCGTCGTCGTTATTCGCCTGGGTGATGTTGGTGGTCGGGTTGGTGATACCGACCGACGCATACGAACTTGCATCCCCGGTCGCGTCCCCCAACGCAAAGCTCACGTTCGGCTTGTCAACTGCCAGCGCCTTAAAGTCCAGCTCGATGCGTGTCAGGTTCTTTTGCGCGATGGCGGTGACCACCGTTTCCCCGGTGATCGAGTCCTTATCGGCGGCTTTTGCGCTGTCGTATTCAATCGAAATGTCATAGTTCTGCACGTCGATGTCATCGGTTCCCTGGTTCGGAATCAGCTTTTCGCCGCCCACGTCATCCAGCAGGTCGTTTTCATCCCCGCAGCCCGAATCGGACTTGCTGACGTTGGTGCTGACGCTGGTCGTGGGACTGTAACCGGACGTCGTATGGATATTGGCAGCCCCGAAAAACTCCGCCAAATGCTCGCGGGCTTTCGCCGTCTGCAGCGCGTTGATGCCGCCGGTCTGTACCTCGTAATCGATTTTCGCGCCCGGCGCATGCACGGTGGCCGTCCACTCGCTGCTGGACTTGTACGGAGCCTCCAACAGCTCGTCATAGTTCACCCAGGACTCGGTGATGCTGCCCTGCTCGGAACTGTTCGGTTTGGTGTACTTCGCCGCATAGGGCGAGCGGAACGTCTGATTCACGTAGTTTTGCAAGGTCGCCGTGGTGTCTCCACCGGGATAGTAGGTGCGAATCGCGTTCGTCTCGCCGACGTCAAACGGATCCAGCAAATCAACCACTTTCGCGCCGATATAGGCTATACCGTTTTTGACCGTCGCAGACTCGCTGGAAAAATAGCTCACGCTGGTTCCGACTCCGTTGTTCGCGCGGAAATCGACCAGATACACGGTTTTGTTTGCACGCGAAGCCTCCTGAATCAGGTACGGATACAGGTTGCGTGAATCCCCGCACCAGCTCCCACTGCAAAAGAAATAATGCTCTCCCGGCGTATTCAAAATATTGATGAACTCGAACCAGGTGACCTGCTTGACCGTGAAATTCTCGCGCGTGATACCCAAATCGGCGACCGACGGGTTCACGTTCGCAATCGTCCAGGCCCCCGAATCACGGAACCAATGGTACTGGTCATAAAACGTTTCGGTTGAATTCCCGCTGGTCCAGCCTGCCGCATCGAATACCGCGGTGACCTGCGCTTGCAACGCATTCTGCTCGCTGCTCGTCGCGACCGGCACCGTGTCATCTAGCAGCAGGTCCGACACGATGGTCGCAGAGCTGTCCACAACCGTCGTTCCTCCGGCCTTGCGGTCATACACAAACAGATAGGTGTCATCCGATGTGTAGGTCGCATCGATGTATTTCAGATGCGCGCCTCCCGTGATGCCGGTACCGCTGACGAAACGCTTCAGCGATGAGGTCGCACCATCCCAAATGTCTTTGCCGGTCGTCAGATCCGCGCGCGACGCGGCCTTGGTGATGTCTGCGCCGTCGACGTCACCCGGGATGGCATCTCCTGCCAAATGCGGGTCGAAATAATAGATTTTCTTGATGCCGTATGCGGCGGCCGCAGCCTGGATATACTGCAGCGTGTTTTTGGTGCTGGCATTACGCGCAGACCCCAAAACGATGACGCTTTTGCCGTCCTGGCCCAAAACACCCTTGTACAGGCGCTCGACCGTCACGTTGTCGAACACGTTGGTCTCGGTCAATCCGGGAAACTTCGCCGCGAAATAGTTCACGGACGTCGACGGCGCGTCCCCGGGTGCTGCGTAGGCCTCGACTGCCGTCCAAGCGCCCACGGCAACAACGGCCCCGACCACCGCCGGCACGACCAAAGCCGCGCTCAGCAGCAGCGACAGACCGACGCCGAACAGCCCCCTTTCCTTTCTCTCTCGGTCCCCCCCTCTTTCGCCTCTCATGTGTGCCACTCCTCTCTTTTCGTACGTGCCTCCGTTAAACGCATGCCACTCAACTCCTCTCTCCGTGCGCAGGAATCCCCTGCCCTCTCTTCTTTTCTGCGCCAAACTCTGTGCCCTTCCTGAAATTCCTAGTGAACCCATAGGAATAATAGGAATTTAGAATATAACGCTTGCTATCGGCTGTGTCAAGCACTTTTTTCAATCAAATCTCTGCGGCGGAGGGGCGGGGGAGTACGTCCCTTCGTTTCTTTTTTACGCTTACTTCAGTCGTGGCAGTCGCGCCGGTTGCGCCGGTTGCGCAGTTCGTCCTGGTTGTGATGGCCGTTTGATAGACTGATGGTGTTCGCGCGACAGGCCGATACCCATACGTAACTGCTACGGACTGCCTGAAACTGCGTCTATTGCGAGAGGATGTGCATGATAAAGTACCTGGGTTCAAAGCGCACGTTGGTGCCGATTATCGGGGCGCTGGCCACGGCGATCGGGGCGCGGACGGCGCTCGACCTGTTCACGGGGACCACGCGCGTCGCACAAGAACTCAAACGTCGCGGGCTTGCGGTGACCGCTGTTGACTTGGCAAGCTATTCCCACGTGTTGGCACAGACCTTTATTGCCACGGATGCGACCCGGGTCGACCGGGACCGGCTGGCAGACATAGTCGTTGCGCTGATGGCGCTACCGGGAACACACGGGTACTTCACCGAGACCTTTTGTGTGCAGTCGCGTTTTTTCCAACCGAAAAACGGGATGCGCATTGACGCGATACGTGACCGCATCGAACGCGATTATCGCGAACACCCCGTCTATCCGATTTTGCTGACCATGCTGATGCTGGCTGCCGATCGCGTTGATTCGACCACCGGCGTTCAGATGGCGTATCTGAAGGACTGGGCGCCGCGCGCCTACCATGACTTGGAACTGCGCATACCGGCACTGCTGTCGGGTGGGGGACGTGCCATTTGCGGGGATGCCACGACGGTTGCGGCGGACCTAGGTCACTTTGACCTGGCGTATGTCGATCCCCCGTACAATCAGCATCGCTACTTCAACAACTACCATATTTGGGAGACGCTGATTCGCTGGGATGCGCCGGAACACTATGGCAAAGCGTGCAAGCGCATTGACGCGCGCGATGAGGCCACAAAAAGCCCCTTTAACTCCAGACGCGAAATGCCCCGTGTCTTTCGTGAAACGCTCGCCCATATTGATGCCGAGGTCATCGCGGTGTCTTACAACAACGAGGCGTGGGTCAGCGCACAGGATATTTCAGAATGGCTTATCCGGGACGGTCACGAACAGGTCGCCGTTTTCGATTTTGATTTCAAGCGCTACGTCGGCGCGCAAATCGGCATATTCAACCCCGCAGGCGAAAAGGTCGGGACTGTCAGCCATACGCGCAACGTCGAGCACATCATTGTCGCCGGCCCCCGGGCACAGCTTGCGAAAATTTCGGACGCATTGCAGCAGCCTTGCAGCAGGTGACTGGCGGAGAGGGTGGGAAACAAGCCGTAAGCCCTTGTGTTTTGGGCATTCTTAGCCCTTGCAGTTCGAATTTTGATGTTTATTTGATGTTGAAAGTTATAAAACGATGTGGGACGAGAAAGCACGGAGGGGCTTTATCAGCGGCGAATACATAGTTAGCGAGGAAACGCTACTTGCAAGTCATAGAGCTTGAAATATATTCTTTCAGCTTAATAATTCTATCTTCGGTATCAATACCCTTGTCATTTTGAGAAATCGACACCGTATCCACAAGTTCGTTGTCCTCATTCTTATATACGCCGTAAGAATCGTTTTCACAGACAACATAAACATCCTTATAGACTAAACGTTGTCCCATTTCATCTCTGGATAAATGAGCATCATCGGCTTCTTTAAGATATGGCATATATGTATTCTGAGACAATTGTGTTTTTGTCTGCATGACCGAGTACATATAAGGTTTGTTTGCCACATCATCGTTACTCATTTTTCCGTAGCTGCCAGGACGGAAAACAGGATATTTCACATAATAGTAAATCCAAGGATACACGCTGTCATTTTCACATTGGAATATAAAATCCGAAATAATTGCATCCAAGGTGCTGTCATTGAAACTCTGCTTTGTTGCAAGCAGCTTCGCCAAAATGTTTTTCGTATTTTCAAAACCAGCATTGGCACTCTTATGGAACAGTTCATCCCACGCCAACTGCAAGCTCTTTGAGGCAAACTGATACCTCCACTTGTTTCGTTCCTGCTGACCATAGTTGCCTGTTGCCATTAAAGCACAATCAATCTTGTCCCAAGAGCAAGTGAACAAAGAAGCGAATCGAGGAGCGAAAGAGAGATTATCAAGACCGATAATTCCGATTTGACCTTTTAGCATATCGTGGTCTTCCAATTCAAAGAGTTCAACGGCACGACTTGGATTACTTGCAAGGAACTCTGCTTTTTCTTTTTCTTCCTGTATCTGATTGACATTGAAGTTGTTTTCAACTGTGTCATCAATCTTTCCTGTTAAGATGATGGCATCTACAGCTTGGATAATTGCAGGGATTCTGTTTCTATCAAGTCTGTCACTAACCTCATCTTCGGAGTTCTGAATAAGATTGTTTACAATGCGGATTCTTCTAACAAAGTCCGCATAAGCAACTTCGCTTTGATGCTGCAGGTAAACTGTGATGGCATATAAAAGCACAATGCGGTTTAACGGGAACTGGCGTGTTTTGCCGGTCTTATCAGAGTAGGCATGGATGCAATCCTCAAAAATATCCACCTTGTATCGTCTTGAATCTACCATTATTTTGTTCTTCTCATGCGTGAAGCTCATGAACGATTCAAGGAATTCTGTCGGGGTAGTATATCCATCAATTTTGCACCAACAATCAAAGAACAATTCAAGTGTTTCGATGTTTGTTAAGGCGTTTTCGTTCTCTGCCGAGAAGTACAAGTGAAGCAGGTCAAAAACATCGCTGCTGTAGCTTTGCGGAGATTCCCCTTTTCGATAGCAGATGATGTCACAAACAAACTTGAAGTAACGCAGGAACTCATCGTCAATGATATTATCCTCGGCATCACCATCGCTGCTGCTGCGGTAATTCCAAAGCAAATCCGTCCATGCCTTATCTATTTTTTCGATAATACGGTCTGAAACCTTTTGACCAGTCTTTTCATCAAGCGCTCTGATTTCTCTTTCAAGCTCTGCCTTGAAATGTTCAAACAAGGTCAACGGCTTTCCACGGGAGTTCATCTTAATATAGAGTTCGTCCGTAAGCCCCATATCCTTAATGGGGAGGAAATAGAATGTGATTGCCTTATTCTCTAAACGATTCCAGATGTCGGGTACATCTTTGAAACGCTCGTCAATGGCATCCAGCATTACAAGCATTGAGCTGATAGTCGGGTCATTTTTCCAATCAAAAGGAAACCACGCTTGATTTCTAATGTCCTCAGACAGTTTCACATCAAAAGTGGGCGTAAATTCCACCAGCTCGGCGCAAAAGTATCTTGCACTATAGCGTGTCTCATAGCTGAACATTTTTAGGAACGAATACTTATCCTTGGAGATATTCTCCTTCCTTGCTGCGTACCAATGCAGGAGGAACAGCGTTGTTAAACGCTGCTGTCCGTCCAAGGGGGTCATTATTCCTTTCTCATCAATATCACCGTAGATAAAATCCAAAGTAATCGGGTCTTTTGTGATGGCGTTATAGAGAGAATTAAGAAAACGAGTTCTTACCCTGGTGACATCGTTATACTCTCGCCCCTGTGCGTAGTCTCTTTGAATAAGGGGAATTGCTATTTTATTAAGTCGAACCGAGGTTTCTCCGTCAATAATTTCGGTTTCAAATATATCCATAAAGGAGTGAAGTGTTGTGCTCATTTCGTTTCCTTCTTTTCCAGAACGATAGGTTCAATATAATTAGAGAGAGCATTGTTAATTGCATTTACATAGGCAATACGGTCTGCCTGTCCCCAAAAATGAAGCTGATTGTCTTCGGACGGGGTGTAGTATTTAAGGAAAACCATTTTTGTGCAGAATGGAATGTATTCTCCCTTTTTATCCATTTCAACGATTTGATTTCTCTTAACATCGAAAGTGGAATTGTTTAGAGCTGCATTTACATCAGTATTCAGTAAT
The DNA here is from genome assembly GCA_031272275.1 of Actinomycetes bacterium. Classification (GTDB taxonomy): domain Bacteria; phylum Actinomycetota; class Coriobacteriia; order WRKU01; family WQUG01; genus JAISUC01. The sequence goes on along the minus strand of JAISUC010000019.1, from coordinate 4,871 downwards.
GCAAGATTTGCTATCGAGTGCATATACTCAGTATTACCGGAGACCGAAAGTAAGGTAAGAACTTCTTGCTGTATTGTTTCAAACAGCGAACGCTCCAGTTTATCCATATCCTTTGCGTGTTGCATTTCTTCAATCAACTCGCTATGGTCGCCTCCGATGCTCTTGACGGAAGGGATATGAAGCTCTAACCACATTTTCCAGACCTCTTGCGTTTTCATACCTTCGGACTGCTGTGCGTGGATATGCTCCAAGCTCCATTTTACATTATTCCCATTGCCGTGCTTGAACTTATCAAATGGAAAGCGTTGTGCCTTTCCGTCTGTCTGTCTCACAGATTCGACATTAAACAGGAGAAGCAGCGTACTGATACGCTTATAATCTAAGGGCTTCTCATAACTCAATTCGGAATAATTACCGGAGATTGCAACACTCTTTTTAATCAATGCATCGAAGGCAGCATTAAACTCATCTTTCTTTTTGTCTTTTGAAAGCTCAAAAATCTTTTGAAGAGAAGTACCGGACGCAATCAAATAGCCGATTTTATGATAAAGATTGTGGTCTTCATACCAGCCTTTCAAAATGAGGAAGGTTTGATAAATATTTTTCCAAATATCATCCAACGAAACTCCCTTACGCATTTCATCGAACTTAAAGAAAGTATAATACTTCTCACGAGTTGCCTCATCCTTACCGGAGATTAGGTCAAGAACAAGGTCAATTCGTGTTTGATACTCGTCTTCTATACTGTTCGTGAGGAACGACCACAGAGAGTCATTGTGCAGTTCACGCTCAATATTATCCCATTGGAGAGAGATTTCCTCTTGTTTCTCTCTGCTCATATTCTCCGAATTGTCTCGGCTGAGGAACATCGCTTTCACAAGCTCGGCACTCGTCAGAGGAATCTTACCAATGTTTAATCGGGTGAACAATGAGATAGCATCCTCGCTTTCACCGACCTCATACCAAATGATTTTTACATCCTCCTTGAAGTATTCAAAAATGTGCATGACACGGATTTGCATATCCTGTTCAAACCATTTCTGAATGGTCTTATAGGCGTTGGCGATAAACCAAAAGTCGATGTTATCATCCTGCTTAGACATATCCAAGGTCTTCAAAAAATCTGCAGATTGTTCTCTTGTCTGATATGTAAGAGAAAAAGCAGGGTCACTAAAGAACGGATTAACATTCTTCATGTACTTATAGATGAGATACAGAGTTGTAAGTCTCTGCTGCCCATCAATCAGCTCGTAAACATCTCCGCTTTTACGAACGACCACCGGCTGTAAACAGTATTTTTTGTTTCCATTATCGTATTTCTTCAAGCCGTTTTGGTAAACATCATCCAAGAGACGAGTAACTTCTACTTCACCCCATCTATAACCACGCTGATAAGAGGGAACATAAAAAGCTCCCTTTACATCAGCAACTAACTTCGTTTCCAGAATAATATCGTTATTCATCTTTAAGTCAATTCCTTATAATCTTTCCAACCAATAGCGGATACTACCGTCCTCAAAGAAGCTAAGCAACGCTCCGTCACAGAATCCATCCGCGATTGATGCGGATTGAACAGTCTTTGATGAAGATATGATGTGTGTTCCCACGCTCTTGCCATTGCAAGAGAAATTACGCAGATAGAATTGAGGAACATAGTGCTGTTTTCGAGTTAAGCTCATCCGGCACCTCCTGCAAAGTTTTAACAAAATATTATATCACGAATGAAAACAAAACGCAATAGCAAAGTACGCGGTTTTCGGAACAAATGTGTTTGATTAGTGATAATAGGGCAAGGGGCGGGTCAAATCTCCACACATCTCCTCCCGACCAGCGCGCTCGGCCTTTCGCGGATGTTTTTCAAAAATCAAAAATCAAACGAGGGGCGTTTCAGCCGCGTTGTGAGCGGTTTTAACACGCGGAGGTATAAAACCCCGCCTTACCCCGCTGTAAATCAAAGAAAAATCATAGAAAATCATACAGAGGGCATTGTGCACCGAGCATTGCCGCCGCGGGGCATCAGGCAGCGATGTGCCGCCTCCGCAATGAGCATAAGCGACACTCAGATTTGAGGGGACTATCCGGTTTGGACAGTCCCCTCGTTGTTAATGTGTTACAGTGGGTAGTTCTCGTCTTACGCCACGACCAGAGCCTTGACCGCCTCTCGCTTGACCAGTTTGCCGTCGATAAACTCCGTGCCGAGATAGCCGGTGATGCCGCTTTCGGCGTAGCGTTCGTGGAGCGGCTGAATTGTCGCCGCGCCGCGCTGGACGAGCCGGTAATAGGTGAGGTCGCCGAACAGCACAGGCTTTTCGCCGCTTGCCGTGTCGGGCATATAGGGACTTGTGTACACAGGTTTGCCGAGAAGCGTGTTGTCTGCGCCGTTCCAGAGATACGCGCCGCTTGTGTCCTTCAGCGTCCGCAGGAGCAGAGCGGTTGTGTCGCTCATCAGCCAGACGGCGTTGCGGCGGTACTCGCGGCCGAGGGAGAAGTACAGACTGCGAATATCGTCCGCGCTGATTGTCCCCGCCGCCGCACTTGTCGCGCCGGTTTCCGCGCCCTGTGAGGCGTGAAGCAAGCCGTAAGGCTCGGATACGCCGCCGCCATTTATGACACCGTCCTCCTCGACTTTGCCGAAAGCCCTGCCGAAGTCTGCGGCAAGCGCGGACTCAAGGTCAAAGCCGGAGTCGCGCAGGGTTTCGTTCGTGACTTTTATAATCTGCGCGATTTTATGCGGGTCAATCGTCCAGCTTGTCAGCCCGACTGTGGCTTCGGGGATTGCCGCGCCCTCCGCGACAAAAGCCGCGTCCCCTGCCGGGAGCAGGGTTTTCAGCTTATTGTCTGCGTTGATGAACTGCACCGTTGCGAGGGAGCGGAAAATGTTGTACTGCTCCTGCTTCGCCTTGAAGGCCGCCTCGGCGGCAGTCGGCAGGACGAAGCCGTCCGGGGTCTGCCCGAGAGCCGCGTCCTCAATGTTTACGGCGTCGCGCCGTTTCATGGCGTCGATAAACGCCGCGCGGTAGTTGGTTGTTCCGATAGATTTCATTGTGTGATACCTCCATAAAATTAGTGTTTGGTTTTCGCCTTGCGGCGTTTTGATGGTTCGTTCTGCTTGCTCCGCTCATCCCACCAATTGCGCTTGCCGCGACTGTATTGCGGTATCGGCAGATTGGCGTACCTGATGGTCATGGTTCTCTTACTGCACCCCGTCACGCTCATCACCCCCTTTCGCCCGGTCGAGCCGTTCTTCCAGTTTCAGCAAATGCCACTCGACAGAGGACATCCCGGTTTCCTTAAAGAACTTGAACCCTGTGTGCTTTGTTAGGTTGGCGGCCGCGTAGAACTCCTCGTGTATTTCCCGCAAGCGTCGGTCGCGGCGCAGTTTGCGGATGGCGTGTTGGTAAACATTGCGTATCTGCGTCGGAGTCAGCCCCAGTTCCGCCCCGACTTCGGCGAGTGTCTTGTCCCGCCAAAACCGCCCGCGAACCGCCGCCGCTTGCTTTTCCGGCAGAGCCGACACGATGCGTTCAACCTCAGAAGCGATATCCGAGCCGTCCGCAGTTTCAAATGGCAGTTCCGCTTGCGGGTCCGCTATGCTGTCGGCGATAGTGATGTTCTCGTCATCATTGCCGGGGAGCGGAGCGTCAAGGCTGACCGCGCCGTTCAGCGGGTTTCGCTTGCTCGTGCGGTATCCGAGCAGTTCATAAACCCTGCGCCTGACGTGGAAGCCGATAAAGGCCGTGAACTTTAACTCGGTATCCGGCTTTGCGTTGTGCGCTTTGATGGTGTCGAGGAAGGCGAACCAGCAGACTTGACGGAAATCGTCACGAGCCGCGCCGCAGGAATCCGCGCGGTCTTTGTGGCGGCGGTACAGACCATCGCTGTGCATAAAGAAGATGTGCGCGGTCTGCTCCCAAAGCGCGGTCAATGTTTGCTCATCCCCGCCGCCGTTATTGATAGCCTGTAACAGTTCCTCGTTTGTCATTGCCGGTTCGCCTCCTTCCTCAGAAAAATCTGTGTCTATGACAGTAATTGTCCAGTTCCTGCCGAGTACCGAAGTAATGCCCGTTGCCGTAATACTGGACACACCACGGCTTGACCGAACGCGGCCGCTTGTTGCGCATAATGATTGCGGCGGCGCGGCTGTTTTGCGGTATGATGTCGATAACATCGAACGTGTCATATGCAAGCAGGTAACCGCTGAGATAATGCGCGTGCCGCTCGAATTCGGGCTTTAGTTCGGGTCTTGAAATCATGTCGCTTTCCTCCTTTTTCCGCGATGGCGCGGGGTCGGTGTCAGTCGGTGACGGTTATTTACATAACTTTTTATTAACCGAAAAACGCTGTCCCTTATAGAGAGGTTTAGTAAATGACTGTCATTGACCGTCACCGGACTGTCACGAGCGGCGTGAATGCTGAGTTTCTGCTCATTTGAGGAAGTCGTCAAACTCATCGGAAGCCTCCGTTTTGTTGTATGGTTTCAGCCGCAGACCGTCGATATAGCGTCCGTCTTTCGCCCTGCGCCTGATGAAGCCCGCGCCCTCGATGGCGGCGTAGAAGTCCGCCGTACTGCGCGTATACTCGCCTACCGCAAGGCAGAACCCGCGATAAGAGGCGTATAGTTCGCCTGACTTTTCGCTGTAACCATCGCCAATTTCGCACCTTTCGCAAAGGAAATGCTCCAGCCAGTCGTTATCCTGCTTGTAGGCGTCAATAGCGTTTCGGACGCACTCGGGCGGCGTTATGTGAAAGTCTTTGTCAATCACCCTTTTCGCGCCCTCGATAATCCATGCCATGACAGCCTCGCCCGCGTTTTCAAAAAGGTACTCGGCGTAGTTCTTTATGTCGCCGTTCCCATCTATCTTTGCGCCGAA
>JAISUC010000012.1 GCA_031272275.1 Actinomycetes bacterium | reverse complement strand
GGCGCCTGGGGGGCGCACGGCAATGACGTTTGGGGGTGCTACGCGGTATCCGGGTCGAGGGCGAGGTTAGCAGGTGGCGTGGCAGGGGCCGACGGTGGCGGCATCCCCGGCCTCGGTGCGCATGGTGTCCGGCATTGTGCGCTCGCCGGCATCCGGGTTCAGGATGCAGGTCACGTCCTCGACCAGAGGATCACCTGCGCGCTGCCAAGCCTTCACGCGACAACCCCGACAAATCCGGCTATAGTCACAGGCATCCGGCGCGCATTGCCCGGTGCTGTCTGCCGCGTTCAATTCATACAGGCGCCCGGTGGCTTCGTCAAAGCTGATTTCGTGGATGTTTCCCACTGTCCAGTCCTGCGCAAACTGACAGGGCATGACCCCGCCCTCGCTGTTGATGGTCATATGCCCCTGCCCCACCGGACAGGCGCTGAATATGGTCAGGCGATCCAGGCCCTTACTGACGTCGATGCCGCGCGCCATCAGTTGTTCGGCAATATAAGGGATGGTTGAGGGAATCGCACCGATGTCGTACTCGAAGGTGTTTTCGGGGTCTGCGACCTCGTCGACAATGAAATCGCAAAGCTCGCGCCACTGTTCGGTCGTCACCCGCATGGCGTCCTCGCCGGCGCTGCGTCCGCTGGTAATCAAGTCACAGATGTAAATCATCGAGCAATCCAGTTCCTTTGCCTGCGCGATGATGTCGTAAATGTACGGATAGGTCTCGCGCGTCAGCGCCGTTTTCACGACCACTTTCACGTCGGCGGCACGCAAATGACGAATCGCGTCAATGACCTTGTCATAAGTCCCGGGGACCCGTGTCAGCCGGTCATGGTATTCGCGGGGACCGTACACGGATGTCGCAATAAACCGCACGCCGTTATCGTGCAGACGGCGGGCGGCGTCTGCTGTGACATAGGTGCAGTTCGTGCTGATGGTGGGACGTACTCCCGCTGCATTGATTCGGGACAGTATTTCCCAGAAGTTCGGGCGCATCATCGGTTCGCCGCCGGACAAAAACACGACCGGGACGCCGGCATCGTGCATCCGATCGATCATTTCGTATGCGTCGGTGTCGGTCAGCTGATCGGGTTTGACGTGCCCGTCGGCGGCCATGTAACAGTGCGAACACAGCAGGTTACAGCGGTTTGTGATGTTCCAAATCAGCGAGCTGGGCCGCCCTAGTCGTTTTGCTTCCTGGGCTTTGCTTTCCGATTCGGACGCGACTCCGGTGAAAAACAGTGAGCGGACGTGAGCCATCGATGCCTCCCGAATGTGTTGTGGTGTGCCGGTTCGTATGCGTGGGGTGCGTGGTGCGCAGTGGGCTGCGTGCCGGTGTGGCCCTGCCTGCGTGCCGCACACATACGTTGCCAGTATAGTGCGCCCGCAGGCGCGGGGCGGTTGCGGTAACAGGGGTTACGGGGAGTGCCGCCTGCCTGTACGATTTGCCGCGCACACGGGCGTGCGCTCGCAATGACGGGAGAAAACATTTCCTTGTGGTGTACTATGTGATATAGTACACTTAGTACGGGTAGTACAGTTTCGACAGCTTGGTTGGGGATGTACGCAGGGTGAAGAGCTTCGACTCACCCATAATACCCGCGCTATTGGTTGTGTTGTTGCAGTTGCCGGATTTGTCGTATACCGCCGGGAAGCTGCGCGCCGAGGAAAGGAAGAACTGTGAAAAAGCGAGGTCTCATCATCGGAATCGTGGTTGTGGTCGTGGTTGCCGTTATCGGTGCCGGAGCCTGGGTGTTCATTGGGAATCGAGGCAAGCAGGCGGGTGCTGCCGAGGGCGCGACAACTGACGACCCGAATGCAACGGTCGCCTATACGGTGGCAGGCATTGACCAGGTGTTCATCGAGGGCAGTGTCAAGCCGAAGAAATCGGAAGAATTCTTCCGCGACGAGAGTCTGGGAACACCGGGCAAGCTCGAGGTCGAGGACGGCGAGACGGTGAGCAAGGGGACCGTGCTGTTCACCTATACGAATACCGCGCTGGATTCGCAGATCTCGGAGGCCAAACAAAATGTGCGCCAGCTGCAAAGTGAACGCGCCAAGGCGGCGAAAGCGCGTAAGCTGGAGCTGAAGGTGCTGGCGGCCAAAGCGAACACACCCGATGAGACCGGGTCGAAGCCGTCGAAAGCAGCCATCCGGCTGGAGCGCGAGCAGATACGGGCGAACTATGACTTGGCAGGTTTGGACAGTAGCATCGCGGCGGCGAAAAAGCAGCTGCGTGACCTGCAGGCCGACCGCAAAACGGAGGTGAAGGCGCAGTTTGACGGAACCGTGTTCATTCCGCAGGAAAAGACGCGCGACACCGCGCTGTTGAAACTGATTTCCGATAAGTCCTATATCGAAGCCAGTGTCGGGGAGCGGGATGTCGAACGGATTTCTGTGGGGCAGACGGCAAGCATCAAGATTGTCACCACCGGCAATGCCTGCACCGGAACAATCACCTATATCGCAGACCAACCGAGCGACGAGGGTAGTGCAGGAACAGGCGGCAGCAGCTTGGCGAGCTATCTGGTGAAACTGTCGATTTCGGATGCCACCGTGGTACGCAACGGCTTTCATGTGCAGGCAGCCGTGAACCTGTCCGATGAACAGATAACGATCCCGCATGACGCGGTCATTACAGACGGCGGCAAGACCTATGTGATGACTGACGAGTTCGGGACCTTGGAACGCAAGGAGATCCATTTGGCGGACACTGCGATAGCAGACGACGCCGATTACGGGGCCATGGTGGCGGTGCGTGATGGTCTGGAGGCAGACGACACCGTGTTGGTGTCACCGGCATCCGACCTGAAGAGCGGACAGAAAACGCCTGCGCTGCGCCAGTTGGGTACGGCGGGAGACGGCGATGCGAGCGCGATGACGGGCGAGGGGGAGTAGCGCGATGACGAGAGCAGAGCACATGCGCGCCGATTCCGGGCGGCCGCCTGTCGCGGTCGGTGAGGTCGGCGTGGCCGGGGCGGTTGGCGACGCAGCCGGGACGACGCAGCCGGTGCCGCTGGTGGAATTCCACGGATTGACCAAAGAGTTCCCCGCAGGTACCGAGAAACTGCAGGTCCTGAAAGGGCTGGATTTGACCATCCGCCGCGGCGAGTTCGTGATGATTATGGGCAAGTCGGGCAGCGGCAAAACGACGCTGTTGAATATCATCGGCATGTTGGACCGCGCAAGCGCCGGACAGTTCAGCTTTGACGGCACGGCGGTCGAACAGATGAAAGAGACCGAGCGCTGTGAGGTGCGCAACAGCAAGGTCGGTTTCGTGTTCCAGCAGTTCTTTTTGATCGACAGCCTGAACGTCAGCCAAAACGTGTCGCTGCCGATGGTGTTTTCCGGGCGCGTCAGTTCGGCCGAACAGCGCCGGTGCGCACAGAAATACCTGGATCTGGTGGGTTTGGGTGAAAAGGCGCGCCGGCGCGTGACCGAACTGTCGGGCGGACAGCAACAGCGCGTGGCGATTGCGCGGTCGCTGGTAAACGATCCGCTGTTGATCATGGCCGACGAGCCCACCGGGGCGTTGGACACCGAGACCGGAGAAGCCATCATGGAGATACTGCGCAGACTGAACCGGCAGGGAAAGACCGTCGTGATGGTGACCCACGACGAGGACATGACCCGTTACGCCACCCGTGTGGTGCGCATGAAAGACGGGGTGATCACCGGAGACGCGCCCGGGGGCAGCGCATCCGTGATGAGCGCTGCGACCGCCACAGACACCCCGGTTACCGGTGCGGTGGGTGTTGGGACGTGCGTGGACGCCGGGACGTACTCCCCCGCCGTGTTGTCATCGCATGAAACGGAGGTGTGTGCATGATTCGCAATATCATGTTGTCGACGCTGCTGGGTTTGCGCACGCACAAGCTGCGCGTCGTGCTGACGATGGTCGGGATTATCATCGGGATTGCGTCGGTGATTACGATTACGGCGCTGGGTGAGGGCGTTAAGAAAAACAGCATGGACTTGCTGGACAGCACCGGAGTATCGGGCATCACCATGGTGTATCTGCCTGACAAAATCGAGGACATGGGGCTGGATTTCAGTTTCAAGAAAAGTGATATGAAACGGCTGCTGCGGCTGGAGAGTGTCGCGAGCATCATCCCGAACTATGGTTATTTTATGGGCATAGGCGACGGCGAGGTGATCGATGCGGCGACGACGTATCTGGGAACTGACGGCAGCATATCGGTGACCGGACGCGCGGCCGGTGCTGCGGCGGATGAGCTGTCGCTGGGGCGCGCGATTACGGATGCGGACGGGGAATCGCACGTGGTGGTGCTGGACTATATGACCGCGCAGTCGTTGGCGGTCGATGGCATTCAGATGCGCGACCTGCTGGATACGGGGATTTCGATTGGGGGGGCGATGTTTCGCATCATCGGCATCAAGGCCGACCCGACCGAATTGTCGGCCGCCGATGCCGACTGGACGCAGCATTGTGCGACCCTGCCGTTTGCGGCGTTTCAGCAGCTGATTGCAGACGAGCCGATCTATTCGCTGGTGCTGACCCCGGCTGCAGGGTACGAGCGCCAGACCGTGATCGATCAGGCGACCGATGTGCTGACCCAGGCGCACCCGGGACTGGCCGGGACCTTTGAGGTCGACGACAGCATCGCGTCGATGCGCGCCGAGATGGAGTCGTCGCTGAATATCGCGATTGTGGTGTTCGTGTCGATTACGGTGATTGCGTTGTTGGTGGGCGGCATCGGCGTCATGAACATCATGTACGTGTCGGTGACCGAACGGCGCCGCGAAATCGGCATCAAACGCGCCATCGGCGCCAAGCCGCGCGTGATTTTGCTGCAGTTTCTGTTCGAGGCGGTGTTCATCACGTTTATCGGCGGTGTGTTGGGGGTGCTGTTCGGCTTTGCGTTGGCAAAAGCGGCGGCGTTTGCGATCAACACGATGGTGCCGGATGTCGAGGGCATGTTCGGCGCGATCCTGAGTGTCAAGATGACGGCGATTGCGTGCGCGACTTCGGCGGGCATCGGGCTGATTTTCGGCATCGTGCCTGCGATCGGGGCTGCCCGCACCGACCCGATCAAGGCGATTTATCAGTAGGGGGTGGGGGTGTCAGTGTCGACGCTGCGTCCGTAGGGGTCGTCGTAGCGGGTGATGTCGTCTTCACCCAGGTAGTCGCCGATGGCGACCTCGACGATGCGCAGCGGTATGTCACCGCGGTTTTCCAGGCTGTGTTTGCAGCCGATCGGCAGGAAGGTTGATTCACCCGCCGCGACGTCAAAGTGCTCGGTGTCGCGCGTAACCGTCGCCGTGCCCGCAATCACAATCCAGTGTTCGCTGCGCCGCGTGTGCGATTGCAGCGACAGGCGTGCCGCGGGCGCGACCTCGATTTCTTTGACCTGATACCCGATCCCGCGCGTCAGCATGGTCCAGCTGCCCCAGGGGCGCAGACTGGTTTTGTTCTGCGTAAGCTCAGGCGCCCCGCGACGACGCAGCTCGTCAACCACCAGCCGCACGTCCTGGGCGCGATCGCGCGCCGCCACCAGCGTGGCATCCGCCGTATCAACCACCAGCACATCATCCAGCCCCAGGGTTGCCACCAGGCGTTCCGAGCTGTAGTTCAGCGTATCACGACTGTCGACATCCACGCCCTGGCCGATGATGCGCACGCCGCGCGCATCGGGCGCCGCCAGCCGTTCCAGCGAGGTCAGGCTGCCGACATCGGACCAGTCCAGGTCGGCCGGCACGACTTTGACGCGGTCGGACAGTTCCAGCGCCGCGTGGTCAAAGCTGACCGGGGGGAGTGCGTCCCACGCCGCATCAGTGTCCGCGGCGCCTGCCGCAATGGCACGCGCACAGGCGACCGTGGCCAGGTTTCCTGCAGCCGCAGGGACATCCGGGTGCCGTTCGGCGGCACGTTCCAGTTCGCGCAAAATCGCATCTGCACGCGCAACCAGCATGCCGCTGTTCCAGTAATAGTCACCTGCCGCGACGTAGCGCTCCGCGGTTTCGGCATCAGGCTTTTCGGTGAACGATGTGACGGGGATCGCGGTCATTGCGCGCGCCGGCGAGACTGCGTGCGAGTCCCTCCCTGCTGCTTCCTCGGCAAAACCATCGCTCGCGGCGTGGGCGGCGTGGATGTAGCCGAATGCCGTGTCCGGGCTGCGGGGAACCAAGCCGATGGTCACGAGCGACCCGTCTGATGCGCCTGCAACCGCGGCGGCGATGGTGCGCTGCCAGCGCTCACCGTCCTGACAGATGTGATCGGACGGCAGCATGATGACGATACCGTCCGCATCCGCACGCAACACGTCGGCCGCCGCCAGCGCCAGCGCCGGTGCCGTGTTACGCGGTGCGGGCTCGACCAGGTAGGCAATGTCGCCGTCCCCGGCAGCCAGCAGGTGATTGCGCAGCTCGTCAAACAACACCCCGCCCACCACGACACGGATGTCGCCGGTGTCCCCGGTCACTTGGCGCGCGCGCTCGACGGTCGCCGCCATCAGCGAACGGTCGCCGAACACGGTCAGTAACTGTTTCGGTGCCAGTTCACGCGACAGCGGCCAAAACCGCGTTCCGGAGCCCCCCGCCAGTATCACCGCATGTAATGCCATAGCGTTTCTACTCCCCCGCCCCGTCGTCCCCGTCGTCGTGCGCGACACGCGATTCCAGCGCTTGGGCGCTGTCGGCACGCCGTGCGCCGGCGTCGGTCATCAGCGGAGAGGCCGCCGCGTCAAAATCCCCCGTCCAGCCCGCCGGCACGTAGGCACAGTACGGTTCGGCCGCCAGGTAGTCGCCGGTCAGTTCCAGCGCGCGCGCTCGGCAGCCACCGCAGACCGCCTTGTATTCGCAGGCGCCGCATTTGCCTTTCAGCAGCGAATAGTCGCGCAGGTCGTTGAACACCTGCGCGTTCGTCCAGATGTCGGCGAAGTCGCGTTCGGTGACGTTTCCCAGCTGCATGTCGAAATAGCCACAGGGCTGGACATCACCCACGTGGCTGATGAAGCAAAACGTGATGCCGCCCAGACACCCGCGCGTCATCGCGTCCAGACCGTATTCCTCGCGCGTGACCTTTTTGCCCTCGGCGGCGGCCAGCTGGCGGATGATCCGGTAATAGTGCGGGCTGTCGGTGGGCTTGAAATGCAGCGGGCTAGTCTTTTGGCGCTGATACGCCCAGGTCAGCACGCGTTCGTAGCCGTCGGGCGGCAGCTCGATGTCCAGCAGGTCGCTGCCGCGCCCGGTCGGCACCAGCATGAAAATGTGGAAGGCATCGACGTCCAGGTCCAGCGCCAGATCGTGGATTTCCTCCAAGCGGTCGGCGTTTTTCGCGGTGACGGTCGTGTTTATCTGCACGCCCACGCCTGCGGCTTTTGCGTTTTTGATGCCGGCGACCGATTGGTCGAACGCGCCCGGAACGCCACGGAACGCGTCGTGTTCGGCGGCGGTCGGAAAATCGATGCTGACCGAAATGCGCGGGATTTTGTGCTCCGCCAGTTTTGCCGCCAGTTCCGGCGTAATCAGCGTCGCGTTGGTCCCGACCACCGGCATGACACCCACGTGGTGCGCGTAATCGATGATGTCCCAGATGTCGGCGCGCAGCAAGGGCTCGCCGCCGGTCAGAATGATTATCGGATTGCTGATGGTCGCGATGTTGTCCAGCACCGCGCGAATTTGGGGGAGCGTGAGCTCTCCGGGATAGGTGCCGTACCGCGACGCCGCGCGACAGTGGGCACAGTTCAGGTTACAGCTGCGTGTGATCTCCCAGGCGATGATGCGCGGGGCTTTGATACCGGTGCGTTCCTGATAGGCGGATGCCGCAGGACCTCCGCCGGGGCGAAAGCCTACGCTGCGCGCGCCACCGTGGCGTTGCCTGCCGTCGGACGGCACCTGATGGCGCGGATGATCGCCGTCCGGGTTGTCGGTCGGGTGGCCGCCGGGGTGAGTCAGCGGGATGGCGATGCCGGTGCGCTCGCCGCCCGCCATCGACTGTGCCAGTTCCTGTTCGTCTATGTCGTCGAAATCGGGGCGACCATCGTCGTCAAATCCCACGGCTTACGTCCTTTCGATTGTGTGGTGTAATCCATTTCCTGCCGGTGCGCCTGTGGTGGCAACGTTCCGCCGATTCACCTGCCGACGGCCCGGTGCGCCTCTTCCTTCAGCCAGCGCGCGCAATCGGGTGCGTGATAGGTGATGATCATGTCGGCGCCTGCGCGCTTGAACCCGGTCAGGGTTTCCAGCACCACGCGACGCTCGTCAATCCAGCCGCGTTCGGCGGCGGCTTTGACCATCGCATATTCGCCGCTCACATTATACGCACAGGTGGGATAGCCGAACTCGTCTTTCACCCGGCGGATGACATCCATGAACGCCAATGCGGGTTTGACCATGACGATGTCAGCGCCTTCCGCGATATCGAGCGCCGTTTCGCGCAGCGCCTCGTCGGTGTTGGCGGCATCCATCTGGTATTGGCTGCGGTCGCCGAAAGCGGGTGCACTGTCGGCGGCATCGCGGAAGGGACCGTAATAGCCGCTGGAGTATTTCGCGGAATACGCCATGATCGGGGTGTTTTCAAAACCTGCCGCGTCCAGCGCCGTGCGAATGGCGGCGACGCGCCCGTCCATCATATCGGACGGGGCTACCATGTCGGCACCGGCGCGTGCGTGGCTGACGGCCTCGGCGGCCAACAGTTCCAGCGTGGGGTCGTTCAGCACGTAGCCATCCGCATCAATCAGACCGCAGTGACCGTGGCTGGTGTATTCACACAGACAGACGTCGGTAATCACATAATAATCCGGAGCGTGGGACTTGATGGCGCGAATCGCCTCTTGAACGATGCCGTGGTCGTCGTAGGCCTCGCTCCCCCGTTCGTCCTTGGAGGTGGGCAGACCGAACAGGATGACTGCGTGGATGCCGAGTTTTTTCAGGCGGTCGATTTCTGCCGGCAGGCCGTCCGGGGACAGCTGGTAGACGCCCGGCATCGACGGGACCTCGTCGCGCGCGCCGCTGCCGGGTTTCACGAACAGCGGGTAGATGAGGTCGGACGGGGACAGCGTCGTTTCGCGAACCAGGCTGCGGATGGTCGGATTCATGCGCGTGCGGCGCGGCCGATATGCGGGGAATTGCATGCGGTGCCCCTCTCTGTTCGGGTTTTTGCCTCTTCTGCGGTTGCCTGCTTATTATAGCCGACCGGATTAAGGCGGGAAGTTGCCGTGACGAGAGTTGCCGGAGACGTTTTCTCCGGGGCGGGTGGACACCCGCCCCGGTGGAGTGCCACGCCCGCCTGCGGCGGGCTCGTACGGTGGCTGTGGGGTGGGAGGTGAGTGGGCACGAGTCTACTCACCCCCCCGGAGACAAACACATGCCGCTACTTGACGCGGAGCATTTTCTTATAGGTCTTGCGTCCGACTTTGATCGTGATCTTGGCCTTTCCGCGCTTGTGTGCGGTGATTTTTCCGGCTTTGTCGACGGTCAGGACACTTTTCTTTGAGCTCTTGAAGGTTACCTTCAACGTCGTCGCCTTTTTGCTCGTCAGCTTCAGCTTGATTTGCTTGCTGGCGCCACGCTTCAGGGTCTTGGGCAGTTTCGCCGTGACTTTCTTGAGCTTCTTGGCCTTGGGCGTGACGATAACCTTGATCTTCAGTTTCTTGCCGCCGGTGGCCGTCACCGTGATGGTCGCGGTGCGCTTTTTGGTCGATTTCTTCGGGTGCTTGGTCGCCTTGATTTTTCCGGTGCTTCCGACCTTGACGACCGATTTCTTCGAGCTTTTCCAGGTCAGTTTCGCCTTGACGCCCGCAGCTGACCCGGCGGCATAATCGACCACAACCGGTATTTTCAACGACTTGCCCTTTTGCAGATAGATGGTCTTGAGCGGCGTGCGCAGCTTCGAAACCTTGACCGTCGCCGCTGCCGGTTTCTTGGGCGTGGGTGTCGTCGGGGTGGGCGTGGCTCCGCCGTCTCCCTTGTCCTTGTCGCAATCACAACCATTACCCGAACCGGTTCCCGGAGTCTGCGTGCCGCTGTCGGTGTTGCCGCTGCCCGTGTCGCCACCGGCGCCGTCGTCATGCGTACCCGGCGTCTTGTCCCCATCGTCACCTGTCCCACCTGCGGGTGGTGTCGTGGGGTCACTGGTTGTCCACAGGGCAAATACCTTCAGCGGCGCGGTCGGAACCAGATCGGCGGGAACCGTTTCGGGTGTCGAGGGGTTCATGGACCAGCTGAGGAATTCATATCCATCCAGCGTCGGCGTCGCAGGGAGTGACCCCAGACGCTTGCCCGGCCAAATGCTCTTGGTGTGCAGGCTGTGGCCTTTGCCATCCTGAAAATCAATCTTTATCGGCAGTATCAACAGCGGGTTTGCAGACGTCACCGGATACCCGTCGCCCAGCTGGCCGCATTTGCGGTATCCCCAGCCATAGGCGGTCCCGGCGCTGACGCCCAGCGTGTGTGCGCCGCCTCCCGCAACGGCGGTCCAGGTTTTGTCGCCCGCCACCGCCGTGGGAACGGACAGCGCGGCCGTATTCCCGTCGCCCAGCTGGCCGCGGTTGTTGTACCCCATGGTGTACAGCCGGCCCGCCGTATTCAGCAGCAAGGTGTGGTAATACCCGGTCGCAACCTGAGCCCAGTCGCTGTTCGTCCCGACCTGCGTGGGGACTTTCTCGCTGGTGGGAGACGATCCGATACCCAGAGCACCGTCGGCGTTATTCCCCCACGCCCACAGTGTCCCGTCTGTTTTGATCGCAAGCGTCTGCGCGTCCCCACAGCTGGCCGTTTTCCAGTCCGAATCGGTGCCGATTTGCGTCCAGTTCTTGCGCGTAGTGGTGCTGTTATCGCCCAGCTGACCCTTCGAGTTGTAACCTGCCGCGTACAGCTGACCGTTTGTTTTTATCGCGATGTTATAGTTAGTCCCGCCTGTCACAAATGCCCAGTCGGTGTCGGTTCCCACCTGCGTCGGGGCGTTTATTTGGGAGGGCGTCCCGCCGTTTCCGGATTGCCCGTAACTGTTTGCACCCCACGCCCACAAGGTCCCGTCTGTTTTGATCGCCAAACTTTGCGTGCCGGAGGCCGACACCTGTTTCCAGTCGGTGTCGGTGCCTACCTGATAGGGATGCGAGCAATAATACGGCGCGGCACTGTCACCCAGCTGTCCTGCCGTGTTGCCACCCCACGCCCAGAGTGTCCCGTCCTTTTTCAGTGCCAGCATGTGATATTGCCCGGCCGACACCTGTGCCCAGTCATTACCGCCCACCTGATAGGGAGTTCCCGTCCCCAGGTTGGTCAGTCCGTTCGCGACCGTACCCATGCTGTCGTAGCCACAGGTGAACAGGCGCCCGTCGGTTGTCAGGATCGCGGAAGACAGATACCCCGCCTGAACCGTTGCGACCGTGGCCGTGCCCAGATCGATTGCCGTGATATCCGGCTGGGCGAAACCCATTGCGCGCCCCAATTGTCCGTTTTCGTTGGTGCCCCAGGTCCACAGACTGCCGTCGGCCTTTTCTGCAATCATGTGCTGGGTTCCGATGCGAACCGAGACCCAGTCGTCGTCGGTGCCGACGCGCGCCGGCGTCACGGCGGACCGGTAGCTGTCCTGACCGGCCTGGCCGTTGTTGTTATAGCCCCACGTCCAAAGCTCGCCCTGGTCGGTGATGACGGCAGAGGTATACTCCCCCGTGGCGATGCGCAGCGCACGCTGGCCCGGCAGCATCTGTTTCAGGTCCGGATAGGCGACCGTCATGGATTCGGATTCGCCGGTTCCCTGCTGACCCCAGCCGTTGCCGCCTGCAATCCAGACCGTGCCGTCCGTTTTCAGGTACAGGCTGTGGTCAAAGCCCGCCTGGGCATCCGCCCAGTCTGTGGCGGTTCCCACCTGCTGAGGGGCTTTGGTGGCATCCGTCGAGCCGTTGCCGTATTGACCGGTCATGTTCTGACCCCAGGCCCAAAGCGTCCCGTCGCGTTTGACCGCAACGGTGTGATAGCCGCCGGCGGACAGGACCGTATAGTCGCCCGTGCCGTTTGCGCGAGTGAATGTCGTGCAGTTGGTGCTGGTGGTGTTGTTGCCGATGGCGCTGTACTGGTTGGCGCCGGCGCCCCAGGCGCTGCCGTCGGATTTCAGCGCGGTGCTGTGGTTGCCGCTGGCGTCAATCGCCACCCAGTCGGTGTCGGTTCCCACGCGCGTGGGTGTCAAGCGCGCGGTCGTGTCGCCCTGGCCCAACTGGCCTTGGTTGTTCAGACCCCAGGACCACAGGCTGCCGTCTGATTTGAGGGCGAGCGAGTGGTCGTCGCCGCCTGCGACCGAGACCCAGTCGGTGTCGCTACCGATGTGTATCAGCCGATCGCTGTCGGTTTTCGTGCCGTCGCCCAGCTGCCCGCCTTCGTTTCCGCCCCAGGACCACAGGGCGCCTTCGCCGTCGATGAACAGGCTGTGGTACCTGCCGGTGGCGAAACGCGAGCCGTTCAAAACGACGTCACGGGTTTTGGGTGTTGCCGCCTGTGCGACCGAAAAGGACGCAGGGGTCGCCAAGAGAAGCTGAAAAATCAAGGCGAACGCAATCAAGAGAATTGATACTTGGCGCAGTAGTGTTGATGTGCGACCCCGTGCTGTCCCGCTTTCTTTGTGGTACATGATGCTTCCTCCTCGTTCGTGCGTGCCGTGCGTGTGCGAGTACGACTGCGTGCCTTGACTTCCCGTGGGCACGGTAGGTGCCCGACGCAGGTATATTTGCACCGCGGGAGCAGGAATTGCAAAAAAAGAATTTCTGAAAAAGGGGGTCTGTATATGACAAAAAATGTATCAGTGCAGGTAACCTATGCGTTCAAGCGAGGCACCGATTCGGCTATGTACGGTATAAGCGGATGCAATGACTGCGCCGGATGACGCACAGTGCGTGCGGCACAGAAGCGCGCCGGGACGCACCGGGAGAGGCGGCGTGTTATCAGTGATGGTGAATCAGCGACAGGGCTTCGGCGCGGGTTTTGGGATCGGTTTGGAACGCGCCGCGCACAGCAGACGTCACGGTCAGGGTGCCCGGCTTGCGCACACCGCGCATCGACATGCACAGGTGCTCGGCCTCGATCACCACGATGGCACCGGCGGGGTTCAGGTTGTCGATCAAGGCCTGCGCGATTTGGTTCGTCAGGCGTTCCTGAACCTGAGGGCGACGCGCGAATACGTCGACTAGGCGCACCAGCTTCGAAAGCCCGCAGATCTTTCCGTCGGCGCCAGGAATATAGGCGACGTGTGCCGTCCCGATGAACGGTACCAGGTGGTGTTCACAGATTGAGTACAGCGGAATGTCGCGCACCAAGACCATTTCCTGGTGCCCCTCGTTGAACGTCACCTGAAAGTGCTCGGCGGGATCCTGGGTCAGCCCCGCACAGATTTCGGTATACATCGCCGCCACGCGCTCGGGGGTGCGCGCAAGCCCCTCGCGCGTCGGATCCTCTCCGATGCCTTCCAGTATCAGGCGCACGCCATCGGCGATTTTCTTTTCGTCCATAATCGTACTCTTACGCGGGGATGGGTAGGACGCCGTTGCCGGAATCGAAGAGCTCCTTCAGCTCGTCACCCTCGAGCGTCTCGTGATCCATCAGCGCTTTAGCCATACGGTGCAACAGGTCGATTTCGGCTTTCAGGATATCGGTCGCCCGCGCAAAGCCGTCGGAGATAATCCGGGCGATTTCCTGATCGATCACCGCCGCAGTTTCGTCAGCGTAATCGGCATTGTTCGAGAAATCGCGTCCCAGGAACACGGCCTCGTTTTGCTCTCCGAATGCCTGTGGTCCCAGTTTCTCGCTCATGCCGAAACGCGTGACCATGCTCTTTGCGATTTTCGAGGCGCGTTCGATGTCGTTGGATGCACCGGTCGTAATGTCGTCGCTGGTCAGCTGCTCGGCGGCACGCCCGCTAAGCAACACGGCGATGTCATCCAGCATCCCCTTCTTGCTTTCCAGGAATCGGTCTTCGCTCGGCAGCTGCCAGGTCGATCCCAGGGATCCGCCACGCGGAATAATCGTGACCTTGTGCACGGGGTCTGCGTTCGGCAGGAAATGCCCCACAATCGCATGCCCCGACTCGTGATAGGCGATGGTGCGTTTTTCGTCGTCGGAAATCAAGCGGCTGCGACGTTCGGGTCCCATCAATACGCGGTCGATGCCCTCTTCGACGTCATGCATACTGATTTTTTCGTTGCCCGAGCGCGCCGCCAACAGAGCGGCCTCGTTCAGCAAGTTTCGCAGATCGGCTCCGGTAAACCCGGGTGTGCGGCGCGCGATGACCGACAGGTCGACATCCGAATCCAGCGGCTTGTTCGCCGCATGGATGCCCAGTATTTGCTCGCGCCCCTTCAGATCGGGACGGTCGACCACAATGGTGCGGTCAAAACGACCCGGTCGCAGCAATGCCGGATCCAGAACGTCGGGACGGTTTGTGGCGGCAATCAGGATGACGTTATCCGACATCTCAAAGCCGTCCATCTCGACCAAGAGCGCATTCAGGGTTTGCTCGCGCTCGTCGTGTCCACCGCCCAGACCGGTGCCGCGCTGGCGTCCGACCGCGTCGATTTCGTCCATGAAGATAATCGCCGGCGCCTCGGCCTTGGCCTGTTCGAATAGATCGCGCACACGGCTGGCACCGACACCGACGAACATCTCGACGAAGTCCGAGCCGGAAATCGTAAAGAATGGTACGTCGGCCTCGCCTGCAACGGCGCGTGCCAGCAAGGTCTTACCGGTACCCGGAGGTCCCACCAACAATACGCCCTTGGGGATACGCGCGCCCATTTTTTCAAAGCGCGCCGGATCGCTGAGGAAGTCCTTGACCTCCCCCAGTTCCTGGATGGCTTCGTCCACGCCTGCGACATCGGCAAACGTGACCTTTTGTTTTTCTTTGTCACTGCGTCGCGCGCGCGCCTTTCCAAAGCTCATCACTCCGCGCTGCCCGCCCTGCATTTGGCTGAGGAAAAACCACATCAAACCCGCCAAGAGGATAATCGGCAGCAGCGAAGACAGGATGGTTATCCAAATACTCGGTCCCTTGTTGTTCACGGAATAGGCGCCCGGCATGGTTTCCTGGGCAAAGTCGATGAACTTGTCACTGCCCACCCAGGCGGAGGTGAATTTCAGCGGATCTTTTTTCGCGGTTTTGTCCGCCGTGGTCTTCCAGTATTCACCCGAGAGCGAACCATCCTCGGTCTTGTAGGTGACCGATTTGATGCGCCCCTGTTTGGCTGCCGCCACGAACTGTGATGTCGTGAGCTTGGTCGGCGATTTCGTCAGACCCTCGCGATTCATCTGAACCGAGACGCCCCACGCCAACACCATCAGCACGATCAGGTAGATGATGATGGTCCGGATGTTTCTGTTTCTGTTGTTGTTAGCCACTGGTCATTACTCCTCGTGCGTACTATCCCGGTTACCCCTAGGAATACACGCTTTGTTTCAGCTGACCGATATAGGGCAGCCCTCGATAGTTCTCTGCGTAGTCGAGCCCGTATCCTACCACGAATTCGTTGGGTATCACGAAACCGTCATAACGTACCGGGATGTTTTCCTGTTGTGCGCCGGCTTTGATGACGCAAGCCGCGACCTCGACCGAGGCGGCCCCGCGTACTTCGAAGTTCTTGATCAGATACCGCAACGTCAAACCCGTATCCAAAATATCCTCGGCAATCAACACGTGCCTGCCGGCAACCGGCGCATCCAAGTCCTTGATGATGCGCACCACGCCCGAGCTTTTATGCGCGGCACCATACGAGCTGACAGCCATGAAATCCACGTTAAAGGGAATGGTAATCGCGCGCGTCAGATCCGCCACGAACCAGGCCGCCCCCTTCAGCACGCCGATGACCAGCAGATCCTTGCCCGCGTAATCGTCAGATATACGCCGTCCCAGTTCGTTCACGCGATCTTGTAACTGCTGCCCGGTGACCAGCACTTTTTCTACATCCGGATGAAGTGACACCTTATGTCTCCAATCATTGTTCTCAAGCCTGAATTGGCGCAACTTTCAGTGTAGCGCAACTTAAGGTTGCTCGCAGCCCTCCCGAAATATCGCGTGACCACTGCTGCTGTGCATCCGCCGACACCGCGTCGGCAATCGCCTCGATATGAAAGGACTCCAGACGCGAGGCATGCGGAAAGGTCACGACAATCGCTTCGCGCAGCACCCGACGAAGCATCACCCGCTCGAGTGTAGAGAGCATCAACGCATCCATTTCCAGCAACACATCACAGCTGCTCTCAATCAGAAAGTCCGTGGCGAAACCACGCGCCATCCGCTGCAACAGCGCCTCGTCATCTGCCACCAAATCCATCGTGCGCGCCAAGTTCTCACGAAAGTTCGCCCGCAGCTGCTCGGCTGCAGGGATTATATTCGTGCGGATGAAGACACGCGTGCCCTCCAGGTCGTCGTTCAAGGGATCGTCCCACCAGCTGATATTACGCGCCGTCAGCCAATCACGCAGTTCAATCCGATCGATATCCAGCAGCGGGCGGATGATGCGTCCCCGCTGCGGTCGGATGCCCGCCAAGGCACCGGTTCCCGAGCCCATAATCGCGCGGACAAAAAAGGTCTCGACCCGGTCGTCGCGGCTGTGCGCCGTCAGAATACGCCCGTCTGAGCGGTCACAACCCGCGTCCGTACACAGGCGGTCCAACACCCGATCGGCATCCGCATAGCGCAGACGCCGGCCGGCGTCCTCGACGTTTTGGCGTTCGGAACGCGCGATATCCGCCACGTCGTGCGAGGTCACCGTCAGCGGCAGGTCCAGTTCCGCGCACAGACGCCTGACCTGTTCTTCGGCGTAGTCTTCTTCGCCACCGGACAGGTGGTGGTTCACATGCAGGACGTGCATGCGCGCGCGCAGATCCTCGATTTCCAGCAGCAGATACAGCAACGCCACCGAATCCCCGCCGCCGCTGACCATACACAGAAGCGGACCCCCCGTGGCGAAGAGTCCGTGTTTCTGTGCAAAATCCCGCGTTCGCGCGAGAATCTTATCCGAATCAGTCTTCACCCAGATAGGACTTTCGTACGTCTTCGTTAGCCAACAGTTCCTTGCCGGTACCGGTCAGCTTGATGTCA
This sequence comes from Actinomycetes bacterium, assembly GCA_031272275.1. GTDB lineage: Bacteria > Actinomycetota > Coriobacteriia > WRKU01 > WQUG01 > JAISUC01. The sequence continues at coordinate 154,735 of JAISUC010000012.1, read as the reverse complement.
CCGGTTTCCAGCACATAGCCGCGGTCTGCAATTCCCAGCGCCAGGTTCGCGTTTTGTTCAACCAGCAGGATGGTGATGCCCTTTTCCTGCAGTTTTGCGATGGTCTCGAAAATGACCTCGACAATAACCGGTGCCAAGCCCATCGAGGGCTCGTCCAGCATCAACAGTTCGGGACGCGCCATCAGCCCGCGTGCCATCGCAAGCATCTGCTGTTCCCCGCCGGAAAGCGTCCCACCCTTTTGGTTGATGCGTTCCGCCAGGCGCGGGAACAGTTCCAGCACCCATTCCATGTCCTGCTTGATGCCGTCGGCGTCGCGACGCAGAAACGCGCCCATGTCCAGGTTCTCGCGCACGGTCATCTTGGGGAAAATGCGGCGCCCCTCGGGCACCTGGATGATTTTCTTCGCGGTGATCACGTGCGGTTTCAGGCCGGCAATGTCGCTGCCGTTAAACAGAATGCTCCCCGATTGGGGGGCGATCAGCCCCGACAGCGTGCGCAGCGTCGTCGATTTACCGGCACCGTTGGCGCCGATCAAGGTCACGATCTCTCCGCGGTTAACCTGAAAGCTGATGCCCTTGATCGCATGAATCTTGCCATAGCTGGTGTGCAGGTCTGTGACCTGCAACATCGGTGCGGTATCGGCCGTGACAGTTTCCTGCGGGGCGTCGCTTTTCACATCCGGAGTGTCAGTCGTCAGCGCTGCCATCATGCGTCCTCCTTTGCCTGTGCGTTCGGCGGCGTCATGATGATGCCATCGCTTTCCAACAGATCGTCATTCGCAGATGCATTCGGGGGAGTAGATCCCCGGGACGCATCCGTTTCGGCGGCGGCCTGTGCCTCTGCACGTTCCCGCACGATGGCGTCGGCCCCCTTGCCCAGATATGCCTCGATGACGGCGGGGTTTGCCTGAATTTCGCCAGGGGTTCCCTGTGCGATCAGCTTGCCGAAGTCCAGCACGTAGATACGCTCCGCCAGATTCATAACGACTTTCATGTCGTGCTCGATCAACAGCACGGTGATACCCAGCTCGTCGCGGATGCGGAAAATCAGCTGGTTCAGCTCGGCGCTTTCCTTGTTGTTCATGCCGGCAGCCGGTTCGTCCAGGCAAATGAGCTTGGGCTCGGTCGCCAGCGCACGCGCGATTTCCAGCCTGCGCTGTGCCCCGTACGGCAGCGAGCTTGCGATCTCGTTGGCAAACTGCGACAGCCCCACAAACTCCAACCAGCGCTCGGCGTCCGCCTGGATTTGCGCCTCTTCCCGGCGAAAAGCCGGCGTGCGGAAGGTCGCACCGAAGGGACCCGATTTCGTGCGAACGTGCCGCCCGATCATGACGTTTTCGAGCGAGGTCATGGCCTTGAACAGGCGGATATTCTGAAACGTCCTGCTGATGCCGCGCGCGGCGATGACATGCGGCTTGACCCCGCTGACGCTGCGTCCGTCAAACAGCACCTCGCCTTCGGTGGGGGTATAGATGCCGGTCAGCAGGTTAAAGAACGTCGTCTTGCCCGCGCCGTTCGGACCGATCAGGGCGACGATTTCGCCGGCGTCGATATGCAGGTCGACCGAATCAACCGCACGCAGACCACCAAAGGCGATCGTCGCCGATTTGGCCTCTACCAGATGTGTGGTGGCAGTGGAGGTTTCGCTCATGCGCCCTCACCTCCTCCCGGAGTTGCGCCTTCTATTCCCGCAGGCACCCCGTTCACCAACACGTCGCCCTCGACCCGGGTTGAGCCGTCGCTGCCGCCGGCACCGTGGATCTCGCGCTTGATGCGCTTGGAGGGAATCAACCCCGCCGGGCGAATAGCCATCATAACCACCATCAGCAGTCCCAAAATCAGGTTGCGATAGTTACTGACTGTTTTGTCGATACCGCTGGCAGCACCGGACAGGAAGTTCTGCGCAAACCACCGGATGAACTCGGGGATACCCTGAATGGCCAGTGCGCCCACAATCACACCCGGAATCGATCCCATGCCGCCGATGACGACAATCGCGAGCACCAAAACCGAGTTGAAAAAGTTGAAGGTCTCGGGGCTTGCCACCATCTGGAAGTAACTGAAGGTCGCGCCCGCAACGCCACCCCACAGGGCGCCCAGCACAAAGGCCCAGGTTTTGGCGCGTGTGGTGTTCACTCCCATCGCGGCGGCTGCGACCTCGTCTTCGCGCAGAGCCGCCCAGCTGCGACCCAAGCGCGAGTTGTCCTGCCGGCGGACGACGATGATTGCCACCACCAGCAAAATCAGGATGATGTAGTACCAGTACACGTTACTGGAAAACTCGATGACGAAGCGATCGTTGATCGGGAAATAGACGTTCATTTTCAGCCAGTCCAGCCCCGGGGGTGCCGGCAAGGTCTGTCCCGTACGCGGCAGACCCTGGGCGCCGTTTGACAGGCCCAGGAAGTTATTCTGCAGACAAATACGGACGATTTCGCCGAATCCCAAGGTCACGATAGCCAGGTAGTCGCCGCGCAGGCGCATAACCGGCAAGCTGAGCAAAAATCCCACCAGCGAAGACACGATGGCGCCACCCACCAAGCTGACCACGTATGCCCAGCCGCCCAGTTGCGGTCCCAAGGCCTGTGCCAAGGGAACACCGATCAGCATCGCCGCATAGGCGCCGAAAGCATAAAAGGCCATGCGGCCGAAGTCCAGCAGACCGGCATAGCCCACGACGATATTCAGTCCCATCGCGAGGATAATATACAGGCCCACGATCGCGAAAATGCGAATCAGGAGCAGCTGGCCGAAGCCCTGGAAAATAATCGGCGCGGCGATGAGCGCCAGTGCCAGTATGACCAACAGGATGACCTTGAGCGGAGAGGTCTTGCTCCCCCGCTGTTTTTTGAACATCGGTTTTGCCGCCGGGAGGAGATCTGCTGCCAGTGACGGGGCTTCGCTGTTGATGTTGTCGCGTTCAGTCGTCATGGCTTACACCTTCTCTACAACGGATTCGCCCAACAGACCGCCGGGTCTGAAAATCAGGACGATAATCAAAATGACGAATGCGATGACGTCCTTGTAACCGGACGAAATGAAACCGGATGCCAGCGCCTCGATGATACCCAGCATAAATCCGCCGAGCATCGCGCCGCGCAAGTTTCCTATGCCACCCAGCACGGCCGCCGTGAACGACTTGATGCCGGGGAAGAATCCCATGTTATAGGTGACCACGCCGTAATACATGCCGGAAAAGATTCCGGCGACCGCGCCCAGGGCGGGGCCGATAAAGAAGGTCAGCGCGATGACCGAGTTGATGTCGATTCCCATCAGTCCCGCCGCATCCTGGTCCTGGCTGGTGGCGCGCATGGCTTTGCCGATGCGGGTCGTGGACACGAAACGGTCCAGCACGAACAACAGGATGAGCGAGGTCACGATGATGAAGATGCGAATCGGGGTGATACCGAACCCGAAGTCCCGCGTCGGAAGCAGCGACGGAAAGGGAATCGAGTTGTCAATCCAGAGCAATGCCGCGTTCTGCAGGAAAATCGAGATGCCCAAAGCTGAAATCAGCGGGCACAGACGCGGCGCGTTGCGCAGCGGTCGGTAGGCGAAGCGTTCTGTCAACATTCCCAAGCAGCCGGTGAGAACCGCCGAGATGCCGAACACAATCAGCAGCATCAGGATCATCCCGATGGTGCTGCCGGTGAAAAACGTGCGTGCCGATTGCAAAAACGCCAGAAACGGCAGACGCGCAACCACGGCCGCTTGGACGGCTTTGTTGCTGAGCAGGTTCAGCACGCCCAGACCGATGTAGCCACCCGACATGAACATTTCGCTGTGCGCGAAGTTAATCATCAAAAGGATGCCGTAAACCAAGGTGTAACCTAACGCAATCAGGGCGTACATGCCGCCCAAGGTCACCCCGTTTACCAGCTGAGATACGATGTAATTGAACATAAGGCTTCTTTCGATTGGTTTCAGCAGTCGAAAACAGCCGGGGGGAGTGCGAACACTCCCCCGTGGCCTGTGTCAGTTAGTCCTAGACCTAGAGTTCCTGGGCAACCCAAGCGCCGTCGACGACCTTGTACAAGGTAATCACGCGGTTGGTGTTGTCGCCATTCTCGTCAAAGGCAATCGGTCCGGTCACGCCGTCAAAGCTGGATGCGGCGACAGCGGCCTGGATGGCCTCTTTGCCGGCAGGGGACGTGACTTTGTCGGCGCCGTTTTCCTGAGCGACCTTGACGACGGCCTTGATCAAAGCCTGCGCGGCGTCATAGGCATAGGCGTCGAATGCGGCGATGTCTTTGCCGGGGAACTTCGCCTTGTAGGCGTCGGCGAATGCCTGGCCCTGGGGCAGCAGCTCGACGGGCATACCCGGGCAGGTCGCCAGGTCGCCTTCGCTGGCCTCGCCGGCCTCGCTGATATAGTCGGCAGCGTACAGTCCGTCGCCACCCATGACGGGCACGGACACGCCGCCCTCTTTCAGCTGCTTGGTCAACAGCGCGCCCGCGCCGGTGTCGGCTGCATAGGTGCCGCCGAAATAGACGAAGTCGGGCCTTTCACTCTTGATCTTCGTGACGACTGCGGTGAAGTCGTTCTGCTTTTGCTGCGTGGACTGCTTGGACGTGACCTCGCCACCCAGTTCCTTGAATTTCTTCTCGAACTCGGCGACCAGACCCTGGCCGTAGGGGCTGGAGTCGTCGATGATAGCGACCTTTTTGAAGCCCAGCTTGATGGCGTCATCGGCACCCGTCGGTCCCTGATAGTCATCAGTGGCGCAGGTGCGGAAGATGGTCTTGAAGCCCTGCTTGGTCAGGTCCGGGTTGGTCGACCCGTAGCTGATGGCGGTCACGTTGTTCTCGTTGTAGACCTTGGACGCGGCAATCGATACGGTCGAGTTGAAGTGACCGACGACACCGACCAGGCTGCGGTCGGACACAAAGCTGTTCGCCGCCGTCACGCCCTTTTCGGCCTCTGACTGGTCGTCACCGTCGAGCGTCTTGAACTCGATACCCAGCTCGGTGACCTCGGGCAGCTTGTTCGCATCCTCGACCGCCAGCTGAACGGCGCGCTGAGCGCCCTGGCCGAACGCGACGTCGCCCTGGGTCAACGGACCACCCATGCCGATGGTGAGCGTGGTTTTTCCGGTGGTGGTGTCACCCTCGGTGCTTGCCGAATCGCTCTTGCCACCGCAACCGATGACCAGCGCCGCCGCAGCCAGCACGACCAGCGCGAGCAAAACGAACTTCATGCTCTTTTTCATTCCGATACCTCCTTGTGCCTTCCTGTGTGCTGCCGTGATCGATGCCACTCCCGCGACACCCCCACGTACATCCCCTTGCTTTCACGTTCCCGAAACTTGCCTTACGAACTCGCCTAAGCCCCGCGCGCGCGATATCGGAATCGAATCACGTCTCAGTCCTATGTCATGCGCATGCCGAACAAATACGAGACGCGGCTTTCCCCGAACCCGAATTCCCCGTAGGTTCGTACGAAATCCGCCTTTTCACCTTACCACAGACAGCGGGTGTGACAGGCATCTATTTCGCCAAATGGTAGTTTGGGTTTCCTTATGCACCATCCTGAATACACCGCCGCCCCATTCTGTGGGTTTCGGAATACTAATCGGGGGAGCGGGATGTCGACACCGCATCTAGCGCAGCGGCGCCACGTGCGTTCCGAACCGCTGGTTGCGCTGCCGATAGCAACTGCGCACAAACGCGGTCAGCCCGGCAGACAACACCAGCTGACCGGCGAACATCAGGTAAAAGGTCAGCTTGATACGCAGCTCGTCGGAATTCATGACCGGGCTGTCCGGATGCAGCCCCGTGCCCGCCGTCATCGCGAAATACAGTCCCACCAGCGTCGCCACGCCAAAGAGACCGGCAATCAACGAGCGCAAGCGGCCCTGTCCGAGCACCAAAGGCAACGCGAGAGCTGCCACTCCCACCAAGGAAACGACGAACTGCAGTTGCATGCGCGGCTCTGCCAGCAACAACTGCCAGGGCGAGGTTTGGGATGCCGAGAAATCCCAGGACAGGCGTGCCGCGATCAGCCCCAACACGGTACCCCCCAGCCACAGCACGACCGCCGTGATGCGCAAGGCATCCACCCAGCGATACGTGCGCTGTCCGCGTTCGCCTGTGGTAAAAAACGCGACGATGCCCACAATACCCAGCACGGCGAACAGCACCAGGTTCGCCCAGGTGAGCGATCCGTGAAAGACCGGGAGGCGCACGCGCGTGCCCAGGCCTTTGACGGCGGGAAACAGAAACGTGAATACCAAGGCTGCCACCAGACCGAACACACTGACGACAATCGACCACACACGTGCACGGTTACGCATTGCCTCTCCCATCATCCGAGTCGGTGACGCCATTGTATACCAACGCGCACTTGTGGGAATGAGGGAAGATGAGACCGAATAAAAAGCTTTGCAGCTTTTTTTCGGCTCACTTCCCTTGGCATCAGTGTGGGTATGGGGGAAGATGAGGCCGAATAAAAAGCTTTGCAGCTTTTTTCGGCTCACTTCCCTTGGCATCAGTGTGGGTATGGGGGAAGGTGAGTCCGAATAAAAAGCTTTGCAGCTTTTTTTCGGCTCACTTCCCTCTTCATCGGTGTGGGTGTGGGGAAGATGAGACCGAATAAAAAGCTTTGCAGCTTTTTTTCGGCTCACTTCCCTTGGCATCAGTGTGGGTATGGGGGAAGATGAGACCGAATAAAAAGCTTTGCAGCTTTTTTTCGGCTCACTTCCCCCTGCGGCGCATTGAAGCAATGAGGGGGGTCACGTGCTAGAGCACGGCGATGGTGACGGCGGCGGCAACGATAACGACCAGCGTCGCCCAGTCACCCGTGCGCATGGTCAGCACACGCAGCCGCGTCCTGCCCTGCCCCGTGTAACAGCGCGACTCCATCGCCAACGCCAAGGTGTCCGCACGCCGAAACAGCTGCACCAACAGCGGCACCAGCACCACCGTCCACGCCCGCAGGCGCGCAAACAAACTGCCCGTGCTGAAGTTCGCACCACGCGCCGTCTGTGCCTTGATGATGATCTGTGCCTCTTGGCTGATGGTCGGAATAAACCGCAGCGCGATCGAGAGCATCATCGCGATGTCGTCAACCGGCACCCGCAAAGTCCGCAGCGGACGCATCATCGCAGTCAAGCCGTCGGTCAACGCAACCGGGCTGGTCGTCAGCGTCACCATCGTCGACAACAGCATCACGTCAATCAGCCGTATCGAAAACGCCAGCCCGCGCAAAAAGCCTGTCCAGCTGAACGCCAACGGCGACAGCCGCACGGCATTCACCACCAGCGTGAACAGTACAATCAGCACAATCGGACGCAGAGCACGGAAAATCCAGCCCGGCGGTATACGCGCGGCCAGCATCACCGCCAGCAACACCGCCAGCGACGCCACAATCACCGGCAGTGCCGTCGTGCAAAACAGCGCGACTATCAAAATGAAAGCCCCCACCAGCTTGGTCCGCGGATCCGCCCGATGCAAAAAGCTGTTGCCCGGCAGATACATCCCGAATGCGGCAATCGTTTTCATTGCAGCACCCCGTCAACCAGCCGGTAGGTGGCAGTCGCCACATCGGCGAACTGTTCCGGATTGTGCGTGACCACCAACACCCCGGCGTGTTCGGTCATGGCAGCCAACAGCGCGCGCACCGTGTCGCGCCCCGCCGGGTCCAGCGCGCTGGTCGGCTCGTCTGCCAAGATGAATTGCGGCTGCATGGAAATAATACCGGCTATCGCCACGCGCCTGGCCTGTCCTCCGGACAGCCGAAACGGGGACAGCATCCCGAAACGCTCCGGGTCCAGCCCGACCCGCTTCAGTGCCGACTGCGCCGCATCGGCGGCCTGCTGCTTGTCGGCACCCAGATTGCGCGGGCCATAGGCGACGTCATCGAGGACGGTCTCGGCAAACAGTTGGCTTTCCGGATCCTGGAAAATCAATCCCACGCGTCCGCGTGTACTCCGCGCCGTCAGTGCCTGTCCATCCAGCGTCAGTGTGCCCGCATCCGGTGTCAACAGTCCCGCCAAGCAATTCAGCAGGGTCGATTTGCCGCTGCCCGTGGCACCGCGTACCACCACGAAATCACCGGCGGACACAGTCAGGTTCGCCCGGCGCAAAGCGGGTACCTGGATGTCGCCCACCCGATAGGTGACCGATACGTCGGTTGCGGACAGCCGCGCCGGATCATCGCCCGCATAGGGCACGCGCTGTATCGGGGCAAGACCGGTGTCTATCCCCCACTGCGCAAACTGCTCGCGCCGCAGCTCCAGAGCATCCGGCGTGCCGTCAAACGCAATCCGCCCGTCATGCAGAATAACGATGCGGTCAGCCCGGCGTGCCTCGTCCATGCTGTGCGTCACCTGCAATATGCCGCAACCGTCGGCCTTTGCCCGCGCCAACACCGCCAGCACATCTGCGCGCCCGGCGGGATCCAGCTGGCTGGTGGGTTCATCCAACAACAAATAGGCCGGCCGCATGGCCAGTGCGCCGGCAATCACCAGGCGCTGCTTTTGGCCCCCCGACAAGGTGTGAGGCTCGCGACCTTCCAGCCCGTTCAACCCGGTCAGCTGCAAGGCCTCGTCCACCCGCGCCTGCAGTTCTGCGCGGGGCAACCCCAAGTTTTCGGGACCGAAGGCGACGTCATCAGCCACGCTGGTCGCCACGATTTGATCATCGGGTCGTTGCTGGACGAAACCGACCCGACGCCTGACCTCTATGGTCGAGGTCGCATCAAAGGGGTCCAGACCGTCGACACGCACGCTGCCCGCATCTGCGCGCTCCAGCGCCGCAATCAATAACAACAGCGTCGTCTTGCCCGAACCGTTGCCACCCATCAGCACCACGTGTTCACCGGGTGCAACCGCTAAATCGACCCCGTTCAGTACGCCTGCGCGTGCCGCTATGCCCTCCAGCTGAATCATCGTTTCATCATACCCCAGATAGCAAAAGCGCCGGAGTACTGTCCCGTACCGTCCGGCGCTTGCAATTACCTGTGGTTACACCGATCTGTCGATCTAGTCGATGAGCTCCATGATGACCATCGGTGCCGCATCGCCTTTACGCGGACCCAGCTTGAGGATGCGGGTGTAACCACCCTGGCGTCCCTCGAAGCGCTCGGCCTCGGAAAAGATCTTTTTGACCAAATCATCATCATAGATGAAGCCCAATGCCAGACGGCGCGAATGCACGTCGCCTGCCTTGGCCCAGGTGATGACCCGATCGACATCCGCGCGGATTTCCTTTGCGCGGGTCTCGGTGGTCTTGATGCGATTGTTCTTTAGCAGGGCGGTCACCAGGCTGCGGCGCATCGCTTTGGTGTGCGAGGCGTCGGTACCCAGCTTACGTCCTTTCTTGGCATGTCTCATTTCCAGTCGCTCCTCAAATGTTCATTCAAATAGCTACGTCACTGTTTACGTCACGCCGGTCACACCTGCAGTAGTTCCGCAGGTGCGCCGAGCGCCCCGACAAGCTAGCTCTTCAGGTTCAGTCCCATCTCGATCAGCTTGTCCTTGACTTCCTCGATGGACTTCGCGCCAAAGTTGCGCACGTTCATCAGGTCGTTTTCGGTGCACTCGGTCAGCTGCCCGATGGTATTCACTCCCTGACGCTTCAGGCAGTTATACGCACGCACGGACAGGTCGAGCTCTTCGATGGGCGTGTCCAGATTCCCGAAGTCCGAACGGTCGGCCTCGGTAAAGATGGTGTCTTCGCTCAACGGGGTGATGGTCTGGCTGACAAACAGCTGCATGTGCTCATCGATCACGTGACCGGCACGCGCGATGGCGTCATCGGGTGCGATGGCACCGTTGGTCTCGACCTCGATAATGAGCTTTTCATAGTCGGTACGCTGACCGACGCGGGTGTTTTCAACCGTGTAGGTGCAACGCAGAACCGGCCCATACAGGCTATCGATGGGAATCAGACCGATGGGATCCCCGATGCGCTTGTTGCGCTCGGCTGTCACATAGCCGCGACCCTTGCCCAGCTTGATATGCATGGTCAAAGTCGCACCATCGTTCAGGTTCGCGATGACCTGCCCGGGATTCACCAACTCGAACTCGCTGGGAACCGACAGGTCCGCACCGGTCACAACGGCCGGCCCGGTGACTGACAACGCAGCCTCGCCATCGCCGTCACCGATTCCGGTATCACGGAACACCAGCCCCTTGACGTTCAGGACGATGTCGGTGACATCCTCGCGCACACCGTCAATCGATGCGAATTCGTGCTGGACGCCGTCGATACGAATCGAAGTCGCAGCCGCGCCCTCCAGGGAGGACAGCAGGACGCGACGAATGCAGTTGCCCAGGGTATATCCGAAACCACGATCGAGCGGTTCGACGATATAGCGCGAAACGCTCTCGTCGACAGGCTCGACAATGATTCCCGGTTTCATGAACTCTGCCATAGAGTTGTGCCTCCTTGCGGTCTGTTACTTCGAATACAACTCGACTATCAGCGACTCGCGTACCTGAGTATCGATCATATCGCGACTCGGCAGCGCGATGACGCTCCCCTGCAACTTCTCAATGTCGACTTCCAGCCATCCCGGAACGGTCGAACGCTCGCTCGAGATGATGGCGGCCTTGATCACCAACAGATCCTGGGCCTTGGGCCCGACTGCCACGACCTCGCCGGGGCGTACCCGATACGAGGGGATGTTCACACGCTGTCCGTTGACGGTAATGTGGCCGTGACGGACGATCTGGCGTGCCTCCGAACGGGACTTTGCAAAGCCCAGCCGGTAGACGACGTTGTCCAGGCGCTGCTCCAACAGACGCAGCAGGTTCTCGCCGGTAATGCCCGGCTGACGGTTTGCCTCTTCGTAATAGCTACGGAACTGCTTTTCCAGCATTCCATAGATGCGCTTGGTCTTTTGCTTTTCGCGCAACTGCAGACGGTACTCGCTCTCGCGCGGGCGTTTCTTGCCCGCCTGACCCGGCGGGTAGGGGCGCTTTTCGATGGCGCACTTATCGCCATAGCAGCGATCGCCCTTCAGAAACAGCTTTTCGCCCTCGCGGCGGCACAGCCGGCAGTCCGCTCCGGTATATCTTGCCATGGTTGTTTCTCCTTATCGAGATATCTCAGTCATCGCTCAACAATACAGGGAGTCAGATCCCTCTACATGCGCCGGCGCTTGCGCGGGCGGCATCCGTTGTGCGGTATGGGGGTCACGTCCTGAATGCTCGCGATTTCCAGTCCCGCGGCCTGCAGCGAACGAATCGCCGTCTCGCGGCCGGAGCCCGGTCCCTTGGCGAACACGGCGACTTTGCGCATACCGTGCTCTTGGGCGGTCTTTGCCGCGGCCTCCGCCGCCAACTGAGCGGCAAACGGGGTCGATTTGCGCGAGCCCTTGAAACCGCTGGTTCCGGCGGACTGCCAGGTGATGACGTTACCCTGGGGGTCGGTGATGGTGATAATCGTGTTGTTGAACGTCGATTTCACATGCGCCTGTCCGACCGCGATGTTCTTACGATCGCTGCGCTTGATGCGACTGCGGACGTTCTTTTTCTTGGCTGCCATTCAGAATCACGCTCCCTTCTTTTTTGCGCCGATTTGACGACGCGGACCTTTGCGCGTACGCGCATTGGTGTGGGTGCGCTGACCGCGAACGGGCAGACCGCGGCGATGACGCAGACCGCGATAACAACCGATTTCCATCAGACGCTTGATGTTTTGCGAAGTCTCGCGGCGCAGGTCGCCCTCGACTCGCAGGTTCTTGTCGATATACTCGCGCAGAGCGCTGACCTGCTCATCGGTCAGGTCGTTCACGCGAATGTCGGGATTGACACCTGTGGCGGCGATGATTTGCTTCGCCGTGGTCAGGCCGATCCCATGAATGTAGGTCAGGCCGATTTCGACGCGTTTCTCACGCGGAAGGTCGACACCGAGAATACGTGCCACGCTGATCCTCCTCTAGCCTTGGCGCTGCTTATGGCGCGGGTTGTCACAAATGACAAGCACGCGGCCCTTGCGCCGGATGATTTTGCATTTATCGCACATCTTTTTTACTGACGGTCGTACTTTCACGACAATCATTCCTTTCGCTCATGCGGTTTTCTATCTACACGTCCAGCCGCAGACGTTTGTTTTCTTGCCGGTGTTGCTTCGCGGGGGCTTACTTATAACGATAGGTGATGCGTCCGCGGGTCAGATCATAGGGACTGACCTCGACGATCACCTTATCACCGGGAAGGATTCGAATGTAGTGCATGCGCATCTTGCCGCTGATGTGCGCCAGCACCTTGTGCCCGTTTTCGAGCTCGACTTTGAACATGGCATTGGGCAGCGGTTCGATGACCGTGCCTTCCAGTTCGATAGCGTCCTCTTTTTTGGCCACGTGCTCCTTCTCGCTCCTTTTCATGCGCGACGCCTGCCGCGTCTGCCTGTGTTACCTGTGCTTTCGTCACCTGTCCGTGCAGAATCCCGAGGGAAGTGCACGCGTGATCGATACCGTCATTTTCATCAAATCCGTCACGAAACAAAATGCTGTCAGACAGCAACGTAAAAGTGTAGCAAAAAAACCCCGGGCACGCAAGGTCCATAATTGCGAAAATCCCTCGAAATGCGCGTCCCGGATTCCCTTTCCGACCGGTTCGGGCGATGCCCGGTTTCTGCGTGCGGGTTTACTGCGAGCGCCACAGATAGCCCACGCCGCGGATGGTTTCCAGGCGGTCGATGCCGTACTCGTAGAGTTTCGCGCGCACGCGACGGACGTGGACGTCGACGGTGCGGCTGGGGGTATCGTTGCTCTCATTTCCCCAGACACGTTGCAGCAAGTCGTTTCGCGAATAGGTGCGGTTGGGGTGCGTGATGAAAAAGCTCAAGAGCGAATACTCGATGTGCGCAAACGGCAGTGCGGCGCCGGAGACATAGATCTTGTGCTGTGCCAGATCAAGTGTCAGGTCGCCGTCCTGGACGACTTCCTCGGTTTCATCCGTTTCGCGCGAGGTCATCAGAAAACGCAGACGCGCGGTGATCTCGGCTTCGCTGGCGCCCTCGACGACGAAATCGGCCACCAGGCGCGTGGGTACGCGTACGCGACCCAACAGACGCGGGCTGATGATGGCGAGCGCCGACATTTTCTTGCCCTGTGCGACGAAACGTTCCAACACAGCCAGCAGCTCGTTGGTGCGCTCCCCGGCGTCCAAGATCACTATGTTGACCGTTTGGAAGGCGATGGTGCGCACGGCATCTGCCAGCGACACCACCGACACCCGGCGGGTGAACCGGCGCAGCAGCTGTGCGTAACGACGGGCTGCCGTTGTGTCGGTTGACACGACCAGCCCGTTGTTGACGCTATGAGGACTTGCCGGAGTCACATTCCACTCCCATTTCCATCGGTTTCAACGCCTCAAGGCCCTTGGGGCTCAGCACAAGGCGCCTCATAGTGCGATTTGGCGAGGCGTTTGGCAGGTTCGTGCGCGGAGCGTACTGAAGCTACGTAAGCACACGGTTCTGCCAAACAACACAGCCAAATCGTGCTAGGTGGTGCCGCCCTACATAGAGCAGTACAAATTCCCGTAGGGCCTCGAGCTGACCGGCGCAATACGCGTGAACGTCTGTGACATAATGCCGTCGGCGTCCGCTCCGAAGGCTTCGCAATAGCGCGTAACCAAGGGGCGTATCGTTTCCAGCTGCTCGGGGGTGGCGGGCACGACACCCACCTCGCGACCACAGAGGCATGCATCCACTGTGCCGCGAACGAAAATCTCTCCTCCGTGCATACCGGTACCAGTGTAGTTTCCCAGCGCCGGTCCTGCAAGTTGTGAATTCAAATCCAGCAAAACCAGCCTGCCGCCGGCCATATACTCCCCAAAGAAATCCCGAGCTTTCCCGCCGATGATAACCTCGGGTAATTGGTTCTGATATTGTTTCATATGAATGCCGACGCGATAGCCCGCATCCCCGCGTATCAGGATGCGACCACCGCGCATACCGTAACCCACGACGTCGCCGGCGCTGCCATGCACGCAGATTTCACCGGACTCCATGGTGTTTCCGACGCCGTCTTGGGCGTTGGTGTCGACATCGATCACCGGTCCTCCCAGGAACATCCCCAGGTCTTGGCCGGGAACGCCCTGAATCCGAATGCGCAGATCCGTTTCGGTCAGCCCGTTGCCGATGTAGCGCTGGCCGTTCACGCCGCGTATCGTCAGGTCGCGCACTCCGTCTGCCACCAGCTGCTGGATGGCTTCGTTCAGTTCACGATAATAGACATGGTCGGCATCGACCACCGCTGTGGCGCCGTCGCGTTCGACCACAGGTGCGACGGGACGATATCCTTCGATGGGGGCGGCGGTTGCCGGATTGGTATCAAAAACTGCAGACATCAACGGTTCCTCTCATTCACGTTTCGTTCTAGCGGCCTGCCGGGGCCACGCCCAGTATCTCGCAGGTTTGCGCATCCAAGCCGATGGCACGCAGACGGTCACGACTGCCGCGCAGGCTTTCAACCGCGTTCACACCCAAAGCGCCCAGTATTTCCTGCAACTCGTGCGTCCAGGCGCTGACCAGGTTCACCAGACGCTGTGCCCCCTCTTCGGGATCCAGGCGACGGGTGAGCTCGGGCTTTTGCGTGGTCAGGCCCCAGCTGCAACAACCGGTGTGGCAGCTTTGGCACAAGTGGCAACCCAAAGCCAGCAGGGTCGCCGAACCCAGCGCTACCGCGTCGGCGCCCAGCGCCAGCGCCTTCGCCAAATCGGCGGAGCTTTTGATGGAACCGGCGACGATGATGGAGGCCTCGTTACGGATGCCCTCGTCGCGCAGGCGCTGGTCGACCACGGCCAGTGCCAGCTCGACCGGGATACCCACGTGGTCGCGGATGACGGCGGGTGCCGCCCCGGTGCCGCCGTTCATGCCGTCCAGATACACGTAATCGGCACCGGCACGCACGATACCCGATGCAATCGCGCCCACGTTGTGCACGGCGGCAATTTTCACGCCCACCGGCTTGTAGCCGCTGGCCTCTTTCAGGCTGTAAATCAGCTGGCGCAGGTCCTCGATCGAATAAATGTCATGATGCGGTGCCGGGCTGATGGCGTCGGTTCCCTGAGGGATCATACGCGTGGTCGAGACCTCGGCGTTGATTTTCTCGCCGGGCAGGTGCCCTCCGATGCCCGGTTTCGCGCCCTGGCCGACCTTGATTTCGATCGCAGCGCCGCGCTCCAGGTATTCGGGCGTCACGCCGAAACGGCCGGATGCGACCTGGACGATGACGTTGTCCTGATAGGGGTACAGGTCTGCGTGCAGACCGCCCTCGCCGGTGTTCATAAAGGTTCCCAGCCGCTTTGCCGCCATCGCCATGGATTTATGGACATTCAGCGACACGGAACCGAAGCTCATTGGAGCAAACAGTATCGGGGTCGAAAGCGTCAACCTGCCCGCCCAATCTTTCGGGACGCGCTCCCCCAATGCACGCGGACGTTTACCGATGACGGTGCGGGTCTCCATGGGTTCGCGCAAGGGGTCGATCGAGGGGTTGGTGACCTGACAGGCGTCCAGCGTCAGCGCGTCGAAAATCGAGCCGCGCGGCGCGTCCGAGCCCATCGAGGTCAGCAGGACCCCGCCGCTGGCCGCCTGGCGCCAGACGCCTTTGCGGGCGCGGATGGGCCAGTTGGGGTTTTCGCGATAGGCCAGGTCGCTGCGCTTGATGGTGATGCAGTGGGCCGGGCAGAAGGTCACGCAGCGGTGGCAGGCGCGGCATTTCGCGTCGTCGGGCAGCGGACGTTCGACGAAGCTGTAGACGCCCCAGCCGCATTGGCCGGCGCAGCGGCCGCATTTGTGACAGCGGTCGTAGTCGATGTCGACGTGGAATTCGGGTTGCAGATAGTTGATCATGCCGCGCTCCTTTCGGCGGTCGTATGCAGGGTCGCGGTCGTGATGTCAAAGGGCTGTCCCACGCGCGCAATCACCGGTTCGCCGGCTTTGGGCGCCCAGACGTAATCGGGAGTGTTCAGGACCTCCAGCAGGCTGCTTTCCTCGCTGCCGACAGCCACCAAGTCACCCGATACGGCGGCCACCAGCGGGCGCAGCTTCACGCGGTCGTTGAATGCGACCATGCCGCTGTTCGTGCCCAGCACAATCGCGAACGGTCCGTTCAGCATCGCCGAGCCGTAAATGTCACGCATCAGGGTCGCGCGTTCGCGCGCCGCGGGCTCCATCGCGTCAATCGCCGACCACAGCGGGGGCGCCAGCGCGGCACAGGCGTCCTCGAACGACAGCCCGTGACGGCGCACCAGCAGATCGAACAGATAGGTCGCGACCTCGGTGTCGGTGAACAGGGTGCAGACATAGCCGAACTGTTTGATGTAGCGCGCGTTGATGCCGTAACTGGAAAGCTCGCCGTTATGCACCAGCGAAAAGTCCAGCAGCGAAAACGGGTGCGCCCCACCCCACCAGGCCTGCGAGTTCGTCGGGAAGCGGTTGTGCGCCACCCAGGTGTGCGCGCCGTATTCCTCGATGCGATAGAAATGCCCGATTTCCTCGGGGAAGCCCACGCCTTTGAACACGCCCATGTTTTTGCCGCTGGACACCACGGTCGCGCCGTCGAAATGCGTGTTGATGTGCATCACGCCATAGACCACATAGTCGTCCTCGCGCTGGCCGGAATCGCTGAGCTTTTTGGCGTTCGGCTGCACGAAATACCTCCACAACAGCGGCGCCTTGCCGATGCCGTCGGTGCGCCGGGTCGGGATGGCCTCGGCACGTTCCAGCTCGTAATACGCATCGATGAAGGCCTCGGTGCGCTCGAGCGCCGCGCGGTTTTCGAACAGCAGATGCAGTGCGTAATGATCGGGCAGCTCGGGATAAATCCCGTGACCGGCGTAACCGGCGCCCAAACCGTTACCCCGGTCGTGCTGCAGCGCCATCGCGCGCATGACGTCTTCGCCGGAATGGCGGGTGCCGCCGGTGTCACATATTCCTACGAGTCCACACATGAAAATCTCTCCTTACTTAACGACGCGCACGATACAGCCTGCACGTGCGCTGAACATCATTGGGACACCGGCTGTTCCGCCGGTTTTTCAGCGGAAGTGCGTCCCGCCGCCATCAGTTCTTCGATAACGTTGCCGCCACCGGTGGGTACCTCGCCCAGACCGAGTTTTTTGCGTGCGGACATGCGGGGTTTTCCCAGCACGCCGTCATGCAGCACGGCCTCGTATCCGCTGATGACCGCCGCCGGCGCCTGTCCGCGGGCTATCCCCAGCTCTTTCAGGCTGCGCATGACACCGGTCATCCCGATGCGTGAATGACACAGTTCCTGACAGTTGTAGCATTCGACGCATTTGTAGGCCTCGGCCGATGCGACGACCTCGTCCATACGCCCGCGCACCAAATCGGCGATCATGTCGTTCGGGCGGAAGGTCGGATCGATTTTCGCCACCGGACAGTCGTCTTTGCAGGCACGGCAGTCATCGCATTTGTTCAGCAGAGCGACATCGAAATGCCGCGCCAGGTGTTCCTTGTCCGCGGCAGCCCGATCCAGGCGCTCCAGAAACGGCGTCACCGAGGTGCGGTGTTGCGCAAAGCCCAATTCCTCGGGACTGTGACCGTACGCCAGTGCCACCAACTCGGACAAATAAAAGACCGGCAGCTGCTGCGGGTCATCGGCAGTCGAAAGTGCGGCCTGGTTCAGGTCGAACTGCTGAAAGCAACTGGGACAGACCACAACCAGGGCGTCGACCTGTGCCTCTTTCAGTTCGTTCAGTTTCTTGCGGGCGAATGCCATCGAGCTGTCCATTTCTCCCACACGACCCAGGGCGCCGCCGCAACACACCATCTTTGACGGGTAATCGACCACGGTCGCACCCAGCGATTTGACCAGTGCCTCGACCTTGGTCGGATGCAGGGCATCGTCCCAGCGCACTGCGGGTTGCGGGCGCAACAGATGACAGCCGTAATGCACGGCGATGCGCATGCCCCACAACGGGCGCGTGACGCGTGCCGCCACCGCTCCGATGCCGACGACGTCTGCCAGATACTCCGCAAGGTGATAAATCGTCAAACGCCCGTCATAGCGCAAATCGACGGTCGCCAGACGCTCGTTGATCGCGTCGCGCTCGCGCCAATCGGTCGCCAGATGGCTCTGGGTTTCCTTGAAAGTCGAATAGCACCCGTTACAGGGTGTTATCAGATCCAGCCCCTCGCGCTCGACCAGCGCCAGGTTGCGCGCCGCGGTCAGGTTGAAGGCCTCGGGGCTGTTGGCCTTGACCAGCGTGCCCTCGGGACAGCAGGTAAAGCCGTCGCCGTCGCGCAACTGACAGGACAGGTCGTCTGCCATCAGGCGCGTCGCTTTTTCGATGAAGGGAAAACGCGCTGGGATGGTACATCCCCAAAACACCGCATACTCCGCCATTTCCTCGCCTTTCTCACTCGCACATGCTTGCTCGCTCACACACACAGTTCTTGCAGGTCGACACAAAAAAACTCACGACCGCCATCGCCGACAAACCGCGACAGAAATCGTGAGCGCCTTTGCTCGTATTGAGGTCGCCCGAAACATCCTTGTTACAGGCGTGTTACATACTGTACCTTATTTCATCTCGTCTGACAAGATAATCGCCTCGCAGACTTCCTTGAGCGGCTTGCGGAAATCCATTGCCGTCTTTTGCAGTTTCGAAAAGGCCTGTGCCTCGCTCAAGCCGCGTTCCATCAGGATTGCTTTCGCCCGGTCCAGGCATTTGCGCGTTTCCAGCTGTTCGGACAAGGACCGCACCTGGTCGCGAATCTCGGTGATGATGCGATCGCGCCCGGCCAGTTCGGCCTGTTGGCGACGCAGCTCGGTCACGTCCTCGACGAATACGACGGCACCGGCTGCCCCCATCCCGATACTGCGGTACAGCAGGCTGCGCCCCAGGACCTCGGTCTCGCGTTCCAGCGCGCGATAGGTCCCCAACACGGGCGTCACGCCGTAGCCGCCGCCCGGCAACGTGCCCGCGGGACTGGTCCGCACGCGTTCCTCGAATCCGGCGCGGCGCATGATGGCGACCGCGTTCGGGCTGGGATAGACCACCGTGCCGTCGGCTGCCACGCGCAAGACACCGTCACCGGGGCGGCGCGTGGTCGAAAACAGCTCGCCGTCCACTGTCAGCAGCGGACGCGTGCACAGCATCTCGGTGATTTCGGTCGCCATCGCAAAGAATTCGCCCTCCATGCGGCCGGGGTTGTCAACCGCGGCGGCGGCGATGTGGCGGATGATGACCGCGATGGGACCGGACGCGGTGCAGAGATCCTGCTCCCCCGCGTGTATGGAACCGTCCGCGATGCGGGCGGTCACGGGGTGGGCCTGGACGACGTAGGTGACGCCGCGATATTCCCGGGGCTGTTCGGCGCGGACCGTGGTCGCGGACTGAGCCGCCGCGTAAGCCGTGGCGTGTTCGGCCCGATCCAGCAGTGTATCGTCCAGCTGGGACACCAAAGGGGCCACGGCCGTGGTCGAGCGGTGGGTCGCCACCACGCGCAGGGCGGGGGTGGCGTCGGGTGCGCCGCCGGGCGTTCCGCCAGGCGCGGTCGCGGGCTCCGGCACGGCCAGGATGATGCTGGCAAAACCGAAGTCCGCCAGCAGCGCCAGATTCTCGCGGATATTTTCGATGTGTGCGTTCGCGGTTTTCATGGGAATAATAGGTTATACTATTTGGCGCGCGAATTCCCGTGTATCCTGTGCCGGAGTGGCGGAATGGCAGACGCGGCGGACTCAAAATCCGTTGATGGCAACATCGTGTGGGTTCAACTCCCACCTCCGGCACCACAATCCAGTGTAGGTTCAACTCCCACCTCCGGCACCACAATCCACCTGCGATGATAGTGAATTTGGGGGAGTACGTCCCGGCGCCCTACGCCATCCCCCGCCGCCTGTCTGTACTCAAACAGTGTCTGTACTCAAACAGATAGCGGACACTCCGACATTTGCTATAATTTGTTGCACACGGCGGTTTCAAATAAGACCCGACTGCGGTTGGGAGCCGACACCATCACATCCAGTGTGGATGCGCTTGAAAAAGGTTGAAAAGTTCCGGGGAGCCCTGTCGTTTCAGAGGGGTCTCGGACCTGCGATGGCGGACAGTAAGACGATATACGGTTTGAGAGCCGTGTAATTTCGGAGGGGTCTTTTCGCAAAGACCCCCTTTTTCTCGCGATACGTGGCGCAAAACCTACTCGCAGAACTCGAAATCGACAAAACGGTCCGGTTCCCGCAGGCTCAGAGCATCCAGAGCATTCTTGCAATAGATCGAGACGGCATTCGCCAAATAGTGCTTTTGTCCCTCAATCACCACCTGCGTATTGATGGCATTGACAATCTGCAGCTTATTCGTCGGATTCAAGTCCCACAAGCTCTCTCGAATCAAGTGCCGATCGATTGCAGGTCGAAACGGCTCCATCAAATCACAACTCAGATTGAAGGCATTTTCGTTGCCGATGTGATGTATGCCCAGCTGCGTCAGGTAGCCGTTTGCAACCACGCTGCGATTGAACAGCCCCAATAGAATCGCATACCCGTAGTTCAATGCGGCGTTTTCATGCCAATCCATATCCTTGCGGTTGAATTCGCGTCCGAACACCACGGCGAAATAGCGCCGCGCCGCCTGCGCCTCCAGATTCGTCAAGTCTGCCGGTTCGACGGTTTCCGCCAACAGACGCAGACGCTCTGCATCCTGTGATGCAGACTCAAACAGGGACAACACATCAGCCTGCCTTGCTATCTTTGCCGAAACAATGCGCCGCCACACTTCGTCCATCACCGCCTGATCCCAGTCCAGCTGCTCGGTGATTTTTCGGCGGACATCAAAAGCACCGCTCAGCGGTAGCATTTGCACGGCGGGATTATGCCGGCGATCGCAGAACAAGACTGCGATTTTCCGCCGTGCCAACTCATCCACCAGGCCGGAGTTCAGATAACTCGCACAAGACTCGACGATCAGGCAATCGATCTCATCCAAAAAAATCCGCTCCGGTTTTTCGGCGTTGCGAATAGTCAGATACCCCAGCTTGTAGGACAGCTGACTGCGCTCGGTGATAACAACGGTTCTCCATCCCATGGCTACAGCTCACAATTCTCTTCGGTGATGACAATGGCGGGTATATCAGATAAACGGTTTCGGTCAATAAACAGCAGGCAATGGCCGTCATAGGCTACTTGCCGTACCAGTCGGGTGGTGTCGTTCGCATCCAGCCAAGCGGAAAAATTCAGCAGGATAAACAGCCGTGTTCCCGCCAATTCGCGCAACACCGCAAAATACTCAACCAGTCGGGAGGGCAAATCCCCATCGGGCAATTCGATTTGCAGCTTCAACGCTTTCAGTACATCATCGACCGCGAAGCCCTCACTGACCGTGGTTTCGAAATCATAGGCCAGGGCATCCAGCAGGTCGTAACCATAGCGCTGCACCGCAGACACGATTTCAGTCGTCTGTTGCAGGTGTTCCGCATCGAACGCCACGGCACGCAGGGCTGCCAGCAGCTTATTGGTCACCGTGCGCGATGCGGTCGGATTCAAGGTAAAGGGGTCCAACACCAATTGAGCTGTTGCGGGGAGCGAAATCTCTTTACCTTTGTCCGAGAGCACGAAATCACCCTCGCCGGCGCCCATCTGAATTACCAGCGATGTCGCCAACGCATACAGGTAGGTGGGGTTTTCAATGCAGAGCTGCCAAACCTCACCGGCACTGAAATCAATGTGCTGCTCGATATCGGGATGGACCAGTTTCATCGCACCACCAAGCGTTCGGTCGTTTGCAGAACATTGACATGGTGCGACCCCAGCAGGTGTTTCATGTTCGCAAACTGACGCTCGGTAATGGTAAGCATCGCCAGATCACCCGCCGGTGGTTTGTTGACCTCGACAAAGCGTTCGACGCGGGTTTTTTGCGTCGAGTTCAGCGTCAACTTTGTATAGATCGAGAACTGCAGCATCACGAAACCCTCTTTGATGAGTTTCTTGCGAAATTGGCGATATTGCCTGCGTTCGGCGCTGGTCAGCGTGGGGAGGTCGAACATCACCAATGTGCGCATGAATCTATACATCCCTAAAAAGTCTCTCGCGTTTTTCCAAAAGCCCGGTTATCGATTGTTTTGTCACCACCATATCCGACATATCACCAAAAGAGTTGATGCGTAGACGATTGTCACCGTCCCTACCCCCAATTGCTTTGAGATTCAACGATTGCGGTTTATCCGCCCTGAAAAATTTCAAGAGCTCGTACAGCAAACGCACCTGATCCTCGACAGAGAGCGCGTTGAAATCACCCGATAGCTGCCGCGTCAACGCACTCTTTTGCGGATGATACTGATAAACGGAATTTTCCAGTTTTTCGATCAGGTCACGGTACAGCGCATTATTGTCTTCGGCGTTGACTCGGTCGATTTTCTCCAAAATGCGTGCATTGTCATCCCTGAGCTTGCCATTCGTGCCGCATAGTCTTGTAACCCGTTTTGCATAAACTTGCATTTCGTGTGAGAGAACCAATTGGGCATCGGGCTGCAGCTCTCTTCCACCACTGAGTCGACAGGGAAAAACGCCGTCGCGCAATACGAGAGAATTGAACAGCAATACCTCGTAGCCATCACGCGCGTTTGGATACTCCCGCGCAATGTATTCTGCGATTTGATGCTTATACCGCGTCGGTATACCGACAAGTCGATTTGTTCTCCCATCTCGCAGGGCAACCATGCAAGTGAAGGTTTCACTGTTCCATCCACCGTAACGCACCGTTGCTGAAAGACGATTATCTGTCCCCTTGATAGGAATCTTGCCCGGCGCTGCAGGGACGATGTTCATATCGAACAGACCCCGCTTTTTGCTGGTCATGTCTTGGAGCATTCTGGTCACCAGACAGTCATCACGGAGCATGTGCCAGGTAACCGTCTGCAGGCGCTGTTCGGTATCCCATACGACGGTCCGCTCCGCCCCGAATGCGCGTTGGGTGTGCCAGAACAGTTTCGACAGGTTGTTTTCTTCCCTACCCAGATCGTTTCGTGCCGCAAACCACACTCGCGGGTTTTCGGTGAACTTTGCATGCAGCACATTACCGGTTACTATTGCCAGATAGGCATCCTTGGCATGATGATAATCATTCAGCTCGCGACACTTGACGTATTCGGGTTTCAGCACGATTTCGATTGCCGGTCGTCCCCGTTCATCGATGACGGTCTGTCCGTCCGGATCTTTTTGGAATCTGACCATTTCCCGGCGAAAATCGGAAGCAACACCCGCCTTGGTCAACACCACCTTCGTATCCTCGGGCAGTAACAACTGCAAAAGGTCTCGCGCCAGTTTTACCGCCTGAGAGGTCTCGACCAGCTGACGCGCAATAAACCCCTCTTTGTCCTTTTCGCTCAAGGGCTCCACACGCTGCAAGCGTTCCAGTTTCCGCTGGCTGATCAGTCCGATTGTGCGCCAACGTTCCCACAGCTTGGTCTGACGAAACTCAGGCGGCAGGGGGTATTGGTTTGATTTGGTTTCGTTTTCGGCACGGTGCACCAACACCAAGTTATCCCGCAACGAGTCGTCCTTGAGGTATGAGCGGGGGATAATGTGGTCGATGTCATAATCTCCGCTGTTGATGCGCCCCAAGTCCAGCGGACGCCCGCAATAGGCGCATTTCCCCTCTTGCGTGAAATACAGATACAGCCGCTTGTTGTTCAGAGCTTGTTCGTCCTCTCCGTACTGTTCCAGTTCTGCGCACACCTCGCTGTTTGCAGCCTGCAAGATGTCATATAGTTCCCGGTAACGACTGGTCGTTCGCCCTCCCTGCGTCTTGGAACCCTCTTCGCGCGTGCTTTCCACAAAAACCTTGGCGGGGCTACACCCGATGATGGCAATCAGTTCCTCCACAATCTTGTACGCTTGCAGAATCGCGCGCTTCACAGGCGGACTTGCCCAGGAATCCAACACAAACTGCCTGGGATCATCGGCGGTTAGATCGCGATTATGCCAATCTATCGCACAGGCAAAGGAGGACCCCGTTGAACGTACCAACTCCATAAAGGTTTTGTTTGTGTCCCAGAGCTCCCCCAGAATAGTTTTGGGCAGGAGCTCTCCGGTCTTTTCGTCGATTGCCTGCATTTCATTCAGCAGCATCCCGGACAGGCGCCCCCAGCCTGCATACTGTTTTCCCGACAACGCTTCCACCTGTGCTTTGGTGACGACACCCGTTGCCAACTGCGCGGCAAAAATGCGCCGCAGCTCGCCCCTGATCAAATCACGCGAATCAGGCAGGGATGTAATGGCGGCAACCGCAGCTTCCACCTGGGCTTCGTTGTTTTCGACAAAGCCCACACCGAATATCTCGGTAAAATCATGATAGGTACTCATTTTCGAGTTGATCTTGCGTCCTGCTGCGTCATCGGCGTCTGCAATGGCGATTGTTACCTTCTGCCCAATCTCGGTCTTAAACCATGCCTCGATGTCTTTGACGCTCACGTTACGCCGTGCGCAAAACAGTTCATCAAACAAACGCTGCTTGACCTGAACATCGTCTATCCTGGCTCCATCGAGTCTCAGGCTGTTCAGATCGTTCAGAACCATATATTTTTGGTAGATAACTGAGTGCTTGGGCAGAACCGGCTCATCATACAGATAGGTGCACTTTCCAGTTAAGCGCTCGATGAAAGCGGTGGCGGTAGCCCCTTCGTCTATCACCTCGGAGAAATTCCACGGATAGACCTTGTCGTTCTCCCGACCAACACGCTTAGCGCGCCATGCCTTCTGTCGTTCGGGGATTTCATCGCTTGTGTTTTGATCCGATGGGCTACCCAAAGGTCCCGCCCAATAGGGGTAGCGGAATGACAGCATATCGGTAATTTTTTTCGTATCGGGCACAGCGGTCGGATCGTTGCGAAATGCCGTGCATTGAGCGTCAAAGTCCGGGTAAGCTCGGCACAATGCGTCCAGTATCAGTTTCAACTCGTTTCGGTGCAGCTGATTGGGGATGACCCCCTGAAAGAAACCTTTTTGCAGCGGCATGAATGCTTGCTCACTATCGAGCAATTCCAAGAGTTTGCTCTTCGCATCACTGTCGTGAGCAGCATCGACCAACCCTTTACAGTGCTTGCGGAAGTCTTCGGGGTTCGTGCGTATGTGCTTCTTTCCGTTTTTGCTGCGTGCGCCACGAGCATAAGAAACATAGGTGATGTCTTTATCGCCGGCAACCCGATCATCGTGATAAAAGTGTCGTTGCGCGCCCACATCGGGAACAACCTGTTTCAGTAAAGCCAAGTGCTCTTTGTGCGTGTTATACAGCTTAACGACCGCATCCGACAGATAGGTCTCACCATCCAGAATGTCTTCCAGTTTGCCAAAATCATACAGATTCTTTGCCGCCTCGACCAGGGCAAGGGCCTCCTCGTCCAAAGCAGACAGTTTATCCTGCTGTTCTTCCAGACCTTTCTTGAATTCCAGTTTTTCTTCACCTTCAACGTCAAAAACCTTATTCAGGGCAACCAGACTGCCCAGCATCAAATTCAGTAGGTTTTCAGCCCGTTTCTTTGCCTCCCCATCCTGTTCATCCATACGATCTGTCGCCAGATAATCCTTGGCAGCACGCTTTTTGTCGTTCAGGGTCATCTTTTCCGAAACAAGCTGTTTGATGCCATCCTGAGCGTTTCCCGTGAAATAGAATCCGTATGCTTCCGCCCGCTGCTCGAAACGATCCCAGATTTCGGTGAATGAGGATGTGATGTCAAAGTCGCCACTGAACAGAAAGTGTCCGCGGTTTTTCAGCATATGCTGGATGGCCAAAAAATAATGCCGGGGGTCCAGCTTTTTCGGTGTTTTCCCCGGATCCAGACCACGCCCCAGATCAATCAAATACTTGCGTACATGCCAGATTGTCGGAAAATCCTCATGGTAGTCGGCATCAGTGTAATCGGCATCGTTGAACAGGGTGTTCTTTTGCGACACCTGTTTGTCATTATCCAGAAAGAAGGCATCATCCAGTCGCCGATAGAACCCCGCGTCGATCGGGTCGATCAAGGGGGCGAAGATGGCACGGAGATACTTCAACCGTAACTTCTGGCGTTGCGCACGGCGTCGCGCACTGCGAAAGGCACGTCTGGACGCCGCCGTGTCGGCCTCCTCAAACAGGCGAACCCCCCAAGCGCGTTTGCCCTTAATGCGTGGAATGTTGTACTGTTCATCACAGACCGCCCAACCCACGCTGGTCGTTCCGATGTCCAACCCGATATAATAGTTGTCCCGCCAGTTCGCCGCGAGCTTGCCCTGTTTTCCGTTCTGTTCGGTCTGCCCCTTCATGAAACCAGTTCTCCTAACTGTGCCAAAGCCAGCGCAATCTCTGCGGCGGCGCGTGCATCGGCCAGAGCATCGTGATGGTTCGCAAGCCCCACTGCCAAGGCATCCGTGACCGTCGGCAGACGGTAATTGACCAGACCGGGCAACAGCCGTCGTGCGTTACGGCAGGTACAGACAAAATCGTAGTCTCGCCGCACCCCGATCGTCGCATTCGCCTGCACCAGGCAACTTTTGTCAAAGCTTGCATTATGCGCCACCAGCACGTCCTTGCCGATGAAACTCTGCACCTCTGAAAATAACTCCGCCCACAAGGGTGCATCCATCACGTCCTCCCCGGTGATTCCATGCACCCTGACATTATAGTAGTTGAAAATGGCAAGTTTCGCAGTCGGCCGGATAAGTGAATGAAACGTGTCGGCAATCGTGCCTTTGCGGACCTTAACCAAACCGACGCTGCAAATGGATGCCCGATTCCGGTTCGCCGTTTCAAAGTCTATGGCGGTAAAATTACGCAAGAGCACCCTGCTTATTCTGTTTCATGAAACCCCCACACCCATACGCCGATTCTATCCCTTTCAGTCAAAGCGCGACAAAACCGTCCGTTTTCTCAAAACATCCCTCTGAAATTACACGGCTCTCAAACCGATTGACCGTACTGATACGCCCGCCTCATGTCCGAGACCCCTCTGAAACGACAGGGCTCCCCGGACTTTTCAACCCTTTTCAAGCGCATCCACACTGGATGTGATAGTGTCGGCTCCCATCCGCAGTCGGGGCTTATTTGAAACCGCCGTGTGAAAGAATTATAGCAAACGCCCCGCCGGAGGAACGACAGGAGTATGGAGTGGCGGGCGGGTGTAGTATAGTTGAGTCACCCGATTTTCCCGGGCAGCACACCCGGCGGTACGGACGGGGAGGTAATGGAGGAGGCATTGCGCGTGGAGCACTACGAACATTCGACACAGACAACGCAGACAGCACGACCGGTCGTCACCGTAAGGGAGCGCCGTCCCGTGAGCGGAGGAGCCATCGGGTTCGGCGTGATTTTGGTCCTGATCGGATTGGGGCTGTTGATCTCGCGTGTTGCCGGCGTATCCCCCTATCTGCAACGCTATTTCGGCGGGATTTCCCTGTGGAGTATGTGGCCGCTGGTAATCGTGCTGACCGGAATCGTC
Organism: Actinomycetes bacterium; assembly: GCA_031272275.1. Lineage (GTDB taxonomy): Bacteria > Actinomycetota > Coriobacteriia > WRKU01 > WQUG01 > JAISUC01. The sequence goes on along the minus strand of JAISUC010000012.1, from coordinate 127,346 downwards.
ACGGTATTCACTCCCGACCACAAAGAGGGACGCTGGACCATTGCGCGTTTGGCTGACGGGGTCGCGGGCATCGTGTTGGGGCTGGTGTTGCTGACCAACAGCGTGGGCTGGGTGCCCTGGTCGATGTGGCGCTCAGTCTGGTCGCTGTGGCCTATTCTGCTGGTGATATGCGGTATCGCCTGTGTCGAGGCGGCTACAAAGCTGAAGTGGCTGCGTATCGTGACGGCGGTGATTTTCTGCGCGACTTTGATTCTGTGCGCGCTGGCCTGGTGGCAGGGACCCGGTCTGTTGCCTGCGCTTTGGATACCGGGGCAGTAGCGGAAACCACGGGGAATTGCCTGAATCATACGGGCGGGGGACGTACTCCCCCCCATCCCCGGACTATTGAGAAAGACTAAGGAGACCTGATGCAACCGGAACGTAAACCCACCAATGTGTTGGCGCTGATTATCGGCGTGGTGTTGATTGTGGTCGGCTTTTTCAGTCTGGCGCCGCTGGTGTTGGGCAGTTTGTGGACGCCGCTGAAAGAGGTGTTCAGTTTTGTGAGCAAGCTGATTTGGCCGCTGTGTCTGTTGGTGTTGGGTGCAGTCGTGGTGTATCTGGCGGCGACCGGCGGCTTTGCGCGGTTGCGCGAGCGCGGGGGGTTCGGCGGCTTCGGCGGTGCGGCGGGTCCCGGGCAGAGCGGGTATGGGCGCCCGGTGCCGGGGGGACGGCTGACGCGCAGCACGACGGACCGTTGGGTCGCAGGCGTCTGTGGCGGGGTTGCGCGCTACGTCGGGATCGACCCGCTGATTGTGCGGGTGATTGTGATAGTGGTCGCCTGTGCGGTGGTGTTTTGGCCGGTTGTGCTGGCGTACGGGGTGTGCTGGATCATTATTCCGGAAGGCTAGCAGTACGCAGTTAATTGCATACTGTTTATTACGAGGCGGGCCACTGCCCGCCTCGATGGATTGCCGCGGGTTGCACAGAGCGCAACCCTCGCAATGACGGTTGAGAGGTGCTGCCGGGCTGTTAGTCCAGTTCGGTTAGCTGGGCGTCGACGGCGGCAAGGGCCGACGCGGTTTCGGCCGCGCGAGCCCGATCCTTTTCGATGATTTCGGGGGCGGCTTTCGCCAGGTATCCCGGATTGCTCAGCTTTTTTTCCAGCTTTGCGGCGTCGGCAGACAGCTGCGCGCGTTCCTTTTCCAGGCGCGCCCGTTCGGCGGCGAAATCAACCAATCCTTCCAGCGGCAGATAGATTTCAAGCCCGGCGGCAACCGTCACCGCACTGTGCGCGGGCTTTTCGATGTCTGTGCCGACGGCGAAATCGCTGGCGTGACCCAGCGTGCTTATCTGGTCTGCCACCGCCTGTAGCAGCTGTACATCGGTTGCGTCTTGCGTACGCACCAGTACCGCAAGCGGTTTGCGCGGCGACAATCCATAACGCGCCCGCGTGCTGCGCAGTGCCGTGACGACCGCCTGTAACAGCTGTATGCGGCGTTCCGCGTCCGCGTCCACCAGCGAACCCAGCGCGGCGACGTCGGGCCAGGCAGCCGTAATCAGCTGCTGCGGCAGGTCGGCGCCAGCATCGGTGCCGGCCGGACGCGGCAGCTTCTGCCAGATGGCCTCGGTGATAAACGGCATAAAGGGGTGCAACAGACGCAGGAAGGTATCCAGCACGAACAGCAGCACACGGCGGACCTGGGCCGCGGCCTCGCCTTCGGCTGCCAGTCGTCCCTTTGCGAGCTCGATATACCAGTCACAGTACTCGGTCCAGGCGAAATCGAACAGCTCGCGCGTGACCTCGCCGAACTCGAAGGCATCGATTCCGGCGTCCACGCGACGCGCCAACCCCGCCAGACGCGACAGTATCCAGCGGTCGGCAAGTTGCGCCGCGTCGCTGACATCGGCAAGCGTCGGGACGTACTCCCCCGCCGCATTCATCAACACAAAACGCGCGGCGTTCCAGATTTTGTTCGCAAAGTCGCGCGACTTCAACAGTTTTTCTTCGTTGAAACGCAGGTCCTGCACACCGGTGACCTGCAACATCAGCCCGAAACGCATGCCGTCGGCACCATAGTCGGCCATCAGATCCAGCGGGTCGACGCCGGTGCCGAGCGATTTCGACATCCGTTTACCCTCTTTGTTGAACACGGTCGGATGGATTATCACGTCGCTGAACGGGATGTCGCCCGCGAAATACAGGCCGCTCATGATCATGCGGGCGACCCAGAGGAACAGGATGTCGCGCGCGGTGGAGAGCGCAGACGTGGGATAGTTGAACGCCAGTTCCGCCGGGGTGTCGGCACCGAAGGGCGCCGGCCAACCCAGGGTCGCAAAGGGCCACAGCTGGCTGGAAAACCACGTGTCCAACACGTCCTCGTCCTGGACCAGGGGCGCGCCGCATTGCGGACAGATGGTTTCGTCGGTTTTCAGCGCGTCGTGCCAGCCGCAGGCCGTGCAGTAAAACACCGGGATACGATGCCCCCACCACAGCTGACGGCTGATGCACCAGTCGCGGATGTTTTCCATCCAGTGGTAGTACACGTTTTCCCAGCGGGTGGGCGTAAAACGCACGCGGCCGTCGCGCACGACCTGAATGGCAGGTTCTGCCAGCGGCTTCATATCGACGAACCACTGGTCGGACAGCCAAGGCTCGATCGCGGTGCCACAGCGATAGCACACACCCACCGCGTGCGTGTGCGGCGTGCTGTCGGACAGATAGCCCGCCTGTTGCAGTTCATACAGCACGGCTTTGCGCGCCAGGTCGCGTTCCAGACCTGCGAACTTCCCGCCGTTTTCGTTCACAAAGGCGCGCTCGTCCAGCACGTTGATCTGTTCCAACCCGTGGCGTTCGCCGACCTCGTAGTCGTTGGGGTCGTGCGCCGGCGTGATTTTGACCGCCCCGGTGCCGAACGCCGGGTCGACGTATTCGTCGGCGATAATCGGAATCGCGCGGTTCATCAGCGGCAGCACCACCGTTGAACCGATCAGCGCCCGGTAGCGTTCGTCGTCCGGGTGCACCGCGACCGCCACATCGCCCAACATGGTTTCCGGGCGCGTGGTCGCCACCGTGATGTGGTCGATACCGTCGACCGGGTCGGTCAGCGGATAGTCGATCGACCACAGTTTGCCGTCCTTGTCCTGATGTTCGACCTCGATGTCGGACAGCGCGGTTGTGCAGCGCGGACACCAGTTGATGATGCGGGTGCCCCGGTAAATCAGCCCGGCGCGGTACCAATCGACAAAGACCTCGCGCACGGCACGCTGATAGCTTTCGTTCATCGTGAACCACTCGTCGTCAAAATCACAGCTGCAGCCCATGGCCCGCAGCTGCTGAATGATGCGCCCGCCGTGTTCGCGCCGCCATTCCCAACAGGCCTCGATGAAGGCCTCGCGCCCCACGTCAAAGCGCGTCAGACCCTCTTTCGCCAGTTTCTGTTCGACCTTGTTTTGCGTGGCGATACCCGCGTGATCGGTCCCGACGACCCAGCGCGTGGGGCGCCCCGCCATGCGGTTTTTGCGAATCAGCACGTCTTGCAGGGTATTGTTCAGCGCGTGTCCCATATGCAGGCTGCCGGTCACATTCGGCGGCGGAATGGTAATCACATAGGGTTCGGCGATTTCGGGGGAGAGTGCGTCCCGAGCCGCGGTGTCGTCAGCAGCCGGCCGTTGGCGAAACGCACCTGCCTGTTGCCAGGCGGCGAATATGTCGGCTTCAATCGCCGCGGGATCGAATCGAGGGTCCAAAGTGCTCACCGTGAGCCGTCCTTTCCGGTATGGGGTGGTGGTTTTCTTGCTACCTGTGCGATTCTATCACGGGCTTGCGGGCAGCACGGCGGTGCCGGGTCCGGGACCAAGTCCTCTGTCAGATCCGGTGTCAGGCCAGCAGCAGGTCCATGACGGTGTAGCCCGCCGGGTCCAGCGCCAGTCCGGTTGCGGCGGCGGCGGCTTCGTTGTAGGCGACGGCACCGTTGGCATCAATACCGGTCCCCCACAACAGGAAGGGCACCGGGATTCCCTGGTGTGTTTTTGTTTCGATCGGCGTGTAATGATCCGGCATCGCCAGCAGTCGAAAGCCCTGTTCGGCGTGCTGTTTGCCATAGCTGAACAGGCGCGTGATGATTTGTGAATCAATCAGCTCGATGGCGGCACATTTTTTCTCGATGTCACCGGCATGTCCCATTTCGTCGGGTGCCTCGACATGGATTACGACCAGGTCCGCGCTGTCATCGTCCAGCACGTCCAGGGCGCCTTGACATTGGCCGGCAAAATCGTTGTCCAGCCCGTCGGTGACGCCATCCAGTTCCAGCCAGCGAAATCCGAACAGGTTTGCCAGTCCGTGCAACAGATCCACTCCGGAGGTCATTGCGGGACGTACTCCCCCGCGTAATTGGCTGAACGGCTGCAGGTTTCCGGGAGCCGCTCCCGGCCAAAACGGCCAGATGTCGGTGATGCGCAGGTCTCCGCGCGCTGCCAGCTGTGCGTTGGTGGGGTCGTCTGCCAGCACGGCGTGCGCGCGTTCCATCAGCTGCAGCAGCAGGCCGGCTCCGTCACCGCGCGGCAGGTTGCCGTCGATGGCGCGGTCGCTGATGTCGTGCGGCGGGGTGTATTCCAGCTGCAGGATCTCGGGGTGGCCGGTGACCACCAGAATGTGGCGGTAGGCGTGCCCGGGATAAAAGGTGAAGGTGTCGTCATTTAAGTGCTGTGCCAAGCGGGCGACGATGGCGCGCGAATCGGCGTCGGCGATGTGGCCGCCGGCATAGCTGGTCATGATACCGTCGGTCAAGGTCAGGGTGTTGATGCGCATGGCGACCTGGTCGGGCGCGAGCGTGATGCCCTGGGCGGCGGCTTCGATGGCGCCGCGGCCGACGTAGTTGGCGATGGGGTCGTAGCCCAGAATCGAGGTGCAGGCCACCGACGACGAGGGCTCGATGCCGTCGGGGACGGTACGGGCGACACCCACCGTGCCTTGGCCGGCCAGCAGGTCCAGCAGGGGGGTTTGGGCGGCGGCCAGCGTGGTCAGGCCTCCCAGCTGCTCGCAGGGGTTGCCGGCGGCGCCGTCCAGTATAACAACTGCGTATTTCATGTTATTCTCCTTCAATCCCCATCCTTTCCGTCACTGAGTGGATTGCCGCGCGACGCTGCGCGTCGCTCGCAATGACGGTCGGAGCGTTCCGAGCAATCGAGCTGAAAGTGGGCCAAAAAAGCTGTAAAGCTTTTTATTGGCATCATCTTTCAGCGCCGAACACAAGCAAGGTCAAGGTCAAACCATGCGGGGGCACGGAGTGCCCCCCTACAGGGCGTACACTCATCCCAAAAACGATTCTCATCGTGCACTTGCTTGAACTTGAAAACTAGTGCGGTTCAGGTGCAATCAGTATAACGAATTCGCCGCGTATCGAGGGGCGCGCCGCCAGATCGGCGGCGAGTTCCGGAAGCGGGGCACGCACGATTTCCTCGTGGAGCTTGGTCAGCTCGCGGGCGAATGCCCCCATGCGCGTCGGCCACAGCTGAGCCAGCTGCTGAAAGGACGCAACCACACGATACGGTGATTCGTAAAACACCAGCGTCGCGTCCAGTTCGCCCAGCGCCGTCAGCAGACGTTCGCGTTTGCCGGCCTTGCGCGGCAAAAAGCCGCCGAAATAATAGGCGTGCGTAGGCAGCCCGCTGACCGAAAGTGCGGCCACCGCAGCCGAGGGCCCGGGAACCGGCACGACGTCATAGCCCGCGTCGCGCGCGGCCGCCACCAGGGGCGTACCGGGGTCGCTGATACCGGGGGTGCCGGCGTCACTGACCAGGGCGACCGCTTCACCCGCATCCAGACGCGCCAAGATTTCGGGAATTTTCCGCGCGGTGGTCGCCGCGTCGAACCGCCGCAGCGGTGTCGTCAACTGAAAGCGCGCGGACAGTTTGCGCGTCACGCGCGTGTCTTCGGCGTACATGACATCCACGGCCGCCAGCGTGTCACGCGCGCGTGGCGACAAGTCGCCCAGGTTTCCGATCGGGGTTGCCACCAGATACAGTGTCGCCGGCGCTATCGGGGTCGCGGTCACCGGCGCGGTCACCGGCGCGGCCCGGGGCGCGTCCGCGCCTGCACCGGCCAGGCCGGTTTCGGGGGCGCACTCCCCCGCCTGTGCCGCTTGCCTGTCAGCGGCGCCTGCAGTCATCAACCGATTTCTTCCAGCCGATAGCGGCACGTGCCCAGCCCCAGCTGTTCGGCGTAAGTAGCGGAGTGTTCGGGACCGACCCCGTGAATCGCGCGGAATTTTTCCGTGCCGGCGCCCACGCCGTCCGCGCGCGAGCCGGCAGCACCGACCGCCGATTCGACCAGGTCGATGCTGGCGCGGTCAATCGCGACGATGTCGTTGGACGCCAAAATACCGATGTCGGGCACGATGGGCGCATCCGAAAAGGTCCAGCAATCGCAATCGGGGCTGATGTCGGTCAGGAAGTTCAGGTAGCAGACCTGACCGGCCGCAAATCCCGCCAGGACGCCCGCGGTGTGTTCGACGGTGCGTTCCAGGAAGCTTTCGGGGTCGCTGGTCCAGTTGACCGCGATGGCCTCGTAGGCACAGGCGGCCACGCACTGTCCGCAGCCGATGCAGCGGTGCTTGTCGATGAAGGCATGGCGGCGGCCCGGTTTGTTGCGGTCGTCGCGCATATCGATCGCGTCATAGTTGCACCAGGTCACACAGCGCCCGCAGGCTCGGCACGCCGCGAAATCGACACGCGGTTTGACGCCGGAGTGCATGCGCTGTTTGGCGCTGCGGCAACCCAGCCCCATCCCGACGTTTTTTATGGCGGCGCCGAATCCGGCCTCGGCGTGTCCCTTGACGTGGCTGATGACAACCATCGCGTCGGCATCGTGGACCGCGCTGGAAATCCGGACGCTGTCGAAATGGCGCGTGCCGTTCAACGCAACCTCGACCGAATCACGGCTGATCAGCCCGTCGGCGATGATAATCGGCGCCCCCACCGAACTGTAGCCGAATCCGTTTGCGATGGCGCATTCCAAGTGATCGACGGCATTCGTGCGCATCCCCGAATACAGGGTGTTCGCGTCGGTCAAAAAGGGCTTGCCGCCCAGCTGTTTGATGCGGGTCACCACGGCGCGCGCATACAGGGGGCTGACAAACGCGGTGTTGCCGGCCTCGCCGAAATGAACCTTCACGGCAACCGGCGCACCGGGCCGGACGATGTCGGGCAAGCCGCAGCGGTCCAGCGCGTCTGTGATGCGTTCCAGCATCGAGCGGCGCTGTTTGGTGGCCAGCGGCATGAAATAAACCGTCGCCGGCGGCGTGTCGCCGGATATGTCGGATTGGGGGAGTGCGTCCCGCACCGGGTCTGCGGCAGGCGCCGGGGCAGGGGCGGCGGTAGGAGCAGGATGCGGATGCGGTTGCGGTTCGGGTTCGGGTACGGGTTCGGGTTCTGCGGAGGCAAAATCCGTGGGTCCGAAACCGAAGTCGAGCGTTTCTTGGATGACGCCGTCGTCTGCACTGACGGGGGTGTCTTCCCGGGCGGGGTCAGGGTCCGCCTCGACTGCGTTGTCGAATGCGTCGTCGAACCCGTCATCAAATTCGTCATCGAAAAGGGGCTCGTACTCCACGACTTCCAGCGGCTCGCCCAACTCGCTTAAAGGCAGCGTCTCGGCGGCAGCTTCGACCTCTTCGGCGCCCAGTGTCGCGCGCGGGGGCACGGGACGAATGCCGTCAATCACCAGCTGTGCCAAAGGCACGTCGATGGCGCAGCCGCGCTGGTGCGCCTTCATGGCGATGTTGATCAGGCCGGCTTTGAGCGCCTGTGGCGTGTCGAACTTCTCGACCAGATAATCGACCACCGCATCGGGGACTTCTATTCCCTCGCGTGCAGCCTTGTCACGAACGACGATTTCGCGTTCCTCGCGTGTCTGTAGCGACATCTGACTCCCCCTTGTACTGTCCCGAAACTAACATCCCCACGATACCAGAAACTGCAACTATGGATTGCCGCGCAGCCCTGCGGGCTGCTCGCAATGACGGGTGGTGGTCCTGTGGGCTGCTCGCAATGACGGGTTGTGGTCCTGCGGGCTGCCCGCAATGACGGGTGGGGATATTGCAGGTCGGTAACGACGCAATTACCCCATGCGGCGACGCATCAGCAGGAACACACAGGCCGCAATGGCGACCACCACAACCACGATGATGATGGTCAGCGTGGTGTTGCTGCCGGCAGCCGTCGTGCCCCCCTGCTGGGTGCCGGTTGTGTACTGCAGCTGCGCGGTGACGGTCTGTCCGGCTTGGGCCGGACCCATACCGCGCGAATAGATCATGCCACCGCTGCCGCCGGTCCCCTGCGAGACGAAGTTGGTGTCGCTGACGGTCGCGTTCGTCGGGACTTCTGCCGCCAAAAACAGCATCGTGACGTCGCGAATCGGCGTATAGCTGAGGGTGCCGGTGTAGGTGTTGTCGCCGGTGTTGACGAATGGGTCATCGGGCAAGGTGTATTCGACCTGGATGGAGCGCGAGTTCGTCATCGTCGCCGAGTAGATGTCGAAATCGCCCTCGGTGCGCTTGTTTTGCGGCAACTCCACATCATCCGATTGGGATTCGCTGCCGCCCACTTCGCCCACCCAGAAGACCGCTGCCCCTGCCGGAACCGCGACCTCGACCTGTGCGGGCAGCGGTGCCTGTTCGGACAGGAAGCCGCCGACGATGGCAACCTTTTGTCCGGAGTTGTTGATCACGTTCACCATCATTTGCTCGAAGGGGGTGATGCCGTCGGCACCCGGACGGGTCGCCGCCGAGGTGTCGACGGTGGAGGCACTGTCCCCCACCGCAGCCCCGACCACCGACGGATCGACGGCGTCAACCGCAGACGCCGCAGGGATCGTACCCAACAACAGCGATGCACACAATATGCAAACCAGCAGGCAGTGCAGCTTGAGCTTGTTCATCTCTCCCCTTCCCAACGAAATGCCTAGGGCTGGACTATGACCGGCGTCCCCTTGGGCGTCTTTTTGTACAGCTTCACGATGTTACTGTTCGCCACGCGGATGCAACCGTGGCTGGCTGCCGTTCCGATGGACGACAGCTTTGCGGTGCCGTGGATACGGTATCCCGTGTCGTTGCCCTTGGCGTTGTACAGGTTCATCGCACGCAGCCCCAGCGGGTTGGACGCGCCCGGTCCGATGGTCGCGGGCATGTTGGCGGCCCAACTGCTGCCGGGGTTCGACCAGGTCGGACGCGGTCGCTTGGCTCCGACGTAGTACCAACCGGGCGGGGTTCCGTAGCCTTTCATGCCGATGGCGACGCGATAGGTGGTCTTGGTCTTTTTCCCTTTGTTGTACATCGTGACGCGCCGTTTCGACAGGTCGACCACCAGCGCCTTGCCCAGCTGGGACTTGGTGGTCTTTTTCGGCTGGACGGTCTTGCGATAGGTGTTTGCGGTTTTCAACGAGCCCTTATAGCCTTTGACCGCCAGATCGCGCAGAGCTGCCTGTATCGCCTTGCGCCCGGTTGCAGTCGCCAGCTTGTAGCCTACGGCAGCCGGGGCAATCGCCATCTTTTTCTTCTTCTTGTCATAGATATAGCGGATATCCTTGGCGTCTTTGGCGGAAGCCTTTGCGTACTTCTTGACGATTTTGTCGATCTTTGCCGTGCTGACCTCGCCCAGAATCAGTGCGTTCAAGTCGATGGGGGTTGCCGTCGTCGCATCACTGGCCAGTACCGCGTCAGCCATCGCATCCCAATCGATGGCGGCGGGCGTGATTGATTTCCGCTCGGCCTTGGTCAGCTTATAGGTCTTTTTCGCAATCACGAACTTGAAGCTGCTGATGGACGGCTTGGTCGAAGCACCGTAGTTGCTTTTCAGGGCAGCCAGAATGGCTGCACGCGTGGTACCGGTCGGAAAGGTCAGGGTGGCGTTGCCCTTGACCAGCACCGTGTGGGTCGCGTCGGTCGACGGCAGCACTGCGGCAGATGCCACCGCGCTTACCGCAAGCAACAGACCGGTCAGCAACGCCGTGACAACCAGGCGAGCAGACACGGCACGTATCCCGACGGTGGCGCCTGTACGCGGACGGTAATTGCATAGGGAACGCATGGTGGTACTCCTCTTCTGCCTCGCGGAAAATAGTGAGAGCTTTACACTCCCCCATTCTATCACACCGCAGGTGGCAATTCTGCCGGTGCACGACGATGGTTTCCTTATGTCGCCTGTTGTCATCCGGCGTCGCTCGGGGGTCGCGTGCAAAATTTTCGCGGGTCTTTTCGCCGGAACGGCTTGACGCTTGCCCGTCCCGTCCGTTAGTATGGGTACTCGCGTCTGATGACGATTGGTGTGGCCGGGTAGCTCAGTTGGTAGAGCAGCGGACTGAAAATCCGCGTGCCGACGGTTCAAGTCCGCCTCCGGCCACCATTCTTTTCACCCACCCGTAGGAACAATACCCCCGTGTGAGCGCAAGCGATTTTGTTGCGCGAACACGTGACGTTGAGGATGCGCGTGTACGTGCATCCGAATCATTGATCCGGGCGGGTGGACTACCCGCCCGCATGTATTGCCACGGGCGGCTACGTGCGGGTTGCCACCTATTGTGCGGTGGCGGTGACCGCCGGGGAATCGGTGGTCGTGGTGGTCGTGACCCCTGTGGTCTCTATAGCCGCAAGCGCCGTTGCCGCATCCGTAAAGTTTGTGTCGTGGTCCACGCAGTACTGCAGCTGTTCGATGGCGGCATCCGTGTCCCCGAGCGAGCGCAGCGTCAGCCCATAGGTATAGCGCAGCGCCAGACCGTCGGGTGTCTCTTTGATCTGTGCCGCCGCGATGTCCGCACTTTTTTGCAGATAGGTTTGCGCAGCGGCGGGGTCGGTGGTTTGAAGGGCTTCGCCCAGCCGAGAATAAAACGCCGTCACCATCAGATAGCTGTCATATTCCCAGGGCGACAAGGCGACCAGCCGGTCACACAGATCCTCGGCCTGTTTGACCTCCACGTCCGCGTTGGCGGCGCCGTCGGTCACCGCCTGGATGGCGACGTCGGATTGTATCGTCACCCAGTCGGTCAGATATATTTCCAGCCACGGGTTATAGTGCATGGTCTGTTCGATTGCGGCAAGCGCTAAAGCCGTATTATCGTTTTCCTCGTACTGTTTTTCCAGCAGGAAATAGTGGTCCGCCATCGCCAGACGCATGGCATAGACGGTCGGTACCGCCAACAGCACGCATGCCGCAATGGCGGGCCATGCAACCGGACGCGTCCATTCGGGCAGCTTCACATGCACGGTACGGGTATGCGGCACCAGAATGGCACCGAGGAACATCCACAACAGAAAGCTGGTTCCCGGCAGCGACAGCCCGAAAAACAGGTGGACGTTATAGGTGATCACAGCGGTCAGCAAACCGGCGAACAGCAGACGTGCGCCCGAGGACTTTTCGTCACGTGCCAAGGTCGATTTGAACCCCAGCACACATATCCAGGCGATCGAGCCATAGAACAGCAACGCCCCCGGAATACCGATGCCCGCCGCCAGCTGCAACGGGAAGTTGTGGACGTTGTCTGCCACCGAGCGGTAGCCGGCGTCCTGGGCATAGGCTTGGGGCGCAAAGCGGCGAAACACCAACCGGAAGGTATCCGGTCCAAACCCGAACACGGGGCGTTCGCGGATGGCTTTGCCCGCCGCGTCCCAGATTTCAAAACGCGTGACAGCTGAACCCGAGCCGAACTCGAAAATCGATTTCACACGCGTCGCAAAGTTCATGACAGAGTCCTGGACAAACAGGGATCGCACAATAAAGCCCAAGACGGCTGCAACCACGACGCCGGAAAAGCCCCAGTCCACACCACCCCAAGTGACCTTTTGCCGAATCGCAAAGAACACCAGCAGCGCAAACCCGACCACACCGGCGACCCAGATGGAACGCGAAAACGCGGTGATGGTGACCGCCGCATTCAACAGAAAGACCACCCAATAGAAACTCCGCCAGCCCTTACTCTTTTTTTCGCTGAGCGCCAGCGCCAACGACACGCACAACCCGAACGCCAGAAAACCGGCCAACAGGTCGGGGTTACCGTAACTGGAAAAGCTGCGGTTTTCCTCGAAGGGCAGCGTACCCCACTGCATGTAGTCCATGCCGAAGGCCTGCAGCAAACCATAGCCGGCCACAAACAACGACGACCAGCAGACCGATTGCGCCAGCTGACGCACCCGTTTGGCGCCGGTCGCATACTGTACCGTCAAAAAGAACAGCACAAAATAAATCAAATACGACCAAGCACCGTCATAGCGACGGTACTTGCCGAAAAATGCGGTGGCGGGGCTGACCGATACCACAGTCGAAATCCCGATCCACACCATCAGGGCAAGCACCACCCAATAGACCTTGTGCACACGGATTTCGCCGCCGTTCACCACGATGTCGATGATCCATGCCGCCAGCGCCACGCAGGTACCGATGCGCAAAATCAAGACCTTTACGGTATCAAAGCTGTCGGAAAAGGTCAGACCGAACGCCTGCAGAATGCTGGACCCGAAAATGAACGGAACCACGAATGCCAGCACCAGCAGCGTCCACCACGCGAACTTGCCCGCACCGGTCTGTTCACGCACCAGCAACTGCGGGCGCGCGTTGATCCGTTCGCGGCGTGCCGCGGCCTTCGTGCCGACAGCAGCTGCAGACGCGGTCTGGGACGTGCTCCCTCGATTTTTTTTCTTTGCCATCTAGCGTGCTCCCCTTCCCGTCATGACCACCTTTATCGTCTCGACGACGATTTGTAAATCCATCACCAGGCTTTGATGATACAAGTACATCAAATCATACTTCAACTTGCGCTGTGGCGTGGTGGCGTACCCGCCGTTGATTTGCGCCAGTCCGGTCACCCCCGGCTTGATGCGGAACCGTTCCGCGTAACCGGGGATGTCGCGCAGGAATTCGTGCACGAAATGCGGGCGTTCGGGGCGCGGTCCGATGAAGCTCATGTCGCCGCGCAGGATGTTTAAGACTTGGGGGAGTTCGTCCCAGCGCGCGCGTCGCAGGAAACGGCCCACCGGGGTGATACGCGGGTCGTTTTCGGCGGCGAGCACCGGGCCGGTTTGTTGTTCGGCGTCGCGGTGCATGGTGCGCAGTTTGTAGATCTTGAACACTTTTTGCCGGTACCCGACGCGTTCCTGACTGTAGAGGATCGGCAGGCCCTGGGTCAGCAGCAACACCGGCGTCAGCAACAGCATAAACGGGGAGGTGACAATCAGGATAATCAGCGCGCCTGCGATATCGATCAGCCGTTTCAGTGCACGGTGGTAGCGCGGAGTGAAGCTGGAGACGATGCGCATCAGCGGGATGTCGCCCAGTATCGAGTCGGTGTGGCCGATGAAGGTCTCGTACAGTTCAGGGACCACGTCGACCGTGAGGCGGGGGTGATCCGCCAAGACTAAGTGCTCGATGAATTCGCGCAGGTGTGCCGGCTCGGCAATCAGGATGCGGTTGATCGCGTGGGTATCTATGATGCCGGGCAGCTGTGTGTCGACACCCAGCAGCGGGTGGTGTGCGTCGCCGACCGCGGATGCGGCGGACGGTTCCGGTGCGGTGGCGGGGGGGTCGGGCGGCGCCTGTGTGGAGGCTGCGCCGTCAGGTGCCGCGTCAAAGGTGACGGTGTCGTCGGGACCGGCGACATAGCCGATGAAGTTCCAGCCCCATTTGCGCCGCTCATCCAGCGCACGCGCCAAGTCCAGTGCCGTTTGGTTGCAGCCGATGATGATCGTGCGCTGTTCGGGCCAGTGAATCGCGCCGAAACGCAAGAACAGCAGCCGCCAGCCGACCATCAAGACCACGGCGAACAGCCAGCTGAACGGGATGGTGAAACGGCTGAACGCCACCGTGATGCTGCCGCCGAAAAACGCCAGCGCCGTCAGTATCAACGTCCCCAAGGTGGTGGCAGACGCCGCGCTGGCGGTAACCGACCAGGGTGAATCCATGTGCTCGGGTTCATAGAGCCCGTACAACCAGCCGGCAAACAGGTAGCCGAGCGTGAGCAGCGGTGCCAGCGTCAGGTAGGCCCGGAAGTTATAGGCAGGCAGGTGACCCCAAAAGCGGATAAGAAAAGACGCCACAATCGCGACGTTCACGAACACGGCGTCTGCCAGCACGCTGAGGAACATAAAGCGCAGTCGCGACATCACGCTCCCCCTGTATCGGGTGTGTCGGGTGTGTCGGGCTGCGGGGTCGCGGCTGACGCCTGCGCATAGACCGCCGTCACGTGTTCGACCATGCGCGGAATCGTGAACTGCGTCGTCGCGCGTTCCTGTGCCTGGTCACCTAGGCGCCGGCGCAGGTCCTCGTCTGAAAGCAGCGTGTTGATCGCACCGGCCAGACCGTCGGCGTTACCCGGCATGACGGTGAGCCCCGTCACGCCGTCCAGGTTCGCGTAGGGCACCCCCGTGCGCAGGCGGGTCGAAACCACCGGAATGCCTGCCGCCTGAGCCTCGATCTGGACCAAGCCGAAGGCCTCGGACGGTGCCACACTGGGGAGCGTAAACAGGTCGGCCGCGTGATAGGCGCCCGCCAAGTCGCCGTCGTCCAACCAGTCGATGACGTGCACGCGATCCGCCAGTTCCGGGTGAGCAGATACCAGACCGTCCAGGCGCGCGCGTTCCGGGCCGCGTCCGACAATCACAAAGTGCGCATTCGGCACCAGCGGGATGGCACGCGCCAAGACCTCGATGCCCTTGTAGTAAATCAGCCGTCCCACGAACAGCACGATCGGAGCGCCGTCGGGCGACCATTCGGCACGCAGTTGGCGCCCACGCCGGATCGCCGCCGCATTTCCCGCGATATGGTCCAAAGGCAGCCCGAAATCGACCTGACGGCATTTGGCGGCGCGCGGCGCCAGCCAGGGCGAGTACCGTATAAGCTGAGGCGAGGACGCCATAATCAGGCGGCTGCGGTTCAGGAAGCGATCCAGAAAGGGCTTATAGAACGCCAACGCCGTTTTTTGGCGCACGATGTCGCTGTGGTAGGTAATCACGTAGGGCACGGCTTTGCTGGCCAGCTGACCCACCCATTCGAACTCGCCCCAAGGGTAGGGGAAGTGAAAATGCACGATGTCGGCGTTAGCGGCCTCGTGTACCAGAACCTGCCCGAAATGGCGCGCCACCGGGGTCGAGGCGCGTTCGAACAGGCGCGGCAGCCGCACGATTTCCACGCCGTTGATCGATTCTTCAACCAGACGCCGTTCGTTGTTGCAGACCAGCACGCGCACCGCATGCCCCGCCGTAACTAGCCCCTCGGCCAGGTCACGGACGTGAAACTCGATACCGCCGACGTGCGGGGGATAGTATTTGTTGACCATCAGGATGCGCATGTGTGTGCTCAGTCCCCGTTGCCCGTCGTAGCTGTGCCGGTGTCGCCCGGTCCGCCGGCCAAAGCACGGCCCGCCGCCAGCAGTTCCTGCAGGCGTTCGGGGCTTGCGGCCTCGGCATACACGCGCAACAGGGGCTCGGTCCCGCTGGCGCGCACCATCAACCATTCGTCGTCTGAAATCAGCATCTTCAGCCCGTCGGTGTGCAAATACGTTTCGGGAGTGCGTCCCGCAACCGTCGCCGGTTCCAGCGTCGGCAGTTTTGCTCGGAAGGCGTCCATGGTGTCCGCATCCAGACGCAGGTCGTCGCGATGATAGTACAGACGCCCATAGCGCGACTGAATGTCTGCGACCAGCTCTGCCAGGCCGACGCCGCGCTGTGCCATCATTTCGGTCAGCAACAGTGCCATCAGCAGGCCGTCGCGTTCACGGACGTGGTCGGGGACACCCAGGCCCCCCGACTCTTCGCCGCCAATCAACACATCACCTGCCAGCATTTCGCCATAGATGTACTTGAAGCCGATGGGGGTGGTGATGACCGGACAGTGCAGCCCGGCACCGACCCGCTCGATAAGGCGTCCCATGGCAAGCGATTTCACGATGCGCCCGGATTTGCCCCGGTCGCGTACCAGGTGGTCTGCCAACAGGGCGATGATTACGTGCGGCGATACGAAGTTTCCGTCCCGATCGACCGCACCGATGCGATCGGCGTCGCCGTCGGTCACAAAGGCCGCGGTGGCACCGGTGGCGCGCACAGCCGTCGCGGCGTCATCGGTCCAGGGGGGGATGGGCTCGGGATGCAGCCCGGCGAAATCCCCGACGGCGTCCGCGTGAATTTCGGTGACACGGGCACCCAGCGTGCTGAGTACCTGGGCCAAGTATCCGCGACCCGCCCCATAGAGCGAATCGACCACGACCTGTGGGGCTGCGGCGGCAATGGCGTCGGCGTCGACCAGTGTGGCGAGGTTTGCCAGATACGGGGTGACCAGATCGCGGCGCTGCAGCATATCGTGTGGGGAGCTTGAAGGGGGGGTCGAAATAAGCGATTCGATCCGGTCGGTGAACGCCGGTTGTGCCGCGCCGCCGTCGGCCATACGCACCTTGAAACCCAACCAGCCCGCCGGGTTGTGGCTGGCCGTCAACTGGACACCGCCGACGGCTGCCGGGTCGGTCGCGACCGACCAGCAGAGCCCGGGTGTGGGAATATAGGCATCGGACAGTATCACGCGCAAGCCGGCCGATGCCATCGCGTCTGCCGCGCGTGCGGCGAAACGATCGGCACCGTCGCGCGTGTCATAGCCCACGTAGACCGTCGGAGGGTGCGCCGGGACGTACTCCCCCGCTGTGTCGGAACGTGTGGAGGGTGGACAGTTTTCGAAGTAATCCGCCAGAAAGACTTGGGCGGTGGCGGTCGCGACCGCCGTCAGGTTTTCGTCGGTGAAGTCCGCGGGGCCGGTGTGTGCCGTGCCGTCCGCGCCCGTGCCGTATTGGGCGCGCCAGCCGTCCGTCCCGAAATGTATTGCAGACATCCCCGATCCTTTCCCCTGCCCGCCGATAGTGGTCACAGCGCAAACGATTTTATCACGCGGGGAATGACGGGGCTGCGGTAAGCGAGCTGAAAGTGGGCCGAAAAAAGCTGTAAAGCTTTTTATTGGCATCATCTTTCAGCGTCCAACACAAGCAAGGTCAAGGTCAAAGCGAGCTGAAAGTGGGCCGAAAAAAGCTGTAAAGCTTTTTATTGGCATCATCTTTCAGCGTCCAACACAAGCAAGGTCAAGGTCAAAGCGAGCTGAAAGTGGGCCAAAAAAAGCTGTGAAGCTTTTTATTGGCATCATCTTTCAGCGTCCAACACAAGCAAGGTCAAGGTCAAACCCGTTATGGATTGCCGCGGCGACTACGTCGCCTCGCAATGACGTTGGTGGGTGCTATCGCGGGCTCGCAATGACGGGGGGAGCGTTTACTTTTTCTTGGGGGCTTTTTTCTTGGCGGCGGTTTTTTTGGTTGCGGTTTTGCGGCCGCGCCCTTTTTTCTCGGGGGCTTTGGCCAGCATCTCGCGCGCCATTTCCTCGTCGATGGTGGTGGGGTCGACGTCTTTGGGAACCTTTGCGTTCTTGTTGCCGTCGGTCACGTACGGCCCATATCGCCCTTTCAGGACCTGGATGGCACCGTCATCAAAGCTCGCGATGTGCTTTTCAGCCTCGGCCTTGCGCTTTTCCTCGATCAGCTCCAAGCCCTGGTCCAGCGTAATCGTGAACACATCCAGCGGAGCCTTGATGCTGGCATAGGTTTTCTCGACTTGGACATAGGGACCGAAACGCCCGATGTTGGCTTTGACGTCGCGGCCGTCTGTGTCTGAGCCCAGTACGCGGGGCAGCTGAAACATCCGCAGCGCCTCGTCGATGGTGACGTTGTCAATCGTGCGCCCCTTGGGCAGGTTCGCGAAACGCGGTTTTTCCTCGTCGTCGACCGAGCCGATTTGCAGCATCGGGCCGTACCTGCCGACGCGCGCGATGATGTCGCGCCCGGTGGCCGGATCGATTCCCACCACACGCGATTTACCCACCGTGGAACGGTCGATGTCGGCTGCGGCCTCGATCAGCTGATGGAAGGGTCCATAAAACTCGGTCAGCATCTCGGTGGGGTTACACTCCCCCTGTTCGATGCAGTCCAGCTCGGTTTCAGTCGCGGCGGTGAATCCATAGTCGACATAGCGCGTGAAGTACTTTTCCAGAAAGTCGCTTAAGACCTCGCCGATGGCGGTCGGGATCAGCTTACCCTTGTCGTTGCCATAGGACTCGATTTGCACCTCGCGGGTGACTTGACCGGGGTTTTCGACGTAATCCAGGCAGAGCTCGACGGCCTCGCGCTCTGCCGCCATGCCTTCACCGGGCTGCACGTAGCCGCGCGACTTGATGTTATCCAGAATGGTCGCGTAGGTGCTGGGACGTCCTATCCCCAGTTCCTCGAGTTTCTTGACCAGGCTACCCTCGGTATAGCGCGCAGGCGGCTTGCTGAAGGTCTGGTGTGCCGTCACCACGCAGGGGTCCAACACGTCGCCGGCATTCAGACGCGGCAGGTATTTCTCGATGTTGCGCCCGTAGACTTTCAGGAATCCGTCGAACACGACCGCTTCGCCCTTTGCCTCGAAATCGTCCTCGATGGTCGAGACATCGATCGTCACGGTCGTCTTTTCCAGCTCGGCAGGTGCCATTTGGCTGGCCAGCGTGCGCGTACGAATCAGCTCGTAGACCTTTTTCTCGTATTGATTGCGCCCGGCGCTCTCGACCGAAATATCGGTCGGGCGGATGGCCTCGTGCGCTTCTTGGGCTCCGGCTGATTTCGTCTTGAACTGGCGCGTATGCAGATACGGTCCGCCGAAGTTGCTTTTAATGTAGTCGGCGGCAGATGCCAGCGCCTGTTTGCTCAGTGTGGTCGAATCGGTACGCATGTAGGTGATTTTTCCCGCCTGATACAGCGCCTGCGCCGCGTTCATGGTCGTCCGTGCCGCGTATCCCATCCGGCTGTTGGCGTCCTGTTGCAGCGTGCTGGTGGTATAGGGTGCCGGCGGATTGCGTTTCGCGGGTTTCACCGAGACGTCGCGCACCGTCCAGGTGGCATCCGGCAGCTGTTCCAGTAACGCGCGCGCCGCATCTTCGTCATCCAGTGAGCGCTTTAACTCCCCTTTGAGCTCTTCGTCGCCGTGGGTCAGCACGGCAGTCACTTTGTAGCTGCTTTCGGCGGTGAATGCGTTGATCTCGCGTTCGCGTTCGACCAACAGGCGCAGCGCCGGCGACTGGACGCGGCCGGCGCTTTTGCCGCCGGGAACTTTGCGCCAGACGACCGGCGAGAGCTCGTAGCCATACAGGCGGTCTAGGACTTGTCGGGCTTGCTGAGATTTGACCCGCAACATATTGATGGTGCGCGGGTGTGCAATGGCCTCTTCCAGTGCGGATTTCGTTATCTCGTGAAAGGTGATGCGCTTGGTGTGTTCGACGTCCAGACCCAAGACCTCCGCCAAATGCCAGGCGATGGCCTCGCCCTCGCGGTCCTCGTCGGTTGCGAGCCAAACCTCATCTGCAGCTTTGACGGCTCGCTTCAACTCGGCCACCGTCTTTTTCTTTTCGGGGTCGACCTCGTATTTGGCCGTGAAGCCGCCCGCGATGTCGATCGCGGATTCATCCCCCGGTGGAATGTGTCGGATGTGTCCGACCGAGGACAGCACGCGAAACCCGTCGCCCAGGTAGCGCTCGATGGTCTTTGCTTTCGCGGGGCTCTCGACGATGACGAGGTTTCCCGATGATGGTGTTTTTGTACTCATAGCGCCCGACAATACAGCACGGACCCACTGTTTGTCAAACGTTTTATCAATACCTGCGCCACACCGTCACCGAAACTGCACAGATTCGGACACGACACGGGGCTGCTGAATGATGTGCCGGCTGCCAATAAACAAGCAGGGGGACCGCCCGGCCCCCCTTATTGCCTCTGATAATTGCCGCTGTTCAGCAGCGGCTCACCCGTCGACGATTCCGAGCCCTTTATCCCAGGGCATCCCCTAGGGCATCCGGAGCGAATACGCCGCGTTCGGTGATGATACCGGCGATGTATTCGGCGGGCGTCACGTCAAAGGCCGGGTTGAAGACCCGCACGTGCGTGGGCGTGTTCTTGAACCAGCCGTCAAAGGCATACGCCCCACCCTTGCGCCGGATCTGCATCGTGTGTCCTTTGGTCAGCGGCAAATCCGCCACGCCGTCGCGGGTCAGCGCATCCAAGCCCATCGTGAGCGACGCGCTGTCCGGCTCGATGCCGCCGGTGACCGTGATACCCTCGATTTCGCGCGGGTCGCGTTCCTCGATCACGATGTCTGCGCCACACGCCGTGTTCATGTCGATGGTCGTCCAGGGGGCGGCGATGTAAAACGGCACCCCGAATTCGCGTGCCAGAACCGCCACGCCCAGCGTGCCTATCTTGTTTGCGGTGTCGCCGTTCGCACAGATGCGGTCGGCACCGACCACCACGGCATCCACCCAGCCCTCGCGCATGACGGTCGCCGCCATATTGTCGCAAATCAAAGTCGAGGGCACACCCGCCACCAGCAACTCCCACGCGGTCAGGCGCCCGCCTTGGTTCACAGGGCGGGTTTCGTCAACCCACACGTGGTTGACCTTGCCCTGTTCGAAAGCCGCATAAATGACACCCAATGCAGTCCCATAAAAACTGGTCGCCAGCGAGCCCGCATTACAATGCGTCAGGAAATTCGTCGGTCCCTCAAACAGCGCCGCCCCGTGTGCACCCAGCGCACGGTTTGCCGCCTCATCATCGGCGCACACCTGAACCGCGGCGGCAACCAGCTTTTCGTGGATTTCTGCGGGAGTGCGTCCCGCCGCCGCATCTGCCAGCAACCGGGCGCGTTGGTTTTCGACCTCGCGCGGCAGGTTCACCGCCGTCGGGCGTGCGTTTGCCAGCGCGTCACAGGCGGCGTTCGCGCTATCCAGATAGGCGTCGTCTGCCGCAGGCATGTCTTTGCCCACCGTCTGTGACCACAATGCCACACCCAGTGCGCCTGCGGCCCCGATTGCGGGGGCACCCCGCACGGCCAAGGATGTGATGGCGGTGACCATGCCCTCGACCGTGTTCACCACCAACAGGTCGCCGGTCAACGGCAGACGCGTCTGATCGATCATGTGGACGGTGCCGTCAACCCACTGTATGGTGCGCGGCAAATCTGTAATTGCCATACAAATCGTTCCTTTCAGTCGTACCGAACATCCTATTACGCAATCCCGTATCCGCGGATAGAGTTCGATAAAAAGCTGTCAATACAGCTTTTTTCGGCTCAATCCAACTGACCCAAGCCTTCCTCAACCACAAACACCCATCCCTTACACAACAGAGCGATCCGAAAAAAACTTCGCAGCTTTTGTGCGGACTCGCCCTAATTTGCAGTAAGCAACATGCGCAAACATCAGTCCAATTCGTCCAGTACTGCCTGTAAGTCGGCGGGCAGGTCGTCGGCAAAGGCCATCTGCTGCCCGGTAATCGGGTGCTGAAACCCCAATCGATAGGAGTGTAAAAACTGGCGGGCCAGGTGATGATTTGCCCGCGGGGTTCCGCGTCCATAGACGGGGTCGCCCACAATGGGGTGTCCGATATAGCGCATGTGAACACGGATCTGGTGCGTGCGCCCCGTGAACAGTTTGCATTCCACCAGCGTGAAGCCGTCGTCATGACTGCCCGCCTCGAAACGTTGCAGAACCCGGAAGCTGGTCACCGCCTGGCGTGAGCCCTCGCGATCGCTGACGGTAAAGCGGATGCGCTCGCAGGTATCGCGCGCAATGGGGGCATCCACCACACCCTCGTCGTGGCCCACCCAGCCGTGCACCAACGCCAAATAGCGCCTATCAACCGCGCGAATCTTGATGGCGTCCTGCAAGCGAGCCTGCGCGCGGTCGGTTTTCGCCGCCAACATCAAGCCGGATGTGTCCTTGTCCAGACGATGCACTATGCCCGGTTGCTGTGTTCCCTGCAACTTTCCCAATTCCAGCGAATGTGCCAGCAGGGCATTCACCAGCGTGCCGGACCAATGCCCGTGCGCCGGATGCACCACCATGCCGGCCGCCTTGCACAGCACGATGATCTCGTCATCTTCGTATCGGATGTCCAGCGGGATGAACTCGGGCTCCAGATCGGTCGTGCGCGGTGGCGGGACGGTGACTGTCACCGTCTCGCCAGCCTGCACGGAGTATTTCTTTGGACGTTGCTCGTCGTCGACCAGCACGCATGCCTCTTCGATCAGGCGGGCGGCGCGACTGCGGGTTTCAACTGCGGGAAAGGCGCCCACCAAAACGTCCAGCCGCGTGCCCGCCTGTTCAGGCGTCACCACGTGTTCGACATACTGTTCGCTCACAGGCGACATCAGGATGCATCCGGTTTCGAATCGGTCGGGGAAGCATGCGCGGTGCAGACATCCGACCCGCCCGCTGCACCATCCGCCGCGCCATCCGCCCCCGCCGCAACAGCCGTGTCGTCCGTGCGGTTGAAGAACAGCACCGACAGCGCGAACAGCACGCAGCCCACCGTGATGCCGGTGTCCGCGACGTTGAATACCGCGAAGTTGATCAGGCGGAAATCAAAGATGTCTATGACGTATCCCAAGCTGTAGCGGTCGATCATGTTGCCCAGCGCGCCTGCGAATACCAGCGCCATGCCGGCGACCGCCATCCAGTGGCGGGGGCGTTCGGTGCGCCAGTACCAGATGATCAGCGCCACCAACAGCGCCATCGCCAGCGAAAACACCCAGAATTTGCCCTGTAGTATCGAAAACGCCGCCCCGGTGTTGCGCAAGTAGGTCAGGTGAAAGACGCCCGGAATCACCGCGACGGTGTCGCCCGGTTGCATATACGTGACCTGCAGCAGCTTGACCGCGCGGTCTGCCACCAGCAAGAACACGGTTATGATCCAAAACGCCCTAGGCGGATGCTTCAGGTTCATAGCCGATCGTGTGCAGGACCTGGGCACAGCGCGGGCAGACATCCGGGAAATCCGGGTCGTCGCTTGCCAGCGGCAGATGGCGCCAGCAACGCGGGCATTTCGGTTCGGGCGAGGGCGAAAGCTCGATGTTGACCTCGTCGGCGTTCGTGCCCACGCGAACCGTGACGCTGGCCGTCTGGAAGACCTCTTCCAGGGTGCGCTTGCGTCCGCGCGCCAACAGCTCGACGGTACCGGGGTCGCCCAAAATCAGCAGGTCGGCCTCTTGGGCGCGGCCGTATTTGCCCTCGGCGCGCGCTTCTTCCAGTGCCTTGTTCGCCAGTTCGCGGTTGCGCAGCGCACCGGTAAAGAACCCGACCTGTTTGTATTCCTCATCCTCGGTCATCCACAGTTTCAGCTGCGGCCAGTCCATCTCGTGCACGGACGGGGCGTGCTGACCTGCCGCCACGGCGTCCGCATCCACGCCGGTCCAGCTGCTGCGGACGGCATCGGGCAGGAAATCCCAAACCTCTTCACAAGTAAAGGACAGCACCGGCGCAAACAGACGCACCGTCACCCGCAGGACCTCCGCCAACAGCGTCTGGGCGCTGCGGCGTTCCTTGGCGGTGGGGGCGTCGGCATACAGGCGGTCTTTCAGGACGTCCAGACAGACCGAGCTGAACTCGCCCAGGAAATCGATGGCCGTCTTGTTCGCCAGGTAGAATTTCCAGTCATCGTTGTATTCGGTGACCGCGTTCAACATATCGCGCAGGCGCACCATCCAGTATTTGTCCAGGGGCTCCATGCCCGGATGCGGCAGGCTGTCGGTGCGCGGGTCGAAATCGTACAGGTTGCCCAACAGGAAACGGAAGCTGTTGCGGATGCGCCGGTACGATTCGGCGGTACGTTGCAGGATTTCGTCACTGATGCCGACGTCGCCCGAAAAATCGGTAGTCGCGACCCACAGGCGGATGATATCGGCGCCGTATTGATCGCAAATGTCGATGGGGCTGATGACGTTTCCGACCGATTTGGACATCTTGCGCCCCTCGCCGTCCACCGTAAAACCGTGCGTCAGCAGGTTTTCCCAGGGGGGCGTGCCGTATGCGCCCTCGCTGGTGATGTAGCTGGACTGGAACCACCCGCGATGCTGGTCGGAACCTTCCAGATACATCTGCGCAGGCGGCGTCGAATCATCGAAATCGGCTGCGGACGCCGCGAATTCATCGCGACTGCGCAGCACGCTGGTGTGTGACACGCCGCTTTCCCACCACACGTCGACGATGTCGCTTTCGGGTGTCAGCTGATCGAGACCGGCACCGCACTGGGGACAGACGGTGTCTGCGGGCAGGTAATCGGCCGGCTGCAGGGTAAACCAGGCGTCGGCGCCCTGTTCTTCGAATAGCGCGATAACCGCATCAAAGGTCGCCTCGTTCGCAACGACGCCGCCGCATTTCGCGCAGCGATGCACCGGGATGGGAACACCCCAGCTGCGCTGGCGGCTGATGCACCAGTCGGGACGATCCTCGATCATCGCACCCAGACGGTTGCGCGACCATTCGGGAATCCAGCGGAAGGTGTCAAAACCCGCCAGTGCGCGTTCGCGCAGGCCCGTTTTGTCCATGGACACGAACCACTGCTCGGTCGCACGGAAAATAACCGGTTTCTTGCAGCGCCAACAATGCGGATAGCTGTGCGTGATTTCGCCCGCGGCGATCAGCGATCCCTGCTCGCGCAGCCACTCGATAATTTTGGGATTCGCTTCCCACACGCTCAAGCCGGCGAAAGGACCGCCGCCCTGGTCGAACACGCCGTCATCATCAACCGGCATCAGGGTCTCCAGGTCGTATTTCTCGCCCATCAGATAGTCGTCGGCACCGTGTCCCGGAGCCGTGTGCACAGCCCCGGTTCCCGTGGACATATCCACGTGTTCCCCGGTGATGATGCGCCCGGTGCGTTCGGGATGGATGGGGTGCGCATAGGTCAGATCCATCAGGTCGGCACCCTTGATTTCGATCACGTGCCCCTGTGCGTCGGTCGCCATCTGCAGGTCGTCGTGATCCCAACCGCAGACCTCGCCCACGGCTTCAGCCAGTTCGCGCGCGACGATCAGCAACTCGCCCGGGCGCACCAGCGCGACGTATGCGGCGTCAGGTGCCAAGGTCACCGCGACGTTTGCCGGCAGCGTCCAGGGCGTCGTCGTCCAGATGGCCAGGCGGACCGGGAGGCGCTGCCCGTTGTTGTCTGCCGCCGCAGCCCAGGCGTCCGGCACGTCCTGCATGTCGAAGGCGACATAAATCGACGGACTGATCTCGTCACTGTATTCGATTTCGGCCTCCGCCAGGGCGGTGTGACAACGCGGACACCAATGAATGGCCTTGCGGCCCCGGTAAATCGCGCCATCCAGATACATGCGCTTGAACAGCTTGACGTTGCCGGCCTCATAGCTATGATGCAGCGTCAGGTAGGGCTCGTCCCAGTTGCCCAAAACGCCCAGCCGACGAAACTCGTCGCGCTGCACGTCAATCCATTTCATCGCATACTCGCGGCAGAGCTTGCGGATTTCCGCCTTTGGCATTTCTGCCATTTTTTCGGGTCCCAACTCGGTTTCAACCCGATGCTCGATGGGCTGACCGTGGCAGTCCCAACCGGGCACGTAGGGGCTGTAATACCCGCGCATGGACTTGTATTTGACGATGATGTCCTTCAGGATCTTGTTATACGCCGTACCCATATGGATGTGCCCGTTGGCATACGGCGGTCCGTCATGCAGCACAAACGGCGGGGCTGCGGCCTCGCGGCGTTTCGCCGTGATACGCGCGTGGGTGCCGTCGGCCTCCCACCGCGCAACCCAGTCGGGCTCGCGTTTGCTGAGGTTCGCACGCATCGGAAAATCGGTGCGCGGCAGATTCATGGTTTCCTGGTAGTTGTGTTTCGATCCTGACACAGTAGGGCCCTTTCTCTCGATAACAGACAGGTTCGATGGTAGCACAGGAATGCGACATATGAAGTGTGTTCGTGCAGGAAAATGCGTAAATTTCAGGGGGAGTGCGTCCCGCGCCGGAGCCCATTATTAGGCGTCGGCAATAGTGCCGCCACGCCAGGCCATTATTAGGCGTCGGCAATAGTGCCGCCGCGCCAGCCCATTATTAGGCGTCGGCAATAGTGCCGCCGCCTAGGACAAGATCGTCGTCGTAGAACACGGCGGCTTGGCCGGGCGTGATGGCGCGCTGGGCTTCGTCGAACCGGACGCGGACCGCATCCGGGTCGGTGGGGTCAGCCGTGATGGTTGCCCGGGCCTCGGGGTGGCGATACCCGATTTTCACATGACAGGATAAGGCGTCGCCGGGACGTACTCCCCCATCTGATAGGGCAACCCAGTTCAGGCGCCGCACGCGACAGTCCCGTCCCGCCAACACGGCGTCGTCGCCCAGGGTCACCGTGTTGGCGGCGGTGTCGATCGCGCGCACATAGACGGGGCGGCCGAACGAGCCCAGGCCTTTGCGCTGACCCAATGTGTAGCGGTGGATGCCGGCGTGGCGTCCGATGACGTTGCCGTCCGGGTCCAGGAAGTCGCCCGGCGGACAGTGCGCCGCGACCCGGTCGGGTGCCCACTGTTCGATGAAGGCGGCATAGTCACCGTCCGGGACAAAGCAGATGTTTTGACTGTCCGGTTTGTCGGCGTTTGCCAGCTGCAGGACGGCCGCCAGGGCGCGGACCTGCGGTTTCGTCATTTCGCCCAGGGGCAGGCGCAGGTGCGCCAGCTGTGGCTGGGTCAGCGTGTACAGGACGTAGCTTTGGTCTTTGTCGGCGTCGAGCCCCTTGCGCAGCACCCAGCGGCCGCGCGTGTCGTCATAGCCGACGCGGGCGTAATGACCGGTCACCAGCACGTCGAAGTCGTTTTGTGCGGCGCGCGCCAGCAATAGCTCGAACTTCAGGACGCGGTTGCATTCGATACATGGATTCGGGGTACGGCCCCGGATGTATTCGTCGACGAAGTGCTCGATGACGGCGCGACGGAAGTCAGCACTCATGTCCCAGACATAGAAGGGCATGTTCATGCGGGCGGCGGCGGCGCGGGCGTATTCGACGTCGGCGAGCGAGCAGCAGCTGCGGCGGTCAGCGGTGGTGTTCGGGTCGAGGCCTAAGTCGGCGTCGTCGAACAGACGCATCGTGACGCCGGTACAGTCGTATCCCGCCTGTTGCGTTAAAGCGGCGCTGACTGAGGAGTCAACGCCGCCTGAGAGGGCTATGAGGGCGCGGCGGTTCATGCACCCTATGATAGCTGATGGGGTAGCTAACAAAGCATAATCGTCATCCTGTGACGTCGTATTATTCTGAGAAGAGGGCTGTAGAGAGATACCGCTCCCCCGTGTCGGGCAACACGACCACGATGGTCTTGCCGGCAGCCTCGGGACGACGGCTGATCTCGGTTGCCGCCCACAGGGCCGCGCCCGACGAGATGCCGACCAACACGCCCTCGCTGCGCGCCAACAGGCGTGCGGCGGCAAAGGCGTCATCGGCGCTTGCCGTGATGATCTCGTCATAGACGTCGGTGTCCAGTACCTCGGGCACGAATCCGGCGCCGATACCCTGGATCTTGTGCGGGCCTTTGACGCCCTGGGACAGCACGGGGCTGTCGGTGGGTTCGACCGCGATGACTTTGACGCTGTCCTTTTGTTCTTTCAGGTATTTGCCCGCACCGGTGATGGTGCCGCCCGTACCGATGCCTGCGACCAGATAGTCGACGGCGCCGTCGGTGTCCGTCCAGATCTCGGGGCCGGTGGTTTCATAGTGGATGATCGGGTTTGCCGGGTTCACGAACTGACCGGGAATAAAGCTGTTCGGGGTTTCGGCCGCCAGCTCGTCTGCGCGGGCGATGGCACCGGGCATCCCCTTGGCGCCGTCGGTCAGCACGATTTCTGCACCATAGGCGGCAATCAGGTTGCGGCGCTCGACGCTCATGGTTTCGGGCATGGTCAGTATCAGCTTGTAGCCGCGGGCGGCGGCGACCGATGCCAGCCCGATACCGGTGTTGCCGCTGGTGGGCTCTATCAGGACCGAGTCGGGAGTCAGCAGACCCTTGTCCTCGGCGTCCTTGATGATGGCCCAGGCGATACGGTCCTTGACGCTGCCTGCGGGGTTGTAGTACTCCAGTTTGCCCAGGATATCGGTGCCCGCGCCGACCTCGGCGTCGTAGTTCTTGAGCCGTAACAACGGAGTCCGCCCAATCAATTCGGTTACGCTGTCGTAGATGTGTGCCATGGTTCAATCCTTCCTGTCTGCCGTCCGGTTTCCACCGATACCGCGTGCTCTCACGTGCTCTCTGCTTGCCTGCTTGACAGCTTGACTGCCGGTGCACGGCAAGGCGAGCTGTCGCTGTCAGTGCGTTTCCTGCCAACACGTTCCCTATCAGTACGGGGCTTTCCCGTATTTCCTGCATTTCCTACATTTCCTATGTTTCCGATAGGTAATTAGGAGTTTAGACGACTCCCTCCCCCGTTGTCAAGCACTTTTTCAAAGAAATGCTAGATTTGGTAGTCGATGACCTCGGTGCCTTTTTCCTGCTGCACCAAATCGGTCAAGGTCACGCCCACCAGATAATCGACAATCGCCCGGTTCAGCCCGTCATAAAACGGCAGCACCTTGCAATTGGGCGCCTGTTCGCAGCCGTTTCCGTTTTCCAAGCAGGCAATCGGTGCCAGCGTGCCCTCGGTGGTCTGCAGGATGTCATAAGCGGTGTACGAGTCCGTGGGTCGCGCCAGTCGGTAGCCGCCGTTGCTGCCCCGCGAGCTGTTCAGATAGCCTGCTTTGTTCAGCAGCGGAATGATCTGCTCCAGATATTTGACGCTGATTCCCTGTCGTTTCGAGACATCTTTCAGCGGGATGTATTCGCCGTTATCGTGCAGGGCCAAATCGATCATGACCCGCAGCGCATAGCGTCCTTTGGTTGATATTCGCATCGCGTACTCCTGCCGCCTTTCACCGTATTACCCGTTTACCGATAGTATAACAGGTATTAGCGCGGCAAAAAGACATACGTTCAGTACCACGATTTCTATCAGCATGCCGGAAGGATTGCTGTCGTGCGCCCACCTGCCCACTGACGTGGTTGCCAAAACCCGGGGGGGAGTGCGTCCCGGCGCTTATGTGTGTCCGCGCGACATCGGTCACTGACCGTTCCAGGACAGATAGTCTTCGGCGAATTCGTCCAGGAAGCGGCGTGCCAGCTTGTCGGTGGTGGCACCGATGATGTCGTTGGTGGCGGCCGCGCCGACAGGCAGCCCTTCAACGCGCGCAACATTCAGGCCGATGCCGATGACGACCCAACCTGCCGCCGCATCACTTTCCAGCAGGACACCCGCCAGTTTTCCGTCACGCAGATACAGGTCATTGGGATGTTTGATGTGCAGGTCCTCGACGCCCGACCAGGCAAGTGCGGTCGCCAGGGCCTCGACCGTCAGCATCGAGAGCTGGGCCCAGTCACGGGACGTACGTGCCGGCCACACCAGTATGCTCATATACAGTCCACCGGCAGGCGACACCCAACCCCGATCGAATTGTCCGCGTCCGGCACTTTGCTCCTCGGCAATCACCACGCGTCTGCCGTCGGCACGCGTCAAGGCACCCGCCGCAATCTGATCTTTCAAGAAATCATTGGTCGAGGGCAGCGCGACAAAACGTGAAATCGGCGCGAAATCGGCGCCGGCGCCGGTGCCCGCCGCCTTGAACACATCGGTCATGGTTTCCAGTGGCACGAACTGCCCCTTGCGCGCCTGGCGGCGCAGGGCTATGCGCCGCAGCGCCCATAGGACGAACACCACCAACAGCACGAACACGACACTGCCGACACCACCCATTCCGGACAGTATCTTGGTCGCCAGATGTGCGTTTTTCTGCAGGAACCATCCCGCAAATGCCAAAATCGCCGTATACAGGGCACTGCCCGCCAGCGATCCGGCAAAAAACCCGGCAAAGGGCATATTGGCAGCCCCTGCGACCGGCGGAATAAATGCCTTGACCCCATAGGCGAACTGGGCCGCCAGTGCGGTCTTTTTGCCGTGGGTCTGGAAATATTCATGCAGGTCGTCGACGAATTGCACGTTCATACGCAAAAATCGCGGCATATGCCCCAGACCGTTCCACCACCGAATCAGTCCACGCAAGCCATCCAGCCCCAAGCGTTTGCCCAGCAGATATGCGCTGAGGACACCTGCGATCGATCCCGCCACGGCAACGATACCGACCACCACCGGACTGACCCCGACCGCGCTGCCCAGAAACGCAGCGGCGGCAATCATCACCACCCCCGGGGTCACGAATCCGACCACCGGCCAGTTTTCCATCATCGAGGTCAGAAACAGCAATGCCAAACCCCAGGGCATAAACCAGGTCAGCAGCCAGTTATAAATAGGTGCGATGGGACGCAAGACCTCGGGGATGGCTAAAACCGCGTCGGTCATTGCGCGGTGTCCTGTTGTGACCGGACCGTCGGGGCAACCAGCGCACAGTTGTCAATCAGACGTGTTGTGCCCAAACGTGCCGCGACCAACAAGCGTGCCGGCACATCCCCGATGCGCCCCAGCGGCTCCAGCGTACCCGCTTCGACCACCGCTGCATAGTCCACCGTCATCCCCGCCGATTCCAGCTGCGTACGCACACCGGATTGCAGAATCGCAGCGTCACACACGTCCGCGTCGACCCGGCCGCATGCCCACTGCAGCGCGGCAGAGATCGCCGTCGCACGCCTGCGTTCATCTGCCGACAGGTAGCGATTGCGGCTGGACAGCGCCAGGCCGTCCGGCTCTCGCACAGTGGGGCATCCGATGACCCGGACGGCATCGTGCAGTGAATCGCGCACCATGGCGCGCACCACCTGCAACTGCTGATAGTCCTTTTCGCCGAAATAGGCGCGGTCAGCGTCGGACATCTGAAACAGACGCGCCACGACCTGACAGACCCCGGCAAAATGCCCGGGCCGCAGTTCGCCCTCCCAGCGTGTCGCTACTGCGGGCAGCGGGAAAGTGGGCAGCTTTCGGTCGAGCGGATAGATTTCAGTAACGGTCGGCTGAAAGACAACATCTGCGCCGGCGGCCGATGCGGCGGCGTGGTCGCCTGCCGGGTCGCGGGGATAGGATTGAAAGTCCTCGCCGGGCGCGAACTGCGTCGGGTTCACAAAGACGGACACCACCACAAACGGTCGATTCTCGTGTGCCTTTGCGACCGCAGCCTGAATCAGTGACAGGTGTCCGGCGTGCAGCGCCCCCATCGTGGGCACCAATGCCACCGGACGGCCCGCCGCACGTGCCGCCGCGACGGCGGTCTGCAGTTCACGTTCAGTTGAGAGAACCACCGAATGGTCCTCCGAAGTGCGGTAATTGTGGACCATCGCTATAGGTCCCGCCATCATACTCCCCATCGTCTTCGTCGTCGTCTTCCATATCGTCCAGGAACTCATCCAAGTCGCCCACCAGTTCCTCGACGTATGCGACCATCGCGTCATCCAGTACGTCCCCGTCGATGTGGATGGTCTGTTCCTCTGCGGGGAAGCGATGTTTGCGCACGTCGGCCGCGTAATCACGCAAACCCTGCGTGATCAGTTCGGCTGCATCCACGTAACGCCGGGCATGACGCGGGCGGAAATCGCCGCCCAGACCGACCAGGTCGTGGAACACCTGGACCTCGCCGTTACAGTCGGGCCCGGCGCCGATGCCGATGGTCGCGACCGGCGACATTTGGGTTATTTGGCGCGCGACCTCTGCCGGGATACACTCCAGCACCAGCGCGCTGACGCCCGCCTGCAACAGTTGCTGGACGTCGGTCAACAAGTCAACGATCCCGTCAACCTCTTTTCCCTGCGCACGATAGCCGCCGAACGCGTGGACCGATTGCGGCGTCAGCCCGACATGGCCCATCACGGGGATTCCGGCGTCGTCCAAATCGCTGACCAGGCGCAAGGTATCAGCAGACGCACCCTCGACCTTGACCATCTGTGCGCCGCCCTGGGTAATCAGCCGCGCGGCGTTGCGCATCCCCTCGCTGTGGTCCGCCTGCCAGCTCATAAAGGGCATGTCGCCCACCACGAACAGTTCGGGGGCGGCCGTCGTGACCGAACGGGTCGCGCGCACCATGTCGTCAATCGTGACCCCCAGCGTGTTGGGCTGACCAAAGCTGGTTGTGCCGATGCTGTCGCCCACCAGCACCACATCGATTCCCGCCGCTGCCGCCGCGCGCGCCTGGGGCGCGTCATAGGCCGTGCACATCACGATGCGGCGCCTGCGCTCGCGGTATTCGGCAAACGACAGCACGGTGAAACGATCCGGCGTGGCAGCGGCGCGCGTGCGCGGCGATACCGGCGCCTTTTTCCCGGTGCTTTTCTTCGGGTCCTGCGGTTTCGAACCCTGCGGTTCTTTCGGTGTCATCGGGTCCCCTTTCCATCCATGGTAGGTATCAGTCTAGCGCAACACCAGCGGTGGCAAGCTGCGAATAACGCGCCCGTAACGCAGCTGTGCCCCGTCCGGTCGTCGTCCGTCCGGCAGACGAAAATCCGGATCCAGTTCCAACAGCGGCGTGACGACGAAGTCACGTTCACACATGCGCGGATGCGGCACAGTCAGCGCAGGCAAATCCAAGGTCACCGCTGCGCCCCCGTCCGTATAGGACAACAGATCCAGATCGATGGACCGCGGTCCGTTCACCCGTGTTTTCACGCGCTGCATCAGCGTCTCGATGGCCTGCAGGTACGCAAACAACGCGACCGGTCCCAGGCGGGTTTCCAGTCGCGCGACGGTGTTGACAAACGCTGCCTGGTCGGTATCATATGCGGGCTCGGACTCCACCGGCGTCGCCACCGCAGCTAGGCGCGTCACAGGCAGCCGGGACAGTTCGTCCAACGCCGTCTGCACATTATCGTGGGGAGTACGTCCCGTCGCCGCCTGATTACTGCCCAGCGCCACATAGGCCGTGCGCGCGGTACCTTCCAGCACGTCCAAGGCGGCATGCGTGGCAGCCACGTCGTGTACCCGCACGATGTCGGCCCCGGCCGCGGCCAGTGCCGCCGCCAACTGTGCAGAGGCATCGTCGCGCGCGTCGGGCCGCGCAATGCCGGTCAGACCTGCCACCATCGATTTTCGCGACAGCCCCACCAGCACGCGATAGCCCTGTTCGTGCAGCCGTTCGAATTGCCGCTGTGCCGCCAGGTACAGCAACAGGTTCTGCCGGTAGTCCTTGCTGAAACCGAATCCGGGATCCAGAATGATGCGCCGGGCTGCTATACCCGCCGCCTGCAGACGCGCCGCCCCCTGCAGCAAAAAATCGGTGACCTGGGAGACCACATCGGTGTAGCTGATGTTATCCTGCATGGTTTTGGGGGTTCCCACCATATGCATCAGTACGCAGTCGTTGTCAGGGTGTGCCGCTGCCAGCCGGCACATGGCCGAGTCGCGAAAGCCGTTGATATCGTTGATGATAGTCGCACCCGCGTCCAGTGCCGCGGCGACCGTCTGTGGGTGATAGGAATCGATGGACAACGGCAGCGCAAGCCCCGTGTCACGAATCGCCCGGATTGCAGGGACGACACGCGCGATTTCCTGTTGCACGCCGACCGGGTCTGCGCCCGGGCGGGTGGACTCCCCCCCGATGTCGATGATATCGGCGCCGGCAGCAACCAGCGCGGATGCATGTGCAGCCGCGGCGTCTGCGCCCTGCCAGTTGCCCCCGTCGCTGAAACTGTCCGGAGTCACGTTCACTATGCCCATAATCAGTGTCATCACGTAACAGTATACCCGCTATAATGGCAGTGCACAGACACCGCGCGACAGGAAAGACACCGGCGTATGAAACGAACTTTCGTCACCACGATGCCCGACCAAGCGGGCGCATTTCTCAAGGCCAGTCGCATCATCAGCCGGCTGGGCCTGAACATCACGCGCGTCAGCTACAACAAAGCCGTCGATTCGCACATGCTGTTCATCGACGTGCGTGGCGCAGAGGCCGCCATCGAGGAAGCCACCGCGCTGTTGGAGGCCATAGGCTACATCGGCGGCACCAAAGCCGACCCCCAGCTGATGCTGTTGGAGTTTCGCCTGCGTGACGAGCCGGGCACCCTGGCGCCGATTCTGGAACTGATCGAACGGCGTGGATTCAACATTTCCTATATCAACTCGCAGGAAGACGGCAGCGGCTACCAGGGCTTCAAAATGGGCCTGTTCATCGAGGACGCAGGTGCCATCGCCGATTTCATCGCGGAGGCCTCGCAGCTGTGTCCGGTGCGCGCGCTGGACTATGTCCCCTATGAAAAATCGCTGGACAACACCGTGTTCTACCTGTCGTTTGCCAACCGCATCGCGGGACTGTTGGAGCTGGATGACGACGCGCGGGCGCAGCTGATTCAGCAATCCAACCGCCTGATGCAAATGCTGGAAGCCCACGGCGAGGCACCGGCGAAGCCCTTTGAATACATCGGTCGTTTCGCCGAACTGTTGGCGGACAGCCGCGGCGACGATTTCCGCCCACGCATCACCGAGCGGGTTCTGGAGCCGACGTCAGCCTGCGACAATACGGGGGAGTGCGTCCCGCCGGTTACTCTGTACTGTATCGAGCCCGCCTGTGGCTCGAATACCTTTGTCTTGGAATGTGCAGGTAAGCTGTTGTTCTGTGACGGCGGTTTTGCCTGTTTCGCCCCCGAGATGCGCGCCCTTTTGTCGGCACGGTTTTCAGAGCCGGCGCTGCGCGACGCGGAACTGATGCTGACGCATCCGGATGCCGACCACTGCGGACTGTGCCGGGATTTCAATCGCATCTACGCGACGGCAGACGCCATCGAGAGCTTCCGCCTGGAGGCGGCGGGAAAGCCCGATTTCCGCGAACGCAAGCCGGAGCACGCGCCCTATATCCGCATCAGCAAGCTGCTGTCGGAATACCGGATTCCGGAACCCCGGCGATTCGTCGCGGTTGACGCTGCGGGTGGCGGGGCCGATGCGGCTGATGCGGCTAGTGCGGGCAACACTGCAGGTCGGGATGCGGTGCGGGACGTACTCCCCCATGAGTTGCCCTATGTGGGAAGCATCGATTGTGCGGGGCTCCGTTTCGATTGGTATCGTGGAAACGGCGGGCATAGCATGGGCGAGGCGGTCATTGTGTGCGAGCCGTTGCGGCTGGTGTTTTCGGGCGACATTTGCGTGAATGCGCGCGGTTTCACCCAGCAACAGGCAGCGTTTGCCCGACTGGCGCCGTATCTGATGACCAGCGTGAACCGGGACTCGGCCGCGGCGGCGGCGGAGCGCGCCGAACTGCTGCGCCGGTTTGCCGGGTATCTGATTTGCCCGGGGCACGGACCGGTGTTTGAGGCTCCCGAGGGGACGTGAGCGAAGCTGCGAGCGAAACCTCGACCGAACGTGATTGGGGATTGGGGGAGGGTGAGCATGGCTGGGGTACCAGGATTCGAACCTGGACGCCTGGCACCAAAAACCAGTGTCCTGCCGTTAGACGATACCCCAGCGTTGCGGCAGCTATTCTAACACAGCCGGCGTCCGGCGGTCCGTCAGTCTCCGTCAGTCGCCGTTGCCGGTGAAGGGTTGCATGGTGGCGGTCCCCGCACCGGTGACGCCGCGCGCGGTGAACACCGCCGCGACGGTGCGCGCCAGGATGCGCGCATCCAGCGTGAAACTGCGCCGGTCCACGTATTCGACATCCAGCCGGAAGCGCGACTGCCAGTCCAGCGCATTGCGCCCAGACACCTGTGCCAGGCCCGTGAGCCCCGGGCGCACCTGATGGCGGCGTGCCTGTTCGGGCGAATACAACGGCAGGTATTCGGTCAGCAGCGGGCGCGGTCCCACAAAGCTCATGTCGCCGCGCAGGATGTTCACCAGTTCGGGCAGTTCATCCAACGAGCTGCCACGCAACACGCGCCCGAACCGCGTCAGGCGCGCCGCGTCACAGGCGACGGCTGCGACATCGGATGCGGCTGCAGGTTCCTGTTCGGCGGCGGCATTCAGGGCGTGCATGCTGCGGAATTTGTACAGTCGGAACAGGCGTCCGTTCCGTCCCGGACGCGTCTGCACGAACAGGACCGGACGCCCCAGATTCAGCAGCACCAGCACGGACACCAGCGCAAACACCGGCGAGAGCACGATCAGCAGCAGCAGCGAAAACAGGATGTCCAGCGCGCGTTTGATCGCATCATAGGGCCTGCGCCGTATCGGTGCGCCCGTGTCCACCTGCAGCCCGTCCCCCCCGGCCGCGCGCACCGCTTACGCGGCCCTGCGTACGGAGTCGCGCCCGAACAGTGCCTGGAGGCGTCGCTGCAGGTTTTCGTTTTCGCTGTTGACCTGCTCGGTCATCAGCGCCACCGTGGTCTGCCCGTTCACGACATCGCGCAGATGCAGCTCGACGCTGTCTGCGCCGGGGTTTTGCACCAACACGGATTTGAAATCGGCCAGAATGTCTGCGTGCTGCAGCGTATCGGTCGAGGTCGTGATGATCAGCTTGTGCCGCAGCGTGGAAGTGCGTTCCACCAGCCGGTACATGTTGTTCACGAACAAGGTGCGCCCGCGTTCGTTTTCCTCGTAGCGCCCGTCAACACACACGATGGCCTCGTCAGTCAGGGCTTCCGGTGCGTTCGCGCGCACCTTTTCCAGCGTTTTGGGCCAGAGTATGATCTCTACCGATCCGCCCAGGTCCTCAAGCTTTGCTTTTGCCCAAGGCTTTCCGGAGTCACGCGTGGTGCGCGTCTCGATGCCGGTAATCATGCCGCTGAAACGCCCGGTGAAGCCGTTCGGAATCATGAACTCGTCGGATGCGTCGTCGGTGACGCCGTCCAGCGTCAGCGAGTCCAGAGCTTCCCCTCCCTCGTCATCCGTGTCGGCGGCAGGCGTCGGCGGGGTCAGCTGCATGTCGCTGTTTTCGCGCAGGATCTGCCGGTAATCGTTCAGCGGATGGTCGGACAGATACATGCCGCACATTTCCTTTTCGAATTGCAGCTTGACCGGTTTGGGCCATTCGTCGTCGTTTGGCGCGGGCATGTCTTCTGTGTAATCGGCTTCCTCGCTGCCGAACATGCCGAAGAGCGATGTCTGACCGCTGGTGATTTCGGCACGCTGACGGCTGACTGCTTTCAGCATCTTTCCGTCTTCCAGAATCTGCAGCAAGTGCTTGCGCGTGTATCCGGTCGAATCAAAGGCGCCTGCTTTGATCAGGGCATCCAGTGGGCGCTTGTTCAGCACGATGGCGTCGATGCGCGTGCAGAAATCGTGGAGCGAAGTAAAGGGACCGTCCTGCTCGCGCGCGGCAATAATGCATTCGGCAACCGCATGCCCCACGCCTTTGATGCCCGCCAGGCCATAGCGGATGCCTTCACCCGGGATATAGGTAAAACCGCGCTCGGAGCTGTTGACATCGGGGGGGAGCACCTCGAGCCCTTCATCGCGCGCAAGGTTTGTGTATTCGGTCAGTTTATCCGTTTTGCCCAGGAAACTCGAGAGCACCGCCGCCATGGTTTCGCCGGGATAATGTGCCTTGAGCCACGCGGTTCGCATGGTGGTGAACGCATAGGCTGCTGCATGCGATTTGTTGAAGGCGTATTCGGCAAAGGGCAACACGACATCCCAAATGCTCCGGGCCAGTTGTTCGCTGTAGCCCTGGGCGCGGGCTCCCTCGACCCATTCGGTGCTGAAGGATTTCAGCAGATCCATCTTTTTCTTACCCATGGCTTTGCGCAGTTTATCCGCCTTTGCCGCAGAAAAGCCGCAGAGCTTCATGGACAACTGCATGATTTGTTCCTGATAGACAAAGACTCCGAAGGTTTCCTCAAGAATCGGTTTCAGGTCATCATGGAAATAGTCGATTTTTTCCGTGCCGGCGCGCCGTGCGATGTAGGTCGGAATCCAGTCCATGGGACCGGGCCTGAACAGCGCGATGATGGCGATGATCTCGGTGAAAAGCGTCGGTTTCAGCTGGCGCAGCAAGGAACGCATGCCGGCACTTTCCAGCTGAAAGACGCCGGTGCTTTCCCCGCGTGACAGCATCGCATAGGTCTGCGGGTCATCAAAGGGGATCTTCTGTTTATCGATGACGACACCGTGGTTCTTTTCAATGTTGGCGATTGCGTCGTCAACGACGCTCAGGTTCCGCAGCCCCAAAAAGTCCATCTTGAGCAAGTTGATGCTCGCGCAGGTCTCGCCGTCGAACTGGGTGATGATCGAGCCCGAGCCGTCCTTGGCCTTGGTATCGAACTTGATCGGGACGTAGTTGTCCAGGCGCTCGGGCGTAATCAGGACCGCACAGGCATGCACGCCTTCGCCGCGTTTCAGGCCCTCGATGTTACGCGCGGCATCCACTACGCGCCGGGCGGCCTGTGCGTCGTCATTGGCAGCGTTCAGGTATGCCCGAAAATCCGAGTTCGCGCGCAACACGTCATCGATACACTTCATGCCCTGGGGCAGCGGTGTCGGGACAAAGCTCGATATTTTATCCGCCAAAGGAATCGGCTCGTCCAAAATACGCGCGATGTCGCGCACGGCGTTTTTCGGTTTCAGCGCGCCAAAGGTGATGGTTCGCGCCACGTGGTCGACACCGTATTTTTCGCGCACATAATCGACGACCTCGCCGCGCCGTTTATCATCAAAATCGGTATCGATATCGGGCATTTCGGTACGTTCCGGATTCAGGAAACGTTCGAACATCAACCCGTATTTCAGCGGATCGACCTCGGTGATACCCATCGCGTACGCAATAATGGAGCCTGCAGCACTGCCGCGCCCGGCACCCACCGAGATCCCCTGTTCGCGTGCCCAACGGATAAAGTCTGCGACGATCAAAAAATAGCCGGATGTTTGCTTGCTGGGATCCGAAATAATCGAGAACTCGTACTCGAATCGCTCCAGCACCTCCGCGGGCAGCGGGTCTCCGTAACGCTCTTTCAAGCCCTCCAAGGCACAGCTGTGCAGATATTCGTCCTCGGTCTGTTCGGTCGGGACATCAAAGACCGGCAGGATCATCCGATCATCAATCAGGTCGAAATCCTCGACCATGTCCGCCACGCGCGCCGTGTTGTCATAGCAACCCGGATACTCCCCCACTATGGCGCGCATCTCGTCTTCTGTTTTAAAGTAGCATTCCTTGTAAGCGCGCATGCGCGCCTCGTCCGCGACCTTTTTGCCGCTGCTGATACACATCAGGTAGTCTTGAGCTTGTTCGTCACCGTCATGCAGATAATGCACGTCGTTGGTCGCGACCAAGCCGATGCCCATTTCCTGTGCAATCGACGCTATTCCGTCACACAGTTGCTTTTGCGTGACGTTGTTGCGCGTTTTCGAGCCGTGGTTTTGAATCTCCAGCCAGAAATGCTCGGGTCCGAATACGCGCGCATAGTACTCGGCCCAGTGTTTCGCCTGTTCGGGGTTTCCCTCCTCGACCATGCGCGATACCAAACCGAACATACAGGCAGAGGTCGCGATCAGACCCCCACTGTACTGTTCCAGCAATTCGGCGTCAACGCGCGGCTTGTAATAAAAGGCATCACAAGCCGCTGCGCTGCATATCCTCATCAGATTCTGGTAGCCTTCGCGGTTACGCGCCAGCAGTATCAGGTGGTTCAGATCGGGTTTGTGGTCACGCTGCAGACGACTCTCGGTCGTGAAATAGACCTCGCAGCCGATAATCGGCTTGATCCCCGCCGCGCGCGCGGCTCGATAAAACTCGATGGCACCGAACATGTAACCGTGATCGGTGATTGCCAATGCCGGCATGTCCAGCTCGCGCGCACGCGCCACCAAATCTTTGATGCGCGCCGCACCGTCCAACAATGAATAGTCGGTGTGAGTGTGCAGATGTACGAAGGCCACAGAGGTATTACTTTCCGATTAACCCTAAGCGCTCCAGCACCAGCGGATAGGCTCCCTCACCATAGTTCAGACACTTGGACACACGTGCAATCGTCGTCGCGGATGCCCCGGTCGCCTTTTGGATCTCGGCATACGGAGTCTTATTAGCCAGCTGACGGGCGACTTCCAAACGCTGTGAAATCTCTTCCATTTCACGAATCGTGCACACATCGACCAAAAACGAGAACAGCTCATCCTTGTTCTCCATCTTCAGGAATGCATCCATCAGTTGCTCGACTTCTTTGGTGCGAATTTTTTCAATACCCATGCCGTCCTCCTCCGATTCGGTGAAGCGATTTGCCGTATGACCTTACACGCTTATCACTCTATCACAAACTAGCGGTCATAATCGGCGTTTTTTGGGCGTAACAAACGGGCGCACCGAAGTGCGCCCGTTGGTGTGCTCGTATGTTGTTTGTACTACTCTTCGTTCAGGTTACGGGTAACCGAAGGATCAACCTTTACCCCCGGTCCCATGGTCGGCGCCAAGCTGATGCTCTTGATGTACTTGCCCTTTGAGGACGCGGGCTTGACACGCAACAGCTCGTCCAGCAGCGCGCCATAGTTCTCGAGCAACGCGGCAGCATCAAAAGATGCCTTGCCGATCGGCACGTGACAAATACCGAAACGGTCGGCGCGATACTCGACGCGGCCGGCCTTAAGCTCGGCGATGATGCGCGCCACGTCCGGGGTCACCGTACCCAGTTTGGGGTTCGGCATCAAATTGCGCGGTCCCAGCAACTTACCCAAACGACCGACCTTGGCCATCTGGTCGGGAGTTGCAACCGCCGCATCGAACTCGAACCAGCCACCCTGAATCTTTGCGACCAAGTCATCGGAACCGACGATATCGGCACCGGCAGCCTCGGCGTCTTTGGCGGCATCTCCCTCGGCAAAGACGGCAACACGGACCGTTTTACCGGTGCCCTTGGGCAGCGAAATCGATCCGCGGACCTGCTGGTCTGCTTGGCGGGTGTCGATACCCAAACGGAAGTGGGCCTCGATGGTCTCATCGAACTTGGCCGTTGCGGCTGCCTTAACCAGTTCGGTGGCCTCTTTGGGTGAATAGAGCTTGTCGCGGTCGATCTTTTCGGCCGCCTGCGTGTACTTCTTTCCTGCTTTTGCCATACTGTTAACCTCCTGTGGTCTTAGCGGAGAGCCCCGGTGACCCTCCTCCCATCAAACGCTCTATGCGCTACCCGATTTGCGGGTACTGCTTACTCTCCCTCGACAACGATACCCATCGAACGCGCAGTTCCGGCGATGATTTTTGCCGCGGCATCGATGTCGTTGGCATTCAGGTCGGGCATTTTGTTTTCCGCGATCTCGCGTACCTGTGACCAGGTGACCTTTGCCACCTTGTTCACGTGCGGCTCACCCGAACCCTTTTCAATGCCCGCAGCCAACTTCAGCTGAACGGCTGCCGGCGGGGTCTTGATCACATAGCTGAACGAGCGATCCTCGTACACCGTGATTTCAACCGGCAGGATCAGGCCCTGACGATCAGCGGTGTCGGCATTGAATGCCTGGCAGAACTGCATGATATTGACCTGCTGTGCACCCAATGCAGGCCCGACCGGAGGAGCAGGGTTTGCCTGTCCGCCCGGAATCTGAAGCTTTATGAATCCTACTGCTTTCTTAGCCATAAGGCTTTTTCTCCTTCCGCATTGCTTCCGGGGAATACGTGTGTATTCCCATAACACACAACTCAGCGGGAAACCCAGCCGTGTTCAGCGCTTTTCATCCCGCGACTGTTCGATACTCGGCAACCCGTGCATTGTCCGGCATATGTGAGAAGCCGTCGGCGCTCAGCCGACCACACATGCCGAGTCCCCGCTAAATGGGTTCCACAGATGAGAACTCCAGCTCGACCGGAGTCTCACGCCCAAACAGGGTGACCATAACCTTCATTGTCCCCTTGTCCACATTGATCTCGGTAATCGAAGCATCAAAGTCGGTGAACGCACCGTCCTTGATACGCACGGTCTGACCGACTTCGTAGTTGGTGACCGTCTGCTTCACGGCGGAATGGGACTTTCGGGTCATGGCGGTGTATTCATCACGCGAAAGCGGAATGGGCTTGTTATGCGAGCCGATAAAGCCGGTGATGCCGGGCGTATTGCGTACGACATACCAGGCGTTATCGCTCATTTCCATCTGTACCAACAGATAGCCCGGATAGATGTTCTTTTCCTCTTCTTTTCCGGTTTCGCGATTAATGACAGTTTCAGTGGGTATTTCGACCTTGAATATGGAGTCTTCCAAGGCCATGGTTTCGACACGATGGAGCAGCGCTGCACGTGCCTTTTTCTCGTGCCCGGAATACGTATGTATGACGTACCACTTTTTCATTGATTATTCACCCGTCGTTGCAGTCGTGTCCGTACCGCCGGATGTGGCATCCGTCGGGGTATCGGTCGTCGTTTGGGTGTCGGTCGTAGTCGTCGTTTCAGCGGTGGGCGTCGTTTCCGCCGTTTGCGTTGTCGTGTCAGACGTTGTCGTCACAGCAGCCGACGGAGAAAGCTTGGCGTAGACCTTGATGAGGTTGGTCGCACCCAAGTCGACCAGCGAAGTGAACGCGGCAAAGAAAATCAGTGTCACAATGA
The DNA here is from genome assembly GCA_031272275.1 of Actinomycetes bacterium. GTDB lineage: Bacteria > Actinomycetota > Coriobacteriia > WRKU01 > WQUG01 > JAISUC01. Next base: position 85,089 of record JAISUC010000012.1, on the reverse strand, counting down.
CGATGACCACTGAATTCAGGACCTCCTGACGAGTCGGCCACGTGACACGTTTCAGCTCGGTGCGAACGCCTTTCAGATAGCCCACAAAACGCGAAAAAATGCCGGGCTTGGCATTGCGACCGGTGCCGGCTTTCGCTTTGCCGGATTGCTTATTCTTTTTGGGGCTGTCAGTGCCGTTGTCTTTTGCCATAATCGCCTTCTTTGTCGTAGTCAATTCAGGTGAGAGAGCTTCTGTCAAAACGGGCAGGTCTTTCACGGCTTACCTGAAAAACCCAAAAACTGGCAGGCCAGGAGGGACTCGAACCCCCAGCATCCGGTTTTGGAGACCGGCGCTCTACCAATTAGAGCTACTGGCCTGCATCAACACAGCTGCGCTTAACGCGTTTCCTTGTGGAGCGTGTGGCGCTTGTCCCACTTGCAGTACTTTTTGAACTCGATGCGTTCGGGATTGTTCTGCTTGTTCTTCTTCGTAGTGTAGTTGCGTCGCTTGCACTCGGTGCACGCGAGCGTTACCAGAGTTCTCATTGTCCATACCTTTCATGCCGTTTGCAGGAACGCGGAGGACGATCCGAACAGACCGTCCTCCCCGCAAAACCCGTGCAAATTCAGTTCCCGCAAACCCGCAGGCGCGGGATAACAAAGGTCCGTACCCTTTGTTACTTGATGATCTTGGTCACACGACCGGATCCGACGGTGCGGCCACCCTCGCGGATTGCGAAGCGCAGACCCTCTTCCATCGCGATCGGGGCGATCAGCTCGCCGCGGACGACAACGTTGTCTCCGGGCATAACCATCTCGACGCCCTCGGGCAGGTGCGCGATACCGGTGACGTCGGTGGTGCGGAAGTAGAACTGCGGACGATAGCCGTCAAAGAACGGGGTGTGACGACCGCCCTCTTCCTTGGTCAGGACGTAGACCTGACCCTCGAACTCGGTGTGCGGGGTCACGCTGCCGGGCTGGCAGAGAACCTGACCGCGCTCGATTTCCTCGCGCTTGGTACCACGCAGCAGGACACCGATGTTGTCGCCGGCCTCGGCGTAATCCAGCAGCTTTTTGAACATCTCGACGCCGGTAACGGTGGTCTTGGCGGTCGGACGGATACCGATGATCTCGACCTCGTCGCCGACCTTGACCTGGCCGCGCTCGACACGACCGGTGGCAACGGTGCCGCGGCCGGTGATGGTAAAGACGTCCTCGACAGCCATCAGGAAGGGCTTGTCGGTCTCGCGAACCGGAATGGGGATGTAGTCATCGACCTGCTTGAGCAGCTCGTCGATGCTGTCATTCCACTCGTTGTCGCCGTCGGACTCCAGCGCCTTCAGCGCGGAACCCTTGACAATCGGAATCTCGTCGCCGGGGAACTCGTTGTCGCTCAGCAGCTCGCGGACTTCCATCTCGACCAGTTCGATCAGTTCCTCGTCATCGACCATATCGGTCTTGTTCAGATAGACGATGATGTAGGGAACACCGACCTGACGGGCCAGCAGGATGTGCTCGCGGGTCTGAGCCATCGGACCGTCGGTGGCTGCGATGACCAGAATCGCGCCGTCCATCTGGGCGGCACCGGTGATCATGTTCTTGACGTAGTCGGCGTGCCCGGGGCAGTCGACGTGTGCATAGTGGCGGGTATCGGTCTGGTACTCGACGTGGGCGATTGCGATGGTGATACCGCGCTCGCGCTCTTCGGGTGCCTTGTCGATCTGGTCAAACGGAGTGAAGTCAGCCAGACCCTTGCCTGCCTGACGCTTGGTGATCGCAGCGGTCAGCGTGGTCTTACCGTGGTCGACGTGACCGATGGTACCGACGTTGACATGCGGCTTGGTACGTTCAAACTTCTCTTTCGCCATGGTGTCCTCCTTCTTTGGATGCGGCGTTGATTCGGGAATTCATCCCCGCCCCCTGTGTCCTCAAGGCGTCGGGACGTACTCCCCCTGTTCGTGGTTTTCAGTAGTGGTGCGGACGTTCTATACGTGCTTTGGTGCTTTATCTGTGACACGCGCCGTTTCCGCCGCGTGGCAAAACCGATGGTAGCGGTGACTGGATTTGAACCAGTGACAACTCGGGTATGAACCGAGTGCTCTGACCAACTGAGCTACACCGCCTCAAATCTGGAGCCCACAACCGGACTTGAACCGGTGACCTCTTCCTTACCAAGGAAGTGCTCTACCGACTGAGCTATGTGGGCGCTGGTGGGGGCGGATGGATTCGAACCATCGTAGGCATAGCCAACGGGTTTACAGCCCGTCCCCTTTAGCCACTCGGGCACACCCCCAGCTTCGTACTCTCTCACTTGTCAAAGTGCATTTCGCGCGAGGTCACGGGTGTGCGAGCACGCCCCATGAGGGTATTTTTCGCGCGAAAGCCAGTGTCGCAGTGCGACTCAAGCATATCGAGTGTAGGGGAAGAAATCGGGCGTGTCAAGCATACCACGCCCCCGCGCGTGCCCATATCCGGGGCGCGGGACGGGACGGGCGACACCCGTGTCCCTTTTAGCGAAACTGATGATATACTCGTTAGGCGGTTTGAGCCAGCGTGGCGCAATTGGCAGCGCAACTGATTTGTAATCAGTCGGTTACCGGTTCGAGTCCGGTCGCTGGCTCCAGGTTTTCGGCTGCCGGCCGCGTCCTGCCGCTATTCTTTTATATGCAGCTTTTCTGCAGCTTAAGGATTCATCGCTCATAGACCATGTTTATTGATAATAATGGCTGAACACGTCGAGGGTATAGTCGTCGACTTCGGAGCGAGCACGGTCAAGTTCGACGCGGCGGATGCGCGCGTTAACAAATCGCTGCGCAACCTGGGAAACGTGGTAAAGACACTCGACCGGCAAATGAAGTTCGACGGCAAGAGATCACCCCCGCGTGTGCGGGGAACAGTAAATATGACAATACAACAATATAGATTGTCATAAAGCTGACAATCTATAAATACAGCAATATATAAATATCGCTGTGCGCGATGCCGCCGGCGCTATAATGTCAGGCATGGCACAGCAGGAATACATACTGATGAACAAGCGCACCCCGGTGCTTACGTGCGCGTATGACAATACACGCCATGCTCCCGCCGAAATAGTTGAGGTGATCAACCCTGCACTGGCCCCGCTCGACATCTTTGTCGAACACCGCTGTGCGACGACTACCGCAGACATACGTGCTGAACGGCTCGCCACATGGTGGAATCGCCGCGCCATACCGGCATCCCGCCAACACTTGGCGCGTGCACTCGATGTGCTGCCGGTGTCCGGTGCAACTGAGCTCCTCGAGCGCAACTACGGTCTTGCGCTTACTGATCGGTATTGGCTTTGCCCACCGGAGGGACTCACGTGGGATGAAGTCAACTTCTTTGACAACGATTTTTCCGAAGATGTCGGGCGAGCCCTCATGGGGGAGATTTCAGGAAGTGAGCCGGACGACTCGCTGTCGCTGCGTTCCCCGGACGGGTCGGGAGACGGCATCTTGCGCAAACGCTGGAAGATTATCGGCGGCAAGCGCGTGTTGCTGAAAGCCGGGCGCGATGGCATTGTTTCCATTGAACCGGTCAACGAACACATCGCAACTTTGCTCTACGACCGACTGTTAAACCCGGGCGAATACGTGCGCTACCGACTTGCGCGCACGCAGTCCGGCGCATTTTACTCGCTTTGCGAGAACATGATTACCCCGGCCGAAGAGCTCATACCCGCATTAAGCGTGCGCGAATGGGCATATGCGCCAGCGAATATGACGCCCTACGAACGGTTTGTCGCCGGCTGCAAGCACTTGGGGGTTGTCGAGATCGAAACCGGGCTTGCGAAGATGCTTGTTTGCGACTTCATCCTAGCCAACTACGATCGCCATTACCGCAACTTCGGGCTGATCCGCAACATCGAAACCGGCGAGACGCGCTTTGCGCCCATATTCGACAACGGGGCGATTCTGTTCTCCTCAGCCAATCTCGCCCACACAGACCCGGATGCGTTCACCACCGACTGGCAGGCTAAGCCGTTCATTCAAGACCCAACAGCTCAGCTCGGCCTGGTCAGTGACTATTCGTGGTTTGATCCGGATGCGCTGCACGGTTTCGCCGAAGAGATGGAGGCGGTCTTACAACAGTCCGACCTCGCCGCGCTCGGGGATGCGGGACAAGCACGCATCAAAGCTCTGGTTGCAGGTGTCGAGTCACGCGTGGAGACGGTTTGCGCGCGGGCACGTGAATGCGGAACTGTCCGGCTTGCCACAGCGGAGTGTGAGCCGGGATCACCCCCGCGTGTGCGGGGAACAGTATAAATATCGCTGTGCGCGATGCCGCCGGCGCTATAATGTCAGGCATGGCACAGCAGGAATACATACTGATGAACAAGCGCACCCCGGTGCTCTCCTATACGTACAACACATTCCTGCGCCGAGTAGAACGGGTGAACGAGGTCTTCGACATCGCTGCGGGGCCTTTATGGACACAACGTGCCGCAGGCCGGCTGACCGGACCTGATCTTGCCTACGCCCTGCAATGGTGGTGGGAGGAGCGGCGTATCCCGACTTTGCGTTCCGGTTTGCGGCAGAGCTTGCGCAGACTTTATGAGCATACGCCCGAAATGCCCGACCGTGACATCATCGAGGAACTGCTGCTCATTAATCACGCTCTTTCCCTATCGGATCAGTATTGGGTCAGAGACACGGCGGCTACCATCACTTGGGACGAAATCAACTATTTCACGAATGATTTTACCGATGATATGGGACGCGCCATGTTCTCACGTGCTGGACGTGCGCTAGCGGCGGCTCGCAGCCTGATGAGCCCGACAGCAACCACAGACGGCATGATGGTCAAGGCGTGGCGCATTCGGGACGGTAAACGGCTGCTCTACAAAAAGGCTCCGACCGATAATCCCCGGGTCGCATATAACGAAGTTGCCGCGAGTGCCCTGTATCGGCGTGTCTTTGGTGAGGCCGGTTATGTCCAGTATCACGTTGTGACTGACGACGATGGCACATACGCCGTCAGCGAGAACATGGTATCCGATAACGAAGAACTTGTCGCCGCGATCCAGATTCGTGATTACTTCGGCTATAACTACCGGGGACTAGCGACTGTCGCTTACGAAAACTATTTGATGAGTGCGCTTAAGCTCGGTGTCGCAGACATCGAGACGCACATGTCGAAAATGCTCGTTTGCGACTATCTGCTGGCAAACACCGACCGACACTACAACAACTTTGGGCTGATTCGCAATGTCGAGACGCTCAAGTTTACGCGACCAGCTCCGGTCTTTGATACCGGAAACAGCCTGAACTATGCGGATGGAATCGAGAAGCTCGCGCGTGGTGAGGCAACTTTTGAGCAACTGGAACCGTTTGGTGTCGCCCCTGCGGCACAACTCGACATACTTCAGAACGTTCCGTGGTACGAAACCGGCTTGCTCGACGGCATAGTTGATGAAATCGGCGCGATATTGAAACCTGCATACAATCTGTCACCGACACACCGCAGGGCACTCGATACCGTACTGGCGGGGGTTGGTGAGAGAGTGGCAACTCTGGGAAAACACGTCGGGCGGCAAATCTCGATTCCGGGACGCGGCTTGGGCTCGAGCTCCCCGATGTACCTCGAGCCGTTCGCAGCGAGAGCGGCACGCGCGCGTGCGGCGGCTGGCACCGGCCGTGAAAAGGACAGCGGTCCGAAACAGCCGCCGGCACAGTACCGCCCGCGCTAGCAAAAACGCGCGATCCTCCACGGCGCACGGCACGCGCCGGTCCATATTCATCACTAATTCCGGGGAGTCGAACAACCCCGCTCTCTCATAGCTGGGGGATCACCCCCGCGTGTGCGGGGAACAGGAGCTCCTCGAGGCGGCGGCGTGCGGCCGAGAGGGATCACCCCCGCGTGTGCGGGGAACAGTTCCGTCCTCCGGCACGATAACTAGTGGTAGCAAATTAGCGCCCGGCGGAGGATATATTTCTAGTCTATCCCCATCTACGCGCGCGTCCCAGTGCGCCGGTATGTCAAATATTCCATACATCTATCAAACAATCAATCGTGTCGTAGGCTTCTTGCCTGCTCAGCACTCTGTTATAAGCAAGTTCGGTTGTTAACCAATCAAAATACCCCTTAACTAACTCAAACGCATTATCCCAGTTAGTTACGCGTTTCGTGACTCCCCCATACTCATATTCGCGCGGAACCGAATCAAAACATTTTTTCAACTCTACTTCGTCATACATAAATTCATAACTGGGTAGACGATTGCCTTTGTCCAATGCGAGATGATATATTGCCGCGTATATAGATTGTTTCCATTTACCGGATGATTGTACGCCAGGGAACAGCGCCAACTTCAGCAAATGCTCTATAACAACTCCCGCCTTTGCGTAGAATTTTTTCTTGATAACCCTCCGCGGGGTACTCATTGACGTTTTCATAATTACCACCATAGACTATGCAACTTCTCCCCCAACTCGGTGAACAATTCCGCATCTACTTTATAACCGGCATCCAACTCATCCGGTGTTTCATCGTAAGCGTCGTAGCGGTCTATACGCCCTTTTAACTTGCTCAAAAACTCATTCATCGTCGTGCGCGTAAAGCCGCCCGGCTGTTCATAATCCCAATCGACAATGTTTGCGCTGTCATCACGCAAAACCTTGACGCCGTTGAAAATAACCTTCATAAGGTAAATATCTAAGCACCACGCGTCTTTATAGCTTACGCCATAACGATAACGCTGGTATACGTGTTTGAACCACCCTTTTATTGCGCGCGGTCGAAAACGCTCTATCAGGTTCCAAGGGAATAGTAACACGTCATTCTTATGGGTTACATCATACATCCTCGACTACCTCCGCACCGCTCTCAAACCGCACGTGTAGGATCACCCCCGCGTGTGCGGGGAACAGTCGCTACCGCCCTGCGTGTATCCCTCCGATATAGGATCACCCCCGCGTGTGCGGGGAACAGTCGTCAAGACCCCACGCTTTAATGCAAAGCGTGGGATCACCCCCGCGTGTGCGGGGAACAGCATCCCTGCTCCTTTCAGTACCGCGAGAACCTTTCGGTGGCACGGTACAGGGGGAGCGGGCGAACCCGCTCCCAACTTAGTTCCCCGCGCCCGGCTACGGAATGGAGGTACAGAACCGGGCGGGATCACCCCCGCGTGTGCGGGGAACAGAGCTACCGGGAGCCCGTTTTCTTTATTATAACAGGATCACCCCCGCGTGTGCGGGGAACAGACTAAAGGATCCCAGCTCTCTCACTCGCATCCGTATTTTACCGCACGAATTAATTCACTTCCAAAAACGCCACAACCTGATCAGGGGTGATTCAGGAAATTCTGAGACTCCCCGCCGCAGTTTGGCCGGAATTCGTCAATCTGTGTGGTATGCCAGACTGAATCTATTCAGTTTTCAATGTGCCGCGAAGCGGCCCGCCGCTTCGCCTTGCGCATCTTGCTCGCCTTGCTGTACCCCAGCCGTCGCCGCGTGCAACATAGGACACGCCGCTTTGCACCTCATTGACTTTTTCATCCCAAAGCCTGATGATATCCACATCAAACGAGGTCTCTTCAAAGAACTTCCCTTTCTCATGGTTCTTTAACAACAACGCCCGCACGTCATGCACCATGGCTTCCAACACCTTGCCATCAATAATTGTTGTATTCTTAGGGATTGTCGCTATAGCTCCCTTCTCTCATAAAGAACTCCATATCCAAGTTAAAATCATCAACGCATCTTGCGCACAACTTTACTCGCGTGTTGTCTCCAATGTACCGTATACGCCATCCATCATCATAGTGCTTGCGGTTGATAATCCCTTTCTTGCCAAGTTCATCGTCTTCGTCAACCACCGCGTATTGCCCACATCTATCACATATGTGGATTAGATCTCTATTAAATAACATATCTTCCAACTCTCCTCTCGTCAGACGCACTTAAATGCAATTTAAGCGCTTTGCCCAAGATCGCCCCGCGTGTGCGGAGAACAGCTCGTCACCTGTTCCGTCTGTCGGTAACGCTGTTCCAACACCTGCCCATAATAGCGCTTTGCACGGACATACGGATAATGGGGGTGATGGGTACGGACGTTCGTGAGAGCCGATTAGGCGTTCCACGCATTCTTCGCGTTCAATCATGGTAAGCCCTCCAGCGAAAATTGCAGTCAAAAAGTTGTAAGTAGCTCCGTTTCTGTATAGATGGTCTATCCCAAAAATACAAAAGTATCAAGAGTTTTTGGAGCGAATTCCAAAAACTTATCACGCCACATTTCGCGCAATGCCACCCACAACGGCAACGACGTGGCAAAGCAGTTACAGATACGCGGCTGGCGGAGGGGGTGGGATTCGAACCCACGATACGGGGGCTGCCCGTATGCCGGTTTTCAAGACCGGTGCATTCAACCGCTCTGCCACCCCTCCCTGCGATGTTTTCGCGCCACACAACGATACCACACCTTTGTCCGTGCCACGCGGTATAGTATTAGCCATGGAAACCACGATGACCGACGAACACGCCATGCAGCTTGCGTTGGACCGGGCACGCGCCGCCGCCGACATGGGCGAAGTCCCCATCGGCGCGGTCGTGGTCTGTGACGGGCGCGTCGTCGCAGCCGCCCACAACCGCCGTGAAACCGACCGCGACCCCGCCGCGCACGCCGAGCTGCTGGCGATCCGTGACGCCGCCCGTGCCTTGAACCGCTGGCGCCTGTCCGATTGCACGGTCTACGTCACGCTGGAGCCCTGTCCGATGTGCGCCGGTCTGATGCATCAGGCACGTATCGCACGCTGCGTCTATGGCGCGCCCGACCCCAAAGCCGGCGCCACGGGCAGCCTGTACGAACTGCACGCCGACAGCCGTCTGAACCATCGCTTCGATGTCACCGGCGGCGTTTTGGCGGACCGGTCGGCGACGCTGTTGCGCGACTTTTTCGCCGCGCGCAGAAAATCCGGAAATGATACCGATGAAAAACACATACAAAGAAACGAGGGGGAGCATGTCCCGACGGTTTAAGCAATGTCCGGGGGTCATACTCCCCCTGATAGTTTTGCTGATGATGCTGGCTGCAGCGTGGCCGGTGATTTACACGCGAACGGCACATGCCAAGGACTATCAGATGACCGAATCACAAATCACCGCGCAGCTGGTGGCTGATGGATCGCTGCAGGTCAGCGAGGCGCGGACCTTTGCGTTCGAGGGTGATTACAGCTACGTGTACTGGGATTTGGAGCACGACGGGCAGGCGGCTCCGCTGATTTCGGGGGCGACGTGGGCCCAGGACGGAGGGGATCCGACGCGACTGTCGGATGCGGATTCGGCGACTGATCGCAACGAGTTTTTTGAGGTCGAGGAGCGCGGGTCGACGACGCGGGTGACGCTGCATCACCGGGCGAGCGACACGCAGGTGTGCTATACGTTGAGCTATACGCTGCCGGCAGGTGCGGTCGAGCGGCACGAGGACGCCGCCCAGCTGTACTGGAAGGCGGTGGGCGACGGCTGGGATTTGGAGCTGGGCGCGCTGCGGGTGACGGTGCTGCCGCCGGAGGGGTCTGCGCTGACGAAGGCCGATGTGCGGGCTTGGGCACACGGGCCGCTGTGGGGTAACGTGGCGATTGCGAATGACGGGACGGTCACGCTGACGGTCGATTCCCTGCCGGCACAGACTTTTGTCGAGGTTCGGGCGCTGTATCCGGCGGACGCGTTTGCGACGGCCCCGCTGGTGGATGGGCTGATCGAGCCCACTGTGCTGGCGGAAGAACAACAGCTGGCGGACGAAGCGAACGCCGAACGCGCGGCGGCACGTGATGCGCAGGCGCGCGAGGAGGCGCGCGAACGGAGGATTTTTTGGATCGTCACCGTGGTGGGTGCCGTGTTTTCCGTGGGGACGGCTGCGGGTTTGTGGCTGATGTTTCGCAAGTACGGGCGCGAATACCGCGTGGCGCCGGCGTATGTGGGTAAGTATTGGCGCGAGGACCCGCGGCCGGACCTGTCGCCTGCCGTCATCGGCGCGATGATGCGCATGGGCCGGGTCGAGACACGGGATATGACCGCGTGTCTGATGTCGCTGACCGACAGCGGTGCGGTGCGCATGCAACAGGTCGACATTCCGCAAACGGGGCTGTTCGGGCGCGAGAAAAAACCCAAGCGCGAGTTGTTGTTCAGCCGCGTGTCGGGTGCGGCGATTGTCGATGACGTCGATGCGGCGGCGGCCGATTTTCTGTTTGCGGCGGCGCGCGAATACGCGTTGCCCGACGGGACGCTGCGCGCGTTTACCTTTGACGACCTGAAAGACTACGCCCAGGACCATCCGAACCGCTACGTCGAGGACTTTAAGGACTGGAAGCGCACGGCCGGTGCCGCGGCAGAGGCACGCGGGTTCATCGACACGACCAGCAAAACGATGAAAGTGTTTGCGTTCGCACTGTGCGTGTTGCCGCTGTTGGCGATGATGGCGACCTTTACCGTGGGATCGATTGTGGTGTTTGTGCTGTCACTGGTGTCGCTGGTGGCCTGCGCGCTGTTTGCCGCGGCGATGAACCGGCGCACACGCGAGGGCGCTGAACTGTACGCGTACTATAAAGGGTTGCGTAACTACCTGCGCGATTTCAGTCGCCTGAACGAGGCACCGCCGACGTCGGTTATCATCTGGCGGCGTTTTCTGGTGCTGGCCACCGTATTTGGGATTGCTGACGAGGTCGCGCGCCAACTGAAAGTGACGCTGCCCCAGGTGGTCAACGATCCGGCGTTCGGCCCCAGCTGGTGGTGGTTCTATGGCGGCATCTATCACCACGCGCCTGCCACCATGTTCAACACCGCGTTGGCATCCGCGCACAGTGCGGCGGCTGCTGAAATCGCCAAGACCGCATCGTCATCGTCGTCCAGCGGGGGCGGGTTCGGCGGTGGCTTCACCGGCGGGGGCGGTGGCGGATTCGGCGGCGGCGGCGGAGGCGCCGGCTAGTGTCGGCGCCGTGGCGGACCTATGACAATCGACCTATGACAACCGAGCTATGACAACGGGGACCCCCGATACCACCAAGGCACGCCTGCACAACCCCCGCTATCCCGGGCGGTTGGAGGGCGTGGTGCGCAGCGATGCGCTGTCGATAGTGGCCGTTGCCGGCATCATTTTGACATCCGGGGTGACGGTACTGGGCATTCTGGCACGCTGGTCGGTCGGCGTGGTGATTGCCGCGCTGGCCGTGTTGGTGATCATCGCGTTGGCGGTCGCCGTCGCCCAGGTGATGCGCGGCCCGGACCGTCTGCGTGCGCTGGAAAGCGATCGCATGCTGTCCATCGCGAGCGAAGCGGTCAGCTATATCCGCGGCGGCCTGACCGAAGAAAACGCCCAGAAGGTCTGCGAGATCATCCTGACGCACACGCCGGACGCGGCGGCATGCGCGATAACCGACACCACGCGCGTGCTGGGCTTTGCCGGCGCCGGAGCCGATCACCACACCCCCGGACGCACGATTGTGACACAGGCGACCAAAAACGCGCTGAAACGCAACGCGACCGAGGTCGTGGGCTCCAAAGACGAAATCGGCTGCCCGAAAGCCGACTGCCCGCTGCATGCTGCGATCATCGTCGTGCTGGATATCGCAGGGCGCGCGGTGGGAACGCTGAAGTATTATTACGAGAGCGAGAGGTCTCTGACCGAGTCCGCCCTGACGGGTGCCGAGGGCTTGGCGCGCCTGCTGTCAACGCAGCTGGTGATCGGCGAGCTGGAGGCCCAGACGGCTTTGGCGACCAGCCTGGAGCTGAAAGCGTTGCAGGCGCAAATCAACCCGCATTTTCTGTTTAACACGCTGAACACCATCAGCGCCTACATCCGCACCGACCCGACGGCGGCACGCCATCTGTTGCGCCAATTCGCGGCGTTCTATCGACGCACCCTGCAGCATGCCGATGAACCGATTACCGTCGATCTGGAGCTGGAGTATCTGACGCAGTATTTCGAGCTGGAGCAAGCCCGATTCGGGGACCGGGTGTCGCTGTCGATCGACATCGATGACGCGGCGCGCGATTTGCCGATGCCGTCGTTTATGTTGCAGCCGCTGGTCGAAAACTCGATTGCACACGGGATGCGTGCCGACGGCGAGGCGTTGTCGATTGTGGTGTCGGCCGTGTGCGACCGGTCGGACGGCAGTTACCTGTTCACGGTATCCGACGACGGGTGCGGCATGAACGCGGATGCGGCGGTCGCTGCGTTGAAGGGGGCCGTCAGCGAACGATCGGACGGGCTGGGAATCGCGCTGCGCAATGTGAACGAGCGCCTGCGCGGGTTTTACAGCGAGCGCACTACGCTGGCGATCGATTCGGCCGAGGGCTATGGGACGCGCGTCTCGTTTCGGGTGTATGCGGATTGAGCGTGCGGACTGAGCGCGGCGGCGTGGGAGCCACACGAGAGGACTGCACGCAGTGGTGAGCCGAACTGCACGGGTGTGTTATACTCGCTAGCGCGCTTATGCGCGTGATGTCCCGCGGAGGAATGCCCGAGCTGGCTGAAGGGGCACGACTGGAAATCGTGTATGCGGCTTGAAACCGTATCTAGGGTTCGAATCCCTATTCCTCCGCCACAAACTCTGAGTTAAACCCACAGATAAGTGCGCCGATTCTTCGATATGTCCTCGTGCGCATATAGTCTACGCAGGCTTGCGAGACCTGCCGGGCGCGCAATGCCGGGGTGGTAGAATACTCTTGGCTCGCCCGGTCGGCCGCACGGCTGAGGCGACAACAGAAAGAAGCACATATGCAATGCAGGAAATCGTCTCTCTTGGCCTTTCTGGAAACGGAACAGAGCTTGATAGTTCCTGTCTATCAACGGCATTATGCTTGGACCTCGGCAGAGGTACAGGAGCTGTTTTCCGACATCATCCAAGTAGCGATCGAACGCAGGGGAAGCGACAAAAAATGGGAGCACTTTGTCGGTTCGCTGGTATACGTCGAAGTTGACGACGCCAATGCAAACACACAGCGGGTGCTGGTTGACGGACAACAGCGGGTAACCACATTGTCTCTGTTGTTACTGGCGTTAGCGACTCACGTAAAGGACCCTTTGGTGCGAAAGCAAATACAAGAACGCTATCTTTTGCTGTCTGACAAGGTTACGCCCAAACTGTTCCCCGTGCGCGACGACCGCATATCGTACCGACAGATTTGTGTTGCGGCAGCAGGCGCATGCACAAACGACGCCATGGGTTCGGCAGGCATTGACAACAGTGCCTCCATCCCGAAATCTTATGGGTATTCACAGATAGCAGATAGCTATCGCCTGTTGTGCCAATTGGTGAAAACCGCCGACTCAATCAACCGGCAATACCGGGACAACAAAAACACCGTAGTCGCAGAAGATGTCGATAGCCTGGGCGATGCCGTTTCCCGGATGGGCCTGAACCGGCGCGTCAGTCCGACTGAGATTCTTGACGCACTGCAATGGCTGACAATTGCTGAAATCTCGCTGGATCCCGAACTGCGGAGTGACAACCCACAGATTGTCTTTGAATCCATCAACGCAAAGGGATCCCCGTTGTCTGAAACAGACAAGATCCGCAATTACCTGCTGATGAACAACAACTTGGAGCGACAGGAGTATCTGTTCGAACATTATTGGTGCCCGATTGAGGATCGGTGTCGCGATGAGTTCGGCGATGACAAAGTTGCGCATTTCGTGCGCTATTTCCTCAACTGGTACGTAGCGCCACGTTGTGCCGTACGTTCAATGGGGCAGGTGTTCTTGCAGTTCAGGCGTTGGGTGGATGCGCGCGTCGACAACACAGGACACATGAATCGAATGATCGAGCAGATCTGGCAACCGATGATAGACGCTTCGCTGCGCTATGAGTATCTGTTTCTGGATTGAGCCGAAAAAAGGAGAAGCCCTTGTCCGGTTGGATGGGACAAGGGCTTCCGACCTTAATCATGAGCGGAGACTGCGGAGACGTACAGCCTACCCCCTCATACGCTATTTTAGCACGCGTGAGTGCTAACGCAAGCGAGTTTCAGGAGTTTTCCTGCAAAACTCGTCGTGAGCGATCCCACTCCCCCTATCAAAATCGCCACACACACGCTAACTGAACAGCTCCAGTTTGCCGAGTATCACCATCACCAGACCGTAAATGCCCAGTGCGGACAGCAGCACCGCGAAACACCATTCGTAGACCTTCATGATTTGGGGGCGGCCCTGCTTGATTTGGTGATAGATAAAGACCACTATCGCCGGAATGAACAACAGGCAGGTAAACGCCATGTAGTCCAGCCCCGCGCCATAAAACAGCCAGAAGGAATAGATGGACGCGACGACACCGATGACGACCTGGACGATGCGCCCACGCGTGATGTCGCGCGCCTGTAGCATGTATTTCACCTGGTAAAACGCGCTGAAGGCATAGGGGAACAGGATGGCGCTGGAACACATCGTGTAGCCGAATTCATAGGCCTTGGTGGCAAAGAAGACCAAAATCAGGAACAGCTGCACGATGATGTTCGAGATGGTGAGCGAAAACACGGGCGTTTCTTTTTTGTTCAGTTTGCCGAATGCCGCGGGGAATAGCCCCTGTTGCGCCGCCAGGTACGGGGTTTCGGCGCCGAAGAGCGTCCACGCGAGCCAAGCACCGGCAATCGAGATGATTACGCCGATGTTGATGACGACCGCGCCCCATTTGCCGACGATGGCTTCGAGGATGGTCGCCGTTGCCGGGAAGGTGGTGATGCCGGCGACGTCCACGCCGCGCACGCCCAACGAGCAGACCGTGAACAGCATGTAGAGGACGATGACGCCCAATAGGCCGATGATGGTGGCCTTGCCGACGTCGCTTTTCTTGCGGGCGCGGCTGCTGAAGAGCACCGCCCCCTCGACGCCGATGAAGGACCAGACGGTTGCCATCATGGTCGATTTGACTTGGTTGAGGATCGATGGGACGTCCCCGACGTTACGAGCCCACGAGATGGTCTTCAGACCACCCAGGAAGCTCGCAGCAAATTCTTTGTAGTGAAACGCGATGATGACGCAGACGGCAAACAGCACCAGCGGGATGACCTTTGCGATGGTCACCACCAGGTTCACGAATGCCGCACCTTTCACGCCGTTCATAATCAGGATGTGGACCAGCCACAAAACCACCGACACCACGACGATACCCAGTATGGTGGGTCCGGTGTCGCCGAAGATCTTGATGCTGCCGGGCAGGAAATACTGCACCGCCGACAGCAGGCCCACCGCATAGGCGACGTTGCCCAGCAGCGCGGACAACCAATACGCCCAGGCATTGTTGAATCCCCAGAACTCGCCGAAGCCCTCGCGGGCGTAGCTGAACACGCCGCCCTCGAGGTCGGGTCTGCGATTCGACAAGTTCAGGAACGAATAGCCCAGCGCAATCATACCGATGGCGGTGATGATCCAGGCGATGATGATGGCGAGGCCTCCTGCGCCCGACGCCATGTTCGCGGGCAGGTCGAATACGCCCGTGCCGAGCATCGAGCCCACGACCAGCGCGATAAGCCCGCCGAGTCCTACCGCTTTGGCGGTGTTGCCACCGCCGCCGCCGTTTCCATTTTCAGACATATGAACCTCTCTTCCTCTCCCGAAAAGATCGGTCGGTTGTTTTACCGGACGGTGCCGGTTCTTGCCGGTTGTCGCCGTTCCTTGCCGGTCCTGCCGGTCCTAAAACTCACCGAGGGTTGCGGCAATAACGGCCTTGATGGTGTGCAGGCGGTTTTCCGCCTCGTCAAAGACCTTACTGGCGCTGCTGCGGAAGACCTCGTCGGTGACCTCCATGCAGTCCAGACCGAACTTTGCGTTAACGTCTTTGCCATAGATGGTCTCGATATCATGAAATGCCGGCAGGCAGTGCAGGAAAATCGTGTTGTTTTTCCCGGTCTTTGCCATCAGTTCGGCGTTCACCTGATACGGCGTGAGGAGCTCGATACGCTCGGCGAACTTGTCTTCCTCGCCCATCGAGACCCAGACGTCGGTGTAGATGACGTCGGCGTCGGCCACGGCCTCTGATTCGTCCGCCGTCACCAGCACGCTGCCGCCGCCTTCCTGAGCGGCGATGTTTTCCGCCAGTTCGATGACCCAGGGCTCGGGATGCAGTGACTCGGGCGCGGCGATGCGGATGTTCATACCGGCTTTGGCGCCGCTGACGAGGAGCGAGTTTGCCATGTTGTTGCGTCCGTCACCGCAATAGGTGAACGTGATGCCTTCCAGCCTGCCGAAGTTTTCCTTGACCGTCAGGAAGTCTGCGAGCATCTGGGTGGGGTGCCACTGGTCGGTCAATCCGTTCCAGACCGGTACCCCGCTGAACTCCGCCAGCTGCTCGACAGCCTTCTGGCTGAAGCCGCGAAACTCGATGCCGTCGAACATACGGCCCAGCACCTTTGCGGTGTCCTCGACCGATTCCTTTTTGCCCAGCTGGATTTCGCTCGCGCCCAAGTACTCGGGGTGCGCGCCCAGGTCGACGGCACTCACGGCAAAGGCGCAGCGGGTACGCGTCGAGGGCTTTTCAAACAGCAGGGCGATGGACTTGCCCTCGCAATAGCGATGCGGCACTCCGGCCTTTTTTGCGGCCTTGAGCTCGGCCGCAAAATCGATCAGGGCAAAGAACTCCTCTTTCGTGAAGTCCTTGATGGCCAAGAAGCTGCGGCCTTTGAAATCTTTACGCACGTCAACCATTGGTTAATCCTCCTTCATCCTTAAACAACCTCACCGATGAGGTCAGTGCTCATAGTGAACCCTACCTGCAACACCACGCCGGACGGCGTCCTAACAGTACCCTACAGATCCGCACGGACCAGCGGCTGCGACATACAGCGCGGACCTCCGCGCCCACGTGCCAGCTCGGAGCCGATAATCTCGTGGACTTCCAAGCCGTGCTGACGCATGACCTCGTTGGATGCGACGTTGCGGTCATAGGTCACCACCACGCCCGGCGCCACCGCCAGGGTGTTCGAACCGTCGTTCCACTGTTCACGGGCTGCCACCAGCGGGTCTCCGCCGCCACAGGGAATCAGATCCAGCTCGTCGACATCCAGCGCCAGCTTCAGCGTGCTGACCAGGTCGGTCGAGTGCTCGAAGCGCAAGCCACGCGGGCTTTCCTTGTCGGCGGTGATCGCGTAGATGTTCAAGCCCCCCGCCTCGTTTTGGATCGCCGGGTGAATCGTGAACTGGTTGTAGTTCACCTGAGTGAACACCGTGTCAAGGTGCATGAATGCACGGGTCTCGGGGATTTCGAACGCAAGTATTTTCTTGATGTCGGTCTGACGGGCAAACAGGTTACGCGCCAGGTTCTCGATGGCAGGCGCACTGGTACGCTGCGACACTCCGATGGCGATGGTCTCGCGCGCCAAAATCAGCTCATCTCCGCCCTCCATCCAATAGTGCTGATTGCGGTCCAGCCAAACCGGAACGTCGTGTCCGGCAAAACGCGGGTGATACAGCAGGATATACGCCATAAACAGAGACTCGCGCCGACGCGCCTCGTTTGCCATGCGGTTCAGCGTCATGCCGTGGCCCATACTGGCGGCGGGGTCGCGTGTGAAATACAGGTTCGGCATCGGATCCAGATAGAACGGATAGCGCCGATCCATCAGGTCTTGCAGTCCTTTGGTGCCCGGTGCCTCGATTTCGTTCTTGCGCAGACCGCTCATCACGGTATCAACCAGATCCTTGGTTGACAGTGACAGCAGGTACTCGCGGATGAATAGCTCGTAGCCTCCCACCGTGTGACCGGATTCCTGCAGGACTTCGTCGACGAACTGTCCGCGCAGAACCGGGTTGGTGTCCAGCGCCTCTGCCGTCAGGTCCTCCAGATAGACACATTCGGCGCCGCAATCGGCCAGCACTTTGGCGAATGCATCGTGCTCGCGCTGTGCAACCGGGAGCGCCGGGATATCGTCGAACAGCAGACGCTCCAGATAATCGGGAACCAGGTTCTCGATTTCGCGACCGGGACGTTTGAGCAGCACCGTTTTCAGCTGCCCGATTTCAGAGAACACATTAATCGGATGTTCCATAGCCTTCCTCCCTTGTTCTGTTGTGAATCGTGCGTGGTTCTTGACTTACGTTCATAGACCTCTTGCCTTAGATCTTCCGTGCTTGCTGCCGCGACCTACCTCAAGCCGTGCAGTCCTCATCCCCGGGGCAGTCCCTTTACCGCCCATTTCCCTCATTCTGTCGAGTATAATGCAAACGATACCCCTCTGCAGACAATGGCGCAAGGGCTTTTTTGGGCTATTTTATTGTATATTTTCACCAATTTCGCGTATTTTCTGTATATTTCCAGCTAGTTTGTCTGATTTTATACAGTGTCGAAAAAAATCGGGAGCGGGATTTTACTCCCGCTCCTCCATAAAAGGTTCACGAATCATGCCGCCGGGCGGCGAATATGCAGCTAGAAAGCCTAACTAAGGCCTAGCTACGGAGCTCCGCCCCCACCGATGCGGCGGCTTTTTGCACTATACGTTCATGAATCGGCTCGATTTCTTGCGCGGTCAGCGTGCGATCCTGCGCCCGGTAACTCAAGGTCAGCGCAAGCGACTTCTTGCCCTCTGCGATTCCGGCGCCCCGATACACGTCGAACAGGCGCACCCGCGCAAGCGGCGTCTTTTTCCCCGCCGACAACAGGCGCTCGACCAAGGTACCGGCCTGTACCGATTCATCGACCACCAAGGCGATGTCCAAATCGATTCCGGGGAAGCGGGATGGCTCGACAAAGCCGCGTGAATCACGGGCAGCCGCCAGCAGGGGCTTTGTCGCGAACTCCAGAACCGCAACCGGCTGGTCGATTTCCAGTTGTGCCGCCAATGCCGGGTGCAGCTCGCCGATGAACCCGACAGTTTGCCCGGCAATCACGATGTCGGCCGCACGTCCCGGCTGCAAGAAGGGCAGACGCGCGGGATCGGCGACTTTCAACTGGAAGCGATTGACCGCAAGCTCGCGGACCACCAATTCCAAGATTCCCTTGGCATCATAGAAATCCAGTGCGCGCTCGGGCTCATTCCACCGGGTTTTATCCCAGCTGCCGGTCAGGACCGCCGCGATATGCTCGGCCTCTTTGGGCTGTTTGCGCCCCTCGGTCGCCGTGAACACCGCGCCCACCTCATACAGTGCCACGTTACGGGTCCCGCGCGACAGGTTCAGCGCAACCGAGTGCAACAGGTTGGTTATCAGCAAACGCCGGAGCTCGGAAGCATCGCTCGCCATGGGGTTGTGCAAGCGTGCCGCCGCGCCGGCGTTTTCATCCGTCAACCCGAAACGCTCACCGTCTGCCGGGTCTGCAAAGGGCAGCGTCATCGTCTCGTTCAGTCCACCCGCGCGCAACACGGTTTCCAGTCGGGCACGCAGGCGCTGGCGCGGCGACAGTCCCCCAGCGTGTGCCGTGCGCGGCATGGTCGCCTGAATGCGCTCCATACCGTGCAGGCGTAACAGCTCTTCAATCAGGTCCACCTCGCGCGTCAGGTCCGGGCGGAATGCCGGAATGGTGACATCGAACGCTTTCGGGGTTGGTGCCGCCTGGACCGTAAGCCCCAAACCGGTCAGCATCGCCTCGCAGGTTTCGCGCGCAATGCGCTCGCCTATCAAAGCCTGAACCCGCGATCCGCGCAGCGTAATCGTGGGGCGCTGATGCACCGTCGGATACACGTCGATCACGTCGGGTGCGACCTCTCCCCCACATAGCTCCGCCATCAGCGCACAGGCACGCGTCTGCGCATCAAGCACCTGCTCGATGTCGACACCGCGCTCATAGCGCAGCGACGCCTCGGACAACAGCGCAAAGCCACGGCTGGTGCGGCTGGTGATTTCCGGTTGGAACACGGCGGCTTCCAGGAAAATATTCACCGTGTCGTCTTTGACCTCGGTGTTTTCCGCACCCATAACTCCTGCCAACGTGATGGGACCCGACGGGTCGGTAATCAGTTGATTCGCGGGCGTCAATCGGCGCAACTGGTCATCCAGCGTGGTGATGGTCTCGCCCGCGTGGGCGCGGCGGATAATGACCTGCGCGCGACCGTCATCACCTTTGGCGATGCGGTCATAGTCAAACGCATGCAAAGGTTGCCCGGTCAGAAACATAATGTAGTTCGTGATGTCGACCACGTTGTTGATGCTGCGGGCACCGGCTGCCTGTACGCGTTCCGCCAACCAGGCGGGCGAAGGACCGATTTTCACATTCCGAATCAAACGGGCCGTATAGCGCGGACAGAGCTCGGGCTCTGCCACCGTCACCGTGGCGGCATCGTGAATCGACCCGCCGACTTCGTTTACCTGCACCGGCGGCAGCACAGCGTCGTCAATCCCCAGCACCGTCGAAAATTCACGCGCCAAACCGCGCATGGACAGGCAATCGGGTCGGTTCGGCGTAATCTCCAGATCCAGAATGGTGTCACTGATACCGCGATAGTCACCGAAAGCCATCCCGACCGGGGCGTCCTCCGGCAAAATCAGGATGCCGTCGGCGTCGTCGCCCAACCCCAGTTCGCGCGCGCTGCAGTTCATGCCGCAGCTGACCTCACCGCGCAGCTTGGATTTCTTGATGGTGACACCGTTGGGCAGGCTCGCCCCCACCAGCGCCACCGGGACCTTGTCGCCGGCGTTGAAGTTCTGCGCGCCACAGACGATCTGCAGCGGCTCGTCCTGACCGACATCGACCGTCGTCACCCACAGCGTGTCCGCGTTCGGGTGCTTGACCTTATCCGTAATCTGCCCGACGACGACCCGATCCAGCGCGGCCCCGGTGTTGGTGATGCCCTCCACGCCGGTCCCGGTCATATCCAAACGGTCGCACAAAGCCGGCAGGTCGGCGGTGAATGCCGCCAGCCCGGGCAATAGCTCCTTCATCCAATTCAGTGAAACTTTCATCGTCTCTGCTTTCTGTCAATCCGTCGTCATCGTAATCAGGTCGTGGTCGTGGTCGTTGCGCAATCGAGGGGGGGAGTGCGTCCCGCACGCTGCTGCCTACGGCCGGACGCCGTCGGGTGCTAAAACTGCCGCAAGAACCGCATGTCGCCCTCGACCAGCATGCGGATGTCGGGCAAGTCATAGCGCAACGCCGCAATCCGGTCGATTCCCAGGCCGAATGCGAAACCGCTCCATTCCTCGGGGTCCAGTCCGACCGCGGCAAACACGTTCGGGTCCACCATGCCGCAGCCCAGAATCTCGATCCAGCCGGTTCCCTTGCAGGTGCGACACCCCGTCCCGCCGCACACGTTGCAGCTGACGTCGACCTCTGCCGAGGGCTCGGTAAAGGGGAAGAAGTGCGGACGAAAGCGCGTCCGAACCTGCGAGCCGAAGATCTCGCGACACAGATAGTCCAGCGTCCCGCGCAGATCGGCAAAGGTCACGTCGCGGTCGACCACCAGACCCTCCATCTGCGTGAACTGCGGCAGGTGTGTGGGGTCGGGCACGTCGCGGCGATACACTTTACCCGGTGCCAGAATGTAAATCGGCGGTTTCGTGTGCTCCATCGTGCGAATCTGCACAGGTGAGGTGTGCGTACGCATCAATACATCCGACGGTTCGGGACCCGTCCAGGTTTCGGCATCCGTGCTGCGGTCGACCACATAAAACGTGTCGGACGCGCTGCGTGCGGGATGTTGCGGCTCGTGATTCAGCGCCGTGAAGTTGTAAAAGTCCAGCTCGACCTCGGGTCCTTCTGCGACCGTGTAGCCGATACCACAAAAGACCTCGACGATCTCGTCGCGAATCCGGCTGATCAGGTGCTGTGCGCCGATGGGACGGGCACGACCGGGGAGCGTAATGTCCAAGGTACCCGCCGCCAGTTGCGCGTCCAGTGCTGCGGCATCCAGTGCCGCCTTGCGCGTGGTCAGCGCGTCCTCGATGGCGGTCCTGACCCGGTTTGCAGCGGCACCCACCGCCGGACGTTCGTCGGCAGGCAGGGCACCCAACCCGCGCAGGATGCCGGTCAGGCGTCCCTTTTTACCCAGCAGGTCGACACGGGCGGCATCAAGTGCCGCGGCGCTGTCCGCCGCAGCGATGGACGCCAGCCCGTCGGCGCCGAGCGCCGTCAGTTGTTCAATCAGTGACATTGCTGTTCCTTTCATAGCGTAACCGTACCAGTGTAGCGCATTGCAAGCCGCCCCGATGGGGATTGAGGGGCGATTGAGGTGCGACGTTTCTAGCGTTTCTTAAAGGTCGCCGTGTTGCCCCGGATGGTGACGCGGGTGCCGCGCGCCTTTGAGCGCACCTTTAACAGCTTCAGGATGCGTTTGCCGGACGCCCCCTTCTGAACCTTCGGCGTGAAGCCGACGATACGCACCGGTCGTGCCGTCACCGATTTCACGCCGGTATCGGTCAAGGTCAGTTTCAAAATCGCAGTATCGCGGCCGGCAGCACTGCCGGGGCTGAACACGAAATTGCCCATCGAATAGGCGATCAGGCCGCCCTTGTAATACTCCACACCTTCCAGAACGTGCGGGTGGCTGCCCAGTACCGCCGCAGCACCCGCCCGAATCAACGCACGCCCCTCGCGCACCTGTCGTGCGGTCGGATTGGCGCGGAGCTCTATCCCCCAGTGCATGCCGACCACCACGTAATCGTATTTTTTCGCGGCGGCTTTGACGGCGCGTTTGACGGCGGCGAAGTTTTGCGTATAGGCGCAGCCCGAACGTTTCGCAGTCGCCGCAAAGGACGCGGGCGTAATTTCGCTGAAAGCGAAAAACGCGATGGTCGCACCTTTGCGTTTGATGACGACCGGTTTCCACGCGGCCTTTTTATTGGCGCCGCCACCCGCCGCCAGGACCTTTGCCCGGGCAAGCGCCTTGCGCGTGTCACTGAACGCGACGCGCCCATAGTCCAGGCTGTGGTTGTTCGCGACTGACACCACATCGAACCCGGCTGCCGCCAAAGCCGCCGCCGCCGAGGTCGGACCGCGAAACGTAAAGGTCTTTGCCGCCCGCTTACCGCGTCCGGAGAGCGGCGTTTCCAGGTTGCCGTAGGTGATATCGCCGGCACGTAGCTGCGAGCGTACCCGCTTCAGCAGGGTGGTCGGTTTCCCGAAACGCACGCCGCCGCTGCGACTGAAAGTCATGTCCCCGACGCAAACGATGCTGATGTCGGGGCGCGCCACGGGGGTGGTTTCCGTTGCAGTCGCGGTCGTTTCTGTGGCAAAGGCCGGGGACGTACCCGCCCCGATTCCCCCGATGAGCAGCGCAACCAGCGCAGCGATTGCGGTCAAGAGCAGGCGTGTTCCGAGCGGTGTTTTCGCCGGTGTTTTCGTGTGTGTTTTCATGCCTATCAGTATCGCAGAAACAGCTATACTGGGGGTGATGGATATCAAGACCCTGGTAAAAAGCAGCTGGCCTGTCGCCGTGGTGTGCGCGGTGCTGTTCTATGCGTGGGGGGTGTTTTCACCGGCGGAGGCGGCGCCGTTTACGCTGTTGGTCATCAATCCGGTCGTCATTGTGGTCGTACAGCTGGTCTATGCCGCGCGGCGCGGGTTTATGTGGCCGGTGTTGTTGTATGCGCCCGTGCTGTATATTCCGTTGTGTTTCGGATGGCTGTATAACAGCTCGGCCTTGATTTATGCGGCGGGGTATCTGTTGGCGGGCGCCATCGCGCAGAGCATCGGAGCCGCGATACGCCGGGCACGGTAAGAGCGGGGCGCTGTCGCGCTCGGTAAGGGTGGGTGCGCTCAGTAGTTGTAGGTGTTCAGGTATTCGGTGTAGGGAATAGCGACGGCGTTTCCGGTTGTGTCGACCATGGCGACCGCCGATTCAGGCATTTCGATCGCTTTGATGACAGCTGCGATATAGGATTCGAGCGGTGCGGGAAAGACCCGGTGCAGCGTCGCGTGCCCACAGCGGAAATGCACGTGACCGCGCTCGTCTTCATAGACGCTTTCGATGCAGTCGATGGGGTGTTTGATTCCGCGGGCATCGATCAGGAAATTGCGATGGGCGCAGGCTCCATTCAGCGACTTGATAAAGCTGTGATATTCGGCACTAAGCGCCCGGTGATCCCGGGAGCCGGTTGCGATCCGATCGGGCATCCCTGCTCCGTTATGCTGTTGGCACACCATTCAGAGTGACCCCTTTCCTGTAAGCCTTCCTCTGTGCGTTCCGCTTTGCCTTTGCGTAGGTCTTCCGTTACGCGTTTGCGTATGCCTTCCCGTATGCTCTCCCCTGCACATGACCGGACGGGTCCGGTCAAAGCGGCTAGGCGTAGTCGACGGCAGCGACAAAAGATTGAGGGAGAGGGAAGCGCTGCCGCCGACCGGACGCTATGGTCCTATCGATTAGCCCGCCAAAAGGAACGGAGTGGAGAGGCGATCCGTTTCCTCGGCATGAAAGAGCTCTTCGATAGGTACTTCGAAATACTGAGCCAGCTCGACCAGATGAGTCAGGCTCGGGTTTGATTCCATTCGTTCCCAGCGCCCATAGGACGCCAGTGCCACATTCAGGGCTTCTGCGACCTCGACTTGGGTCGCCCCCCGCAGCAAACGCAGGGATTTCAGGTTGTTCAGATACACGTGTCCCTCCTTATTCCTTTCTCGGCAGCGTGCTTATGGATGTAGAGCTGATCGGTAATTACAATGCCCTGTTTCGCTTGTGAAAGATTCTTTCTCGAAGTTTCTTGTTGCTTATACAGGACAGAACCGATAGAATAACTCACGAGTTTGTGCTGCGAGTGACAAGAGAGGATGTGGCGCAATGCGCCTATTACTGCTTGAAGCCCGAAAGGCTGCCGGAATGACCCGGCGCGAAGTTGCCGCGAAGGTCGGTATAACCGAAGCCTCTTTGGCGAACGCGGAATTTGGGAGGACCAATCCATCTACAAAGACCTTTTACCTGTTGTCACGCCTGTATGGCGTGACGATGGACAGCCTGATTCTCCCCGATGAGGGGGACGAACTGTAGCAGCGCGCGCGAAAAGCGCTCTATGAGCCCCCCCCTCCCAGGAATTTTTCCGCGTCAGCTGATACATCGCTCTACAGTGCTTCCGTCATCTCATCAATCAGCTTGCTGATGCGATCGCGCGCATGCAGCAGGGGTTCCGACTCGTTTGCCAACATGCGGACACACAACAGACCGTGACCGGTCGTGGTTGCCGCGCCCGCCAGCTCGCCTTCAGCGGCCAGCAGTTCGTTGACCTTCGTTTCAAACGCTTCGCCTACAACGGGATCTGCCACCAACACTGTACTCTGGTGCGTGTAGCCCTCGAACAGGCAGAAATCAGACGGGTCCACGCCGACCTGTCCCAGTTCTGCAGGTTTGATAACCAGGTTGTCGTTGTAGATCAAATCGCCTGCGCGATAGATGCGCGTGCGATTGCGGAATGAGTGGTACTGGAACGATTCGCCCATGGCAACACGTCCGGATGTCACCACGTCACTCAGCAACAGGCGCGAGCTGTCGTCCGCCAGTGCCACCACCATCTCGCCGCGGAAATCCGATGCGGCGAAAGGAATGACCGGCAGCGGGGCGTAAATCAGCCGCGCGTCAGAGGCGACAATCAGGTGCGTGTCGCGTGTCGCGTACTGACCGTCCTCCATTTTGTGGATTTTCTCAAAGGCCTGACTGAATACCTCGGCCTCGGCACCGGTGCCGACACTGATTTCAATGTCTTGCGCATCACCAGCCATGATACCGGCTGCAACCGCGATGGTCATGATACGCAGCAACCCGGTTTTCTCCTCATAGAAGGGGTGGGTGATCTTAAAGGGCGAGGTGAAGGAAATATCGCGTGCCAACGAACGCTGTTCGCCTGCGACGATTCCCAGCTTCAGTTCACTTTTGCGGCCAAAGTTTATTGGCAGACACGGTACTTAAACCCCTTCCAGCAGAGCGTTCTTTTTGATCCAGTCGATGACCTGATCAACGTTTTCGCCGGTCTTGATATTGGTGAAAATAAAGGGCTTGTCACCGCGCATCTTGCGTGCGTCGCGATCCATGACCTCCAAGCTGGCGCCGATGTAGGGAGCCAGGTCGATCTTGTTAATCACCAAGAGATCGCTGCGCGTGATACCCGGACCGCCTTTACGGGGGATCTTGTCTCCGGCGGATACGTCGATGACGAAAATCGTGACGTCGGCCAGCTCGGGGCTGAAGGTTGCCGACAGGTTATCGCCGCCGCTTTCCATGAACATGATTTCCGTATCGGGGAAACGCTCGGCCAGTTCCTCGACCGCCTCGATGTTCATCGAGGCATCCTCGCGAATCGCGGTGTGCGGGCAGCCGCCGGTTTCCACGCCCAGGATGCGTTCTTTGGGCAGGACGCTGTTCTTTGCCAGGAACTCGGCGTCTTCTTTGGTGTAGATGTCGTTGGTAACCGCACAAATGCTATAGTCACCGGACATGCGTCGCGTCAGGATTTCCACCAAGGCGGTCTTCCCGGACCCCACGGGACCTGCTACACCGATCTTTACATACTTCCTCATACTTACAACCTCCGTTACTCTACTTCGCCTTCTAGCCTGTCAGGACATATACATGCGGGAATACAGCCGCTCGTGTTGCATGGAACGCAGCTCTAATCCCGGGCATGACCGTGCGAGATCCGATTCGTTCAGGTTCTCCAGAGCAGCCAAGAGCTCGGGATAACGCGGTCGAATCCGGTCGAGAATCTTTTGGCCGTCCGTTTGACTCAGGGGTACGGTCTTTAAGCAGCAAGTCACCATGCTGGAGACATGTGCATAGAGGTAACTGGATAAGGCGTCGTTCAAGACGATGTCGTGCGTCGTGCAAAAAACACTATAGGCAACCGGACGCGAGGCCATGCGACCCACCGCATCCAGGTAACGTGCAAAGAAACTGGCCTCGGGCGCGTCGCCGCCGTCACGACCCACGCTGCCGTCGGCCTCTCCGTCCAACAGCAGGGCGGCCTTGGCGAAACGGTTGCCCAGCTTGCACTGGGCCTCGCGCGTCTCGCGCGGCGAGCGCGAGGCATACAGCAGCTCTTCGAGCTTGACCAGATCGTTCAGATTGCCCGTGCGAGTCGCCTGCCACGCCAGTTTCACCGGCAGCAGATCCGAATACAGATACGAGCCGAAGAGGTTTTGTGTGATGTAGCGCAATGCGGCATCCGCATCGGGGATTTTCTTGTCCAGAATATAGGTTTCCAGCCCGAAGGAATGGGTAAAGGCTCCCACCGGGAAGGCGGCGTCGTTGATTTGCAACAGCAAGAAAGTCTGCGTCATGATTACTCCCCACATCCGTGCGAATGATTGTGATTCAGGTGGCCGTGTTCCCGGTCATGGTCGTGCGCGTGACTGTGGCTGTGCCCGTGGTCATGACCGCCGTGACCGTGTTCGTGAATATGCACAGCAGGTTCGTGATTATGCACATCGTCCGCATCCGCTGTCGCATCCCCGGATCCGTTTTCTGCATAAAACTGCGCATCGGGCGCCCCACCATGTCCGTCATAGCCGCCGTCATCGTGTGCGTGGCTATGCCCTTTGGTGTTCGAAATCCGATACTCCGCCAACAGGTAGTCTTCGCAACGCTCTACGGACACCGGAAGCTTTGCCAGCAGACGCATCAGCGGTTCCTCGTACGGGGTCAACAAGCGCAACAGATTTCCCGCGGATGAAAACAGCGGTGCGTGGCGGTTGCCGATTTCATAAACCGCGGGCAGCATCGTTTCGGCATCGGGTGCGCTGATGGCGATGCAGTCGCCGGCGTCGATGACAACCATGACGCAGACCTCGTCATCGGCATACAGCACGTCGCCCTGATACCACCCGCGCGCCAGAGTGTCCTCATTCGGGCGCAGACCGATTTCAGTTCCTTTGGAGGAACGACGCACGTCAACAGCCTTTTGCGTGTTATACCACTCGATGTGAACGGGGTCGGCGACCAATTCGCCAAAGCGTTCCTCATCAGCCCTACCAATCGGTTCTGAGACAATCATGCGCCTCACAATCCTTTCTTCACACCGGTTGTATACCGGAGGGTTTGAAGGCCCGGTCCCCGCGACCCGGCCGCTACGACAGTGATAATACGCTATAAACCCGCTTTACACTCAAGTCAATTAATTACAAAATCAAGTTGCCGAAATACAATCCAAAGTTGTAATTATGTTTCAATAAATATAATTGTTACATCCGTGTTTCCGAATTCCGGGACCCCAGTCACCCCACCGAGATCCCGGAACCGGAAATTACTTTACTGATTGGCCTCTTCCAGTGCAGGCATCGAGAAAGAATGCGCGTTTTCCCCATGCAGCGACAGATCCAGGCCGGCCTCTTCATGCTCGTCCTCGACACGAAGCTTTGTGAATATTCTGACGATGCCGGCGCATATTAACGTTCCGGCTACGGCGACGACAATTGAAATAATTATTGCAATTGCCTGCCGCCCAAGGAGTCCCCAATTGCCGTAAATGACTCCCGAAAACTCGTTGACAGCCGGCGAAGCGAAGATTCCCGTCATCAAACCGCCGAAAATTCCACCCACTCCGTGGCAGCCGAATGCGTCCAAGGTGTCGTCAATTTTCAGCTTGTCCTTAATCAGCTTGATGGCAAAAAAGCACACCGGGCTGACACCCAAGCCGATGATGAAGGCTGCCCAGATGGGCACAAAACCGGCGCCGGGGGTAATACCGACCAGACCGGCAACCGCACCGGTGCAGGCACCCACCAACGTCGCCTTGCCCTCGAAAATGGCATCCATCGCCATCCAGGACACCATAGCCGTACCGCTGGAAATGGCGGTCGCCACGGCGGCATGCAAAGCCAAACCGTCTGCTGCCAGCGCGCTGCCGGCGTTAAAACCAAACCAACCAAACCACAGAAGTCCTGTTCCCAGAACGACATACGGAATGTTGTAGGCTGCGTGCTCTTTCTCGCCATAGCCCTTGCGCTTGCCCAACAGCAGGCACAGCACCAGACCCGACACACCGGATGCGATATGCACGACGTTCCCGCCCGCAAAGTCGATCGAATCCAGCCAACCGGTACCCAGCAGACCGCCCTGACCCCAGACCATGTGCGCCATGGGGTAATAGACGATCAAGGACCACAGCGCCACAAAGGGCAGCAGCGCCTTAAACTTCATGCGCCCCGAAATCGAACCGGTAATAATGGCCGGGGTAATCAGGGCGAACATCATCTGGAACATCGCAAAGGCATAGGTCGGGATATCCCCGGTCATGGACTCTGTGTTGATGCCCAGGAACGCAAAGTGCTTTAAAGAACCAATGAACAGACCATCTCCGCCGAATGAGAGGCTGTATCCCACCAAACCCCACATCAGGATACCGATTCCCATGGCGAATATCGAGTTCATCATATTGCTACCGACGTTTTTGCGCTCGCCCAATCCGCCGTAGAAAAAGGCCAGACCGGGGGTCATCAGCAAAACCATCGCAGAACAGAGCAACATGAAACTCAGCGAGCCGGCGTTCTCCATGTATTCTTTCCTTTCTTATGCTCGACTGCAACCGTGCCACGCCAGTGGCATCCGTATCGGCTGCAGTCCGCAAGAAAACGCAGGGACGTACTCCCCCGCTGTTTTCTTGCGCTACCGAAAAAGCAGAGCCCGGTCGGCAACAATCATGTCTCGCGCCGACCGGACCCGTGCGTCTAACCATAAAGCTACGTGTGCACGCGGTGCACAGGCCTCCCTTAATGCCCGCAAGCGACCTCCGGGTTTGGAGACAATAAACCCGGAGGTCCTCACATCCTAGAACAGGCTGTAGAGTTGCGTCAGCGGCAGCGATTCGGCCGCGGGGTAGGTCTCGAGCTTTTTGCCGTCCAGCGAAACCGCATAGGTCTCGGGGTCGACGTCGATGACCGGTGTGGCATCGTTGTACTTCATGTCGTACTTGGTGATGTCACGGCAACCGGTGACCGGCAGGACGATCTTCTTCAGACCGTACTTCTCGACGATGCCCTCATCGATGGAGGCCTTCGACACGAAGCTGATGCAGGTGAACTCGACGGCGGTACCGTCGGCACCGAACATGTGGCGATAGAAGACCGGCTGCGGCGTCGGGATCGAGGCGTTCGGGTCGCCCATCTTGCTGGCGATGATGGCGCCGCCCTTGATGATGATGTCGGGCTTGGCACCAAAGAACGCAGGGTTCCACAGGACCAGGTCGGCGTACTTGCCACCCTCGACGGAACCGACGTAATCGGCGATACCGTGGGTGATGGCGGGGTTGATCGTGTACTTGGACACGTAGCGCTTAATACGATAGTTGTCGTTGGCTGCGCTGTCCTCGGGCAGAATGCCGCGCTGCTTTTTCATCTTGTCGGCGGTCTGCCAGGTGCGGGTGATGACCTCACCGACGCGGCCCATGGCCTGCGAGTCGGAGCTCATCATGCTGAAGATGCCCATGTCATGCAGGACGTCTTCGGCCGCGATCGTCTCGGGACGGATGCGCGAGTCGGCGAACGCAACGTCTTCGGGGATGGACTTGTCCAGGTGATGGCAGACCATCAGCATGTCCATGTGCTCATCCAGCGTGTTGACGGTGTGCGGCATCGTCGGGTTGGTCGACGAAGGCAGCACGTTGCGGTAACCCGCAGCGGTGATGATGTCCGGTGCGTGACCGCCGCCGGCACCCTCGGTGTGGAAGGTGTGGATGACACGACCCGCGATGGCGTCGATGGTGTCCTCAACACAACCGGCCTCGTTCAGGGTGTCGGTGTGGATTGCAACCTGGACGTCATACTCGTCGGCCACGGTCAGCGCGGCGTCGATGACGGCCGGGGTTGAACCCCAGTCCTCGTGCAACTTCAGACCCATGCATCCGGCCTTGACCTGCTCGATCAACGGGGCGACGGCGGAGGAGTTACCCTTGGCCAGGTAGCCCAGGTTCATCGGATAGGCCTCGGCGGCGCGCAGCATCATCTCGGTGTTCCACGGACCCGGGGTGCAGGTGGTGGCGTTGGTGCCATCCGCCGGACCGGTTCCGCCACCGATCATGGTGGTCACACCGCTGAACAGCGCGGTGTCGATCTGCTGCGGGCTGATGAAGTGGATGTGCGTGTCGATACCACCGGCAGTCACAATCAGACCCTCGCCTGCCAGCGCCTCGGTCGAGGCACCGACGACCATGCCCGGCGTGACGCCGTCCATGATGTCGGGGTTACCGGCTTTACCGATACCGGCGATTTTGCCGTTCTTGATACCGATGTCGGCCTTGATGATGCCGGTGTAGTCGATGATCAACGCGTTGGTGATGACCAAGTCCAGGTCGCCGTCCGCGCTGGTCGTGTTGGCGGACTGGCCCATACCGTCGCGCAGCGTCTTGCCGCCGCCGAACTTGGCCTCGTCGCCATAAGTGGTGTAGTCGATCTCGACTTCGGCGATCAGGTCGGTGTTACCCAAACGGACCTTGTCGCCGACGGTCGGACCGTACATTGCAGCATACTCTTTACGTGTGATTTTCTTTGCCATTGCTGTCCTCCTTAACCCAAAAAGCCTTTTTCGCCAGCAACGCGAAGAGCGGCTGCGGCGGATGCGGGAACAGCCTGCGCGCAGGTCAAATTGTTCAGACCATAGCTACGCTGACGTCCACCCAGTTCCGTCAAAACAACCGTCTTCGTCTCGCCCGGCTCAAAACGGACCGAAGTCCCTGACGGGATATCGAGGCGCTTGCCGAACGCTGCTTCGCGATCGAAGGACAGGCGCTTGTTCACCTCAAAGAAGTGATAGTGCGAACCGACCTGGACAGGACGGTCACCCGTGTTGGAAACCTTGATCTCTGCGGTCGCGCGACCGGCATTGAGCTCGACGTTCCCCTCTTTCGTGAGGATTTCTCCAGGAATCATATCAAGCCTCCTTGTTCATTGAGTACTGTACACAGTGCGGATAACACATAGTCACGATGGACCCGTTTACTTCTCTGCAATCGGGTTGTGAACGGTGACCAGCTTGGTTCCGTCGGGGAACGTAGCCTCGATCTGGACCTCGTGAATCATGGCGCCCACGCCGTCCATGACGTCGTCGACAGTCAGGATTTGGCGACCAAGCTCCATCAGGTCTGATACGCTCTTGCCATCGCGCGCGTACTCGATGAGCTCGGAGCTGATGAGAGCAACAGCCTCCACGTAGTTGAGCTTGAGGCCGCGTGCTTTGCGCTGCTTCGCCAGTTCGCCGGCGTTGTGCAGCATCAGCTTCTCGATTTCTTTCGGATTCAAACGCATTTCCTAACTCCTTTCCTTGGTTGTCTGTCACAGATCCACTTTCGGCTCTTCTATAGGGCCTCCTTTCAATAAGGAACTACCGCAGAATATCGGTTTACAAATATTTTGTCAATATTATTTTTTCGGAATATTTCTATAACAACCCGGGGGAGTGCGTCCCCTAGCTGGATCTATTCAGAAAATATGCATATTCCTTGTAAAATATTACGTAAAGACGTGTATCAAGAAGGGGTACGCTTCGAGTTATTCTAGCACGCGACGGCGCAGGTGCATGCTGTATTATGCGAGTATTCCGGGCAGCTGTAACATCGTTTTAACAGTGGGAGATGCGCAAAAGCGCATCCGCTGAACGACACGGCACGAGCGGTCGTGCCGTGATGGATTGCCGCGCGGCGCTTCGCGCCGCTCGCA
This sequence comes from Actinomycetes bacterium, assembly GCA_031272275.1. Lineage (GTDB taxonomy): Bacteria > Actinomycetota > Coriobacteriia > WRKU01 > WQUG01 > JAISUC01. The sequence goes on along the minus strand of JAISUC010000012.1, from coordinate 52,607 downwards.
ATGACGGTGGGCGATTGCGTCGCCGGTGACCGTGGTAGGTTTGCGTCGCCGAGGACGGGGCTCAGGTCGTGGCGTTGCGGAGCAGTTCTGTGGCGTGTGCACATGCCACGGTATCGGTGCTCCCCGAGAGCATACGGGCGATCTCTGCGGTGCGCGCAGCCCCGGTGACCGGCTCGACTATAGTCCGGGTGGCGTCACCAGCCTGTTTGCTGACGCGCAATTGCGCATCTGCATAGACCGCCACCTGTGCCAAGTGGGTGACCACGATGACCTGATGGGTTTGTGCCAGCTGCTTCAGCTTTGCGCCCACGGCCGTCGCCACCGCCCCGCCGATACCGGCGTCGATCTCGTCAAAAACCAGAATCGGTCTGCCGTCCGCCTGTCCGAACACGCTTTTCAGCGCCAGCATCACGCGGCTGATTTCCCCACCCGACGCGATTTTCGCCAACGGGCGGGCAGGCGTTTGCGGGGACGGCGCATACAGTATCTCGACTTTGTCGGCACCGTCTGCCGTCCAGGCATCAAACGGACGCGCCGCGATGTCAACCGTAAAGGTCACCTGACCTAGCTGCAGGTCGGCCGCCGCATCCGTCAGCGCCGCAATGAAAGAATCGGCCGCCGCACGTCGTGCCGCCGTCAACCCGGCCGCCGCGTCCGTCAGCTCGTCGCGTGCCTGCTGTTCGGCGGCGCGTGCCTGTGCCAGGCGTTCCTCGACGTTTTCAGTCATATCCGCCGTGCGCAGCAAGCTGTCACGGCGTTCAAGCACGGCATTCAGCGTGGGGCCGAAACGCTTACACAAGCCCTCCAGTTCCGCCAGGCGCTCGAACGCAGCGGTGAGTGCCTGGGGGTCGTGTTCGATATGTGTGTGGTAATCGGCCAGCGCGTCGGCCAAGCCCTCCAGGTCCCCGCGTGCCTCTGCCATGCGCTCGCGGAGCTCGCCCAAGGCTTCGTCCATGCCGGATGCGCGTTCCAGCGCGGCGTCGGCCGTATATAATAATTCCAGCACGCCACCTTCGGTGCGCAGGGCATCAAGCGCCGTGCGGGTATGCTCCGCCAGTTCCTCGGCATGCTCCAGCATGGGCAGGCGCGCGCGCAGATCATCGTCTTCACCCGGCAGCGGGTCGATGCGTTCGATTTCCGCCAGTGCCAAACGGCCCATTTCCAGATCCTCTGCATCGCGGTCACGCGCGGCCTGAATATCGGCAACCGCCTGTGCGGCCGCCTGCCAGGTCAAACGTGCATCGCGATAGACCGCGAGCAAAGTCGACACGGCCGCCCCCGCCCAGCGATCCAGATACTCAATGTGTGCGGCGGGACGCATCAGTGCCTGATGGTCGTGCTGTCCGTGCAGGTCAATCAAAGGTCCGGTCGCCTGTGCCAAGGCGCCCACGGTTGTCATCTCGCCATTGAGGGTCGCGCGACCGCGACCGTCGGCCGAAATACGGCGCGCCGCCACCATGCCATCGCTGAATTGAGCCTCGACACGGGCTGCATCGGCGCCCGCACGCACCAGGGAGCTGTCGGCACGCTCCCCCAAAAGCAGGGCCAAGGCGGATAGGAGCACAGTTTTGCCCGCGCCCGTTTCACCCGTGAGCGCGGTCAGCCCCGGTCCCAGCTCCAACCAGGCCTCGTCAATCAGTGCCAGGTCGCGGACGTGTAGCGTTTCGAGTATCACGGTCGGGTTCCCGTTTCAGTCCTCAATCACCGCGGCTGCCGAAAAACTCGCGGGCCAGCGTGTCGAAAAACAGGCGAGATGAGGTCTTGACCAGACGGATACTGCGGGCGGGGTCGCGTCGGATGTGAATCGTATCGGTCGCAGGCGCGGCAAAGCGCAGCGTTTCTGCCCCGTCGATGACCAGTGCGGCGTGCGCACGCAGCGCATCGGGCAGGCGCAGGGTCACGCTATCGTCGGGTGCGGTGACAATCGCGCGCTGGACCAGCGTGTGGGATGCCACGGGCACCACAACCATCCCGGCATAGCCGGACGCAACGACCGGTCCTCCGGCAGCCAGGGCATAGGCGGTCGAGCCGGTCGCGGTCGCCACGATCACGCCGTCGCCGGTCTGGGTGTAGATGTCGTGATCGTTTATCGCCAGTGCGGTGGTGACCGGACCGGGCAGGTCGGCGCGCCCCAGAAAGGCCTCGTTCAGGGCGGCGTGGCGCGCACGCAGCGTGCCCGTGGCGTCGCGGACCTCTATGGCCAGCACCGTACGTTCCTCGATGGTGGCAGTCCCTGCCAGCGCCGCATCCAGTGCGGGCAGCAGTTCTGCGGCCGGTGCCCCGGACAGAAAGCCCAGACGGCCGAATTTGATGCCCAGCAAAGGAGACGCAATGTCGTCAGCCAGCATCCGGCGGGCGGCGCGCAAAATGGTGCCATCGCCTCCCAGCGCCAGCACCAGGTCACAGAGGGCGGCGTCCCCGACTGCGGGTGCGTCGGCTGCCGCGTCGGCCTGTCGGGTCGTGCCGTTAATTATCTGCAGCGAATCCCCGAAATGCGCGCGAATGGCACACACCGCCGCCGCCACGGCGTCGTCGCGTTCGTTTGCAACTATCAGCACCCGTTTATCGGTCATCGAAGCTCCTTATGTGCCGCCGCCACAACGTCCTCAATGGTACCGCAGGCGCCGGTTGCAGACGCCGCCGCACGTCCTGCAGCACCCTTGGGTCCGGTCGCATGCAACCAGAACTCGATGTTTCCTTTGGCCCCCCGTATCGGGGAGTACGTCCAGCCGGCAATCGCCAGCCCCGAGGCACGTGCCGCCGCCCCCAAGCCCCGCAGCACCGTCCGATGCACACCGGCGTCACGAATCACGCCGCCAGTGGGCACGCTGGCGCGGTCGGCTTCGAATTGCGGCTTTACCAGCAACAGCACATTACCGTCATCGGTCACTGTGCGCCGAAAGCGCTCCAGCAGGCGCGTCAGCCCGATAAAGGACAGGTCAGCCACCACCAAGGAAAAAGGCGCGCCGATCTCAATCAGGTCGACGGTCCGATAATTCGTACGCTCCCGCACGATGACGCGCGGATCCTGACGCAAGGTCCACGCCAGCTGTCCGTAGGCGACATCGAGCGCCGTTACTTGCGCGGCGCCTGCCTGCAACAGGCAGTCGGTGAACCCACCGGTCGAGGCTCCCACGTCAATCGCGCGAACCCCGGTGACATCCAGCTGAAAAGCATCCAGCGCCCCGCGCAGCTTTTCTCCGCCGCGCGATACATAGGGTCCGTCATATGCCTTGCTTGCCATTGCCCGTAACCCGCTGTAAGCGTGCGCACACGCTGTCATAGATACCGTCCGCATCCAGCCCGGCATCGTGTAGCAGCTGCTCCATCGTGCCCTGCGTGGTAAACGCATCGGGTGTGCCCAACTGCAAAATCGGCACCGTAAGCTCCGCATCCGCCAAATACTCCATGACACCCGTTCCGAATCCACCGCGCACGCTGTTTTCCTCAATCGTGACCACTAGGTCGGATTCACGGGCGACGCGCGTCAGATACCCGCCGTCCAGCGGCTTCACCCAACGCATATCCGCCAAGTGCACGGCGATGCCGTCTGCGTCCAGGCGCTTTGCCACCTGCGTTGCGGCAGCCACCATGCGCCCCACCGCCAACAGCGCGACTGTGGGTGCGCAGGTCCGAGCGTCGGTCGGGGCGTCGGGCTGCGTATCCTCCGCCGCGCCATCGGCAGAGTGCTCCCCCGCCGGAACACCGTCGCCTGCCGCGTCTTTGTCCGGCGCACGCAATACCCGCACGCGCCCGACCTCCCAGCTCTCCGCACGGTCCGGAATCGCCACACCGGTACCCGACCCCCGCGGATACCGCAAAGCCACCGGTCCGTCCAGCTCGATCGCCGTGTGCAGCGCGCCCACCAGTTCGGCCTCGTCAGACGGTGCCATAATCTGCATGGTGGGAATCGTCCGCAGGTAGCTCAGGTCATACAAACCGTGGTGGGTCGGTCCGTCGTCGCCCACAAAGCCGGCACGGTCCAGAGCAAACACCACGTGTGCGCCCTGCAGCGCCACGTCACTGATAATCTGGTCATACGCCCGCTGCAGGAACGTCGAATATATCGCGCAAACCGGAATCTTGCGACCTTCCAACGCCAAGCCCGCCGCCAGCCCCACGGCGTGTTCCTCGGCAATGCCGACGTCGATGAAGCGCTGGGGCTCTCCCCGTGCCGTCACATAATCGCGAAATGCATCGAGCCCCGTACCGGACGCCATCGCCGCGGTAATCGCAACGATCCCGGGGTTCAACTCGGCCTCGCGAATCAGGGCATCGGAGAACACCTGCGTGTATTTCGGCGGGGATCCGGCGGATGACTTCACCTGCCCGGTCGCCACATCGAACGGACCCACCCCGTGAAACACCGTCGGGTTGTCCTCGGCGGGCACATATCCGCGCCCCTTGCGCGTCACCGCGTGGATGATCACCGGACCCGGGGCTGCCGCGGCTGATTTCACCGCTCGTTCGACCTGGCCTATGTCATGCCCGTCGATCGGACCCACATAGCTGATTCCCAGTTCCTCGAACACGACCCCGGGCACCAGCAGGTGCTTGAACGAGTCCTTGACCCGAGTGCCCGCCGTCAGCATCGCGCGTCCCAAGCGGCCACCGCGCGTCGCCAGCTCTTTTTGAACAAACTCGCGCTTGCCCCAATAGCGCTTATCCAGTCGAATCCGCCCTAAATACCCGGTCAGCGCCCCCACATTCGGCGAAATCGACATCTCGTTATCGTTCAACAAAATCGTCAAGCGGCAGCCCTGATGCCCGATATGGTTCAAGGCCTCCCAGGCCATCCCGCCGGTCAGCGAGCCATCCCCCACAATTGCCAGCACCCGACCACCGTCCGCATCCCCATTGCGCGCCAGGGCATAGCCCAACGCCACCGACAGCGAATCGGACGCATGCCCGGTGCCGAACAGGTCGTACGGTGACTCGGAACGCTTGGGGAAACCGGAAATCCCCCCATAGGTCCGCAGGCTGTCAAACGCAGCCGCGCGCCCGGTCAACAACTTATGGACGTAGCTTTGGTGGCCGACGTCATAGGTCACCACATCGGGCGGCATATCCAGCGCCCGATACGCCCCGATGGTCAGCTCGACAATCCCCAGATTCGGGGCCACATGTCCGCCGTTTACGGCGGTTACCTGCAATATGCGCGCACGAATTTCATTGGCCAGTTGCGCCAGTTGTGCTCCGTCCAGATCCTTCAGGTCACGCGGACTCTGTATCCGATCCAGCAGCTTCATCCGTCACGTCCTCATCCGTATCTGTGGGGGAGTACGTCCCCTCGTCTGTTTCCGTCTGTGCCTCTGCCGCGGGTGCCGCCCCGCCATCCGTATCGGCTGCCACTTCGCCGTCGGCATCCCCGCCGGCCTCGGCGGTTCCGTCGGATTCAGCGTCTTCAACCGAGTCCGCTGCCTCCCAGGAACTGCGATCAATCAGCTCGGTGCAGCGATTCGCCAAACGAACGCCTTCTTCCAGCAGGTCCAGACTGCGCTCCAGCGGTACGTCCTTTTTGCGGACCTCCGCCACAATCGCATCCAACTGCTCTTTCGCCTCGCTATAGCTTTCAACCTCAGACATTTCCGTTCCTTTCAGGTGTGCCCCACCACCACGACTTCGGGCTGCGGCCAACTATGCGTCTGTATGTGTGGCGCCACCGGCTATTTTTCCCAGCACGCCGTTGATGAACTTCGACGAATCGTCTCCGCCGTAGTCTTTGGCGATCATCACCGCTTCGTTAATAGCGACTGAATCGGGTACTTCGTCATTGAACAGCAGCTCCCAAACGGCGACACGCAAAATGGCGCGATCGACCACCGGCATACGAAAGACCGCCCAGTGCCGCGACGCGTCCGCAATGGCGCCGTCAATGCGTGCCAGCTCGCCTGCCACCCCGGCAACTATCTGACGCGCGTATTCGTTCGGTCCGTCTTTGAAGCTGTCGAAAAAGTTGAACTGTGCACATTTTTTGCGCTGGGTGTTGCTGCATTCATACAGACATTCATCCAGCCGATCCTGGTCCATGCACTGCTGCGCGTCGTGCGCCATTTCGACCACGGGAACCTCACACATTTCCGCCGCATACAGCAGACGCACGGCATACAGGCGCGCATAGCTGCGCGAATGAGCGCCGACGCGATTTCCCAGTCGTTTTTTATCGGTTTGAACCGTCACAGCCATACCCACACAACACGCAACCGCTAGGCGGGCTCGCTAAAGACCAAGCCATCGATATAGACATCGACGGCAACCGTGGTCAGGCCCAATTGCACATCCAGCGCATCGGCAATCGACTGCTGGATGGCGCGCCCCAACTCGTGCAGCTTCGTACCATAGACCGCACTGACGTGCACGGTGATATGCAGTCCTTCGTCGGGCTCGCCGATTATTTCCACGCCGCTGTTTTTCGCCTTGAGCAATGACGCCACACCGCTATCCGGTCCGGTACCGACGACGGCTACGCCCTCGGTGGTTTCGGTCGCGATGCGCGCTATCGTCTCGATGACGGCGGGGGCAACAGACAGCCCATCGAACACCAACTTGTCAGTCATCGGATCCTCCCATCTCCGTGTCCACAAAATCAGTATAAACCCGTCCCTCGATAAACGCGGGAACCGTCAGCGCTTCGAGATGAAAGGGTATGGTGGTCGCCACACCGGCGACATCGAACTCTCCCAAAGCCCTGCGGGCGCGCGCGATACATTCGCTGCGGTCGGCACCGTGCACAATCAGCTTGGCAATCAGTGAATCGTAGTACGGCGAAATAGTCTCGCCTGCCGCCAAGTGCGTGTCGACGCGTACGCCGAAACCACCCGGCAAGGTAAAGCGTGACACGGTACCGGGGCTGGGACGAAAATCCTGTGCGGGGTCTTCGGCGTTGATGCGGAACTCGATGGCGTGCCCGTCGATGCTCAGGTCATCCTGCGTCAGTCCCAAGGGCTCGCCTGCGGCTATGCGTATTTGAGCGGCGATGATATCCAGCCCGCAAATGGCCTCGGTCACGGGATGTTCGACCTGGACGCGGGTATTCATCTCCATGAAATACCAGCTGCCGTCCGTGTCATACAAAAACTCGACCGTGCCGGCACCCACATATCCGACGTTTTCCGCCAGCCGCAGTGCCGCACGTCCCATTTCTTTGCGGGTTTCAGGTGTAAGCACGACCGACGGGGCCTCTTCAATCAGTTTCTGGTGACGTCGCTGCACGCTGCAATCGCGCTCGAACAGGTAGACCCCGTTACCGTGCGTGTCGGTCAATATCTGTATCTCGATATGTTTCGGGCGCGCCAGGTATTTTTCCAGATAAACCGTGTCATCGCCGAATGCGGCTGCGGCCTCGGTCCGTGCCGCCGTGAACTGGTGCGCCAGGTCGTCTGCGTCATGTGCGACGCGCATGCCCTTGCCACCGCCGCCGGCGCTGGCCTTGACCAACACGGGATAACCGACTTCATCGGCGAATGTCGCGGCTTCAGCCACGGTATCGATGGCACCCGGCGAGCCGGGTACGACGGGCACACCTGCCGCGCCTGCCGTTGCACGCGCAATCGATTTGTTGCCCATGCGCGTGATGGCATCCGGTGAGGGACCCACAAAGACCAGACCCTCGTCGGCACAGAGCCGGGCAAACTCGGCGTTTTCAGCCAAGAAACCGTAGCCGGGATGAATGGCACCGGCACCGGTGTTCAGCGCCGCCATGATGATATTCGCCTGGTTCAGGTACGAGGCAGTCGACTGTGCCGGTCCGATGCAGACGGCGCGGTCCGCCATCCGCACATGCCGGCTGTGTGCATCGGCCTGGGAATAGACGGCGACGGTTTTGATGCCCATCTCACGCGCACTGCGGATGATGCGCACCGCGACCTCACCGCGATTGGCTATCAGTATCGAGTCAAACATCACAGCGCTTCAAACCAAATCAGTGCCTGGTCGTATTCGACCGCATCGGCATTGGTGACGGCCACCTCGCGAATGACGGCATCAACGGGCACGCTGACCTCGTTCATCAGCTTCATGGCCTCGACGATGCAGACCGTCTGTCCCTCTTTGACCTCGTCACCCACCGCGACAAAGGGTTCCGCATCGGGCGACGGCGCGGCATAAAAGGTCCCCACCATGGGCGACTTCACCGCCTGCCAGGTCGCCGGGCGCGTCCCCGGTTCAGGTTGAGTCTGAATGGGAGGCTGGGGCGTCGGCGGCACCGGGGCTGTCGCACCGCCGGATGCGACAACGACAGGGGCAGCCCCCGGCTTGCGCAGAGTCACGCGGCTTTCGCCCTCTTCCACTATCAGCTCGGCACAATTCGAGCTCTCCAAGGTTTTAACCAGCTCTTTGATTTGATCGATGTTCACGTCGTCTCCTTCTATCTCCTCTTTGACGACCCGCGCCTCGTCCGCAGTCATAAAGACCGCATTTTGCAGGTCGTGAGCATGACGTTCCAAATACTCGCGCGCCTCTTTCGGGAACAGCGCATACATCAACACGTCTTCCTCGCTGCGTGCGAGCTCCCCGATTTCAGCCGCGACGTCGTCATATGTGGTCGTCACCAGCGAGCCCGGCTCGATATCCGGGTCCAGCGCCACGTCATCGGGTCCCAGAACCTTGTCCATGATCTCTTGGTTCAGTTTCGCCGGTGCCTTGCCATAGTACCCCAACAGGTAATCGCGCATTTCCTGGGGAACGATACTCCAGCGCTTGCCGGTAATTACGTTCAGCACGGCCTGGGTGCCGACGATCTGGCTCATGGGCGTGACCAGGGGCGGATAGCCCACCTCGGCACGCACCTTTGCGATCTCGCGCAAGACATCGGGCAGGCGATCCAGGGCACGCTGGATTTCCAGCTGGCTCAGCAAGTTGCTCATCATGCCGCCCGGCACCTGGTGACTGAATACCTCCATGGACAACAGGCTGGTCGTGCCGCGCTTCACGTGATGGCGCTCGCGAATGTCTTCCCAATAGTGCGCGATTTCAAACAGCGCATCCAGCTCGATACCGGTGTCATAGGGGCTTTCCTTCAGTGCCGCCACGATGGTTTCCACCGCAGGTTGACTGTTTCCGAATGCCAATGCCACCACGGCGGTATCCAGAACCTCGGCGCCGGCCTCGACGGCTTTCAGATAGTTCATCGGTGCCATACCGCCGATATAGTGACAGTGCACCTGCACGGGCAGGCCCACCTGTTCGACCAGGACCTTGACCATGCGCTCGGTCCTGAAAGGCGTCAACATACCCGCCATATCCTTGATGGCGATGCTGTCGGCACCCAGCTCTTTCAGTTGCAGGGCGTATTCGACGTAGGAATCGATGGTGTGCACGGGGCTGATGGTGTAGCTGATGGCGCCCTGAAAATGACCGCCGGCGTCCTTGATCGCACGCGCGGAACACCGCACGTTGCGGATATCGTTCAGCGCATCGAACACGCGGAAGATATCGATCCCGTTGCGCTTTGCCGCGCGCACGAATCTTCCGACGATTTCGTCGGAATAGTGGTGATAACCGACCAAGTTCTGCCCGCGCAACAACATCTGCAGCGGCGTTTTCGGACAGTGGTCCTTGATGGTGCGCAGACGCTCCCAGGGGTTTTCATCCAGAAAGCGCAAACAGGTGTCGAATGTCGCGCCACCCCAAGCCTCGAGCGAACGATAACCGACGGCGTCCATCGCAGGCAGGATGGGCAGCATGTCTCCTATTTGCATTCGGGTCGCCCAAAGAGATTGGTGGGCGTCGCGCAATGTGGTATCAGTTATACCGACAGGTCGCATATCTCATTCCTTTTCATCCCTTGACTGTTGTAGCTTATCAGTATAACAGCCCGCAGCCGCAGTTTCAGACCGCATTCGGACCGGCGGCAACGCATCAAAGGCGACGTCGCAGGCAGATGCCCGGTCGAATCGGTAATAACACTCGTAACACACGTCTGCGTCATACACGGCTTTTGCCGCACAGATGGGACAGGTCTTTGTCCGCATACTCACGTCCTTTCCTTATCGCCGGCACTCGGCAACTCCAGTACCGCATATGTTCCCGCAGGTCCTGCGACCAATCTGCCCGGTGCCACGGCACGGCGCACCTGCAGGACCGCACCGGTATCATCTAAAAACACCAGATCCAGCGGATAGCGCATCCCCCAGGTGTGCACCGCCCGGCAGTGCGGAAACAACATACCGTCCACACGCCTGCGCGACAGTGCATCCGGGCGCGTGCCCAACAACCCGCGCAGACGCGCCCAAAACGTGGTCGCGACCCGAATACGCAACCCGGCGATCACCGTGACCGGATCGCGTTTCACCGACAGCCTCACAATCCGCAACTCCAAGGAATCACCAGCGTCTTTTCACGCTTGAACGCCGTCACTCCCCCACCGGGGGCTCGGCCGAACAGCCGATAGGTCAACGTGAAATGCAGGCGGCGCCGTGCCGCCAAAGGCATGCCCGCGTCACTGACATCGACCGATATCGTATACGGTCCTTTGCTGTCGCCCGAATACCCCATGCTTTCGGACAGCCGCGTGGCGGCACAGGAGGCGGGGTCGGCCGCCTCTGCCGTCAGGCCGCGTGCGACCTCGCAGGTCAGACGGTCAAAGCGCGACACCTCCGCCAGAAACAGACCGACGTTGACCACCAACAGCAAGGCCACGGTGAACGCCGGTATCAACACCAGCATCTCGACGACCATCTGGCCGCGTTCATCCGCCAGAAACCGCCGCATCATTGTCCTCCCACACACAGGGGGAGCGTAATCTCTGCACCCAGCAGGCTGCCCTTGCGGGCAGTGCCTGCAGCCGGCGGGGACGCGGGGACGTACTCCCCCAGATGTTGCAGCAGGTCATGCAGGTCGCTGTCACGGATCTGGGCGAGTTTGCGCGCGGCGTCTTTGCCCGATGCGATGGCGGACACGACCCTGCCCTCGATGCCGGGGGCGGTCGCGTCGCCGATCTGGGACGTGTCGACCAGGGTCGGCATCGGCATGCGCAGGTCGGGGGCGGTGATTTCAGCTGTTGCGGTGATTTTGTCCAAAGCGCCGGTGCAGGTTTTGTCGAGCCCCAAGGGGAGCCGGTTCAGCAGGTCGGTGGCGCCGGCCTGACCGCGCGTGTTGAGCTTCAGGCAGGTTCCCCAAAGTTTCACAGCCACCGTATCGGTGACGCCGATACCGGTATCCAACAGACGCGGAATGGCGCCGGAGAGCTGCCCGGAGTTAGCCGGTGTCGCTGACGACCCGGTGGGGTTTGCCGTCCGATCCAAATAGTCGGGGATGGTTTGGCGGTCCTTTGCCGGCATCAGTCGGGCGGCAGACAAGGTCAACTGCTGTCCCAATTGCGCGTCAGTAGCTGCAGTCAGCGCAGGCAGGGTGAAGGCGGGCAAATGACGCGTATTGGTGGTTGTCGCGACACAGAGAAAACCGCGTGCGCCTGCCGGAGTGTAGCGCAGCCGTCCGCCCAACAAGAGGGATTTGGCGCTGTCTGCGAGCTGTTTGGTGGCGGCTTGGGTGCGATCGCGGACGCGGCCGGCGGCAGCATCGGCGCGATCCCGAGCGGTCTGCCAGGCGCGCAGTGCCGCGGCCTCGGCGTTCCACGCACGCGCAAAGCGGGTTAGGTCGCGTTGCCAATCGGCGAGTGCGGAGGTGTGCGGAGGTGTGCAAATCGCGCAGGGTGGGTGCTTGTCATCGCCGGTGAGGGCATCCAGGCGGATGCGGCCGAGGTCGTGCGAGGCATTGGCGAGTCCCTGACAGTCGCTACGACTGTGATAGGCCTTGCGCGCGCCGGCTGCGTGATCGAGCAGCAGTACGGTATGTGATGCGTAGGGCGCAAGCGGCTCGGTGGCGCTGATATCGCGTGCATCAAGCTGTGCGCTGCCGGCGGCGGGGGTGGCGATGGTACGGATGACGGCAGCGCGCACGTCGCGGTGGATATCGTTCCAAGTGTCGCGGTAGTCGGCAGCCAAGGCGGCACGGGTGGCGGCGTTGTCCTCGATGGGACGGGGGGTCGCAGGGGCTGCGGGACAGGTTCCGTAATCGCTGTCGAACCCGCGCCTGAAATCGCCGAAAGCGCTAGCCGGATCCCAATAGGCGCGCTGCGTTCCCGCGGGCTTATAGATGTCCAGCTTGTATGCGGCATCCAGCGCGTCGTCGGCTTTTTCGCGCAGACGCTTGACGTCGGCTGCATCCTGTTCGTTTTTCTCGCCGGTGGATTGTGCCAGATCCGCCATGTCTTGATCGGCATCCGGGTAGCCGCTCAGCGTGATTTCGCCCTTGAGGGGAAAAGGGATGACGACGGCAGTATAGTCCGCCCCGGAAAAGGTCTGCAGTGCGTCCCTGTTTTCTGCGGCGTTTTGGACGCCCGAGGCAACGGCGGCGACCGGTGAGGCATCACAGACGACCTGTGCCAGCTTGTAGGCGTCTTGCGCGAATTGCTTGCGCCGCTCACAGTATTGACGGTCGAAATCGGCCGCCTGTTCAAAAAACGTGCCCGCAGCGGCGCTGAGGGCAGGTCCCCCCAGCACGGTGGCGACACCCGCCACCATGACCACCACATGCAGCAGCAAACCGAAGAGGTTCGCCGTCAACAACAACGCGTCAAGGACCTGCACGAACATCACGCCCTTTGCCGTGGTGTCGGCGGCAGACAGCACCGCCAGATCGGCGACAGTCTGGATGTCGGCCGATGATGACGCCGTCCAGTACCACTGCAGGCAGCAAGCCAGCAGCGCCACCACCAAGACAATGGCGAGCACCACTGCCAATGAGGTCGAACCGCGTTCGTCTTTGAACCAGCGAATAGTCACAGGCTCAGTCCTTTCCGTAGGTCTGCGGGGCCGTCGCGGGGCTGCCCTCGACTGCGTGCTGCGCGCCGGTACTGAGAGCGCTCGCGGAAACCTCAACCGTGTCACCGGATGCATGCCCGCCGAATAAGCCTACAAGCGGCAGGGGTTTCTGGCGCAACGACAGGGTGACTTTGACCGTATCGGCGCCGGGGTCCCCCTGCACCTGCAACTGCAGGGAGCCCGCCACCCGAAACGCGCTGCCCTCGGGAAGCCCCGTCAGGCGATCGGCTGCCCAGACCTTATAGCGCGTCTGTGCGTCGTTGTCTGCGCCCGCAGGATCGGTTGCCACAATGCGTGCGAGCTCGCCTGCGACCTGCCCCAAACAAAGGCGGGTATAGCAAGTCACCACCGGCTGCAGCAGTATCAGGCACAAGAGGCACACGCAAAGCACCACAAGGGGAGTTTCCACCAGCGAGAAGCCGGCGTCGTTCTGCAGGCAGCGCAGCATGGCCGCACGCGATTGCGGGGTTAATGTGCCAGCACGTCTTGTGCCCACATTACACCCCCTTGCGGGGTATAGGGCGCCCGGCGAAAGTGCTGTGCCAGACCAAAGGTGTCGGTGGTGGTACCCGCGCGCGCACTTTGCCGCGTGAGGGCACCCAAGGCAAGCACAATCACCAAGATGACGGTCAACGCAATCACGTATTCGACGCTTGCGTTGCCGGATTCATCGGGCAGAAATCGTCTCATAGTTGATATTCGCGTTTCCGAGTTCCTCGGTAACCTTGTCCCAAAGTGTCTTGAGCTTATTGTGGAAAAGAACAGCCAAACCGACGCAGGCTATCGCAATCACCGCCAAAATGATCACGTATTCCACCACGCCCTGACCACTTTCATCGTGTTTGATGGCGGCCCACTTACATTGCATTGCTACCCAGAGTTTTAACATCTCTCAGTCCTTTCCGTCTGCGTGCCCGACGTATGCGGCGGGCACATCCTGATAACTCCCCAACAATCCCGACCCGGATCCCTACAGCGCCAGCCCGGACAGGGCCTGGCTCATAATCGGTCCCATAATCAGGATCAAAATCGCCGGCAACAGACAGACCCCCAAAGGAACCAGAATCTTGACCGGAGTTTTTGCAATTTGTTCCTCGAGCGCCGCTTTTCGATACCTGCGCACCTCGAACGAGAGCGTCTCGAATGCAGGCCCCAGGGCGCTCCCCAGCGCAAACGCCTGCCGCAGAGCCGCAATCATGCGAAAGAGTGATTCTTCGCCGATATCTGCCGCGACGTCTTCCAGCGCACGAATGCGCGACTGCATCCCGACCTGCCAGGATTGCCGGGCGACGAGGAAGCAACGCGCCAGTTCGTTGTCAAAGCGATCCAAGTACAGATCGAAAGCCTGGTCAAAAGACAGTCCGGCATCAAAGGCCAAGCGCATTACGTCGACCATATCGGGCAGATCGCGCACGCAGCTGTCGCGACGCGCCTGTAACGCGCGTTTCCGGCGCATGGGTACGAACAGACGACGACCCACCAAGCTGCGATCCAAGCCACGGTGCAGAGCATCGAAGATTTGACGGAGCACGGATTCGTCGTCGGGGATCACTCCCCCACCTGCCAGCAACAAGCGGTGGTGACGCTGTCTGCGTGCGAGTATGCCCGCCTGAATGCGGTCGCACAGCTGCGACGTGGCGAGGGCAGCACAGACTCCGGCCGACAGCGCGGCCAGTACCCATATGATCAGCGTGCGCAGGCTAGACATCGACGCGCACCACCCGGCGGACCCAGAGAAAGCCCGTCAACAACAGCAGCAAGGCAAAGGCAAAGGCTACGCGGCCGACCGTTGAATGCAGCCAAACACCCAGGTAACCCGGCATGGCGCAGGACATGATGGCGATGAGGATGGCGGGCACAATGGCGATCATGCGAACCGAGAGCCTGCCCTGGGCGGTCTGAGCCTTGAGCGAGCGGTTAAGCGCGAGGTCCTGCCTGACCAATGCCGCACAGTTTTCAAACAGCTGCGGAGCATCGCCGCCGACGCGTGAAACGACGGCTGCGGCGGTTGCGACAAAGGTGAACTCGCGCAGTTCGCTGGCTGTGGCGGCCGCCTGAAACGCGCGACCCAGATCGCGCCCGACGGCAAGATCTGCCTGTAGGTTTTGCAGGATTTCGTGCATCCGTCCCTGTGTGTCGGCGGTGACCGTGTCAATCGCTTGGGGAAACGACAGTCCCGCGCGCAGAGCCGCCACCAGCGCATCGAGCATCTGGGGCAGCTGTTCGCGCAGCTGTTGGTGTGCCCGATCGACCGCCCCGGACAGCAGCATCGCAAGCGTCACCGTAAGCGCCGCCAACAGGATGACCGCCAGTGCCGGGGAAGACGCGGCACTAGCCGTCAGCAGCAAGAGCAGCGCGCCCAGCACGTACCACTGTGCCCAGGCCTCCGCATGGGCGTTCAGCCCGGCGCGCGTCAGGGTGCGGTGGTAAAGGCGCCATAGGCGCGTGTGTCCCAGCATCGTCGAAAACACCGGGCGACGCAGCGGCGGGCGGGCGAAAAATGCGCGTACACCCGTCGGGGAATCTGCCGGCTGACCCGCGTGGCGGTGCCCGGTGCAGCTGCGGGGGTCACCGTCCCCGCCGTTTCCGCGCAGGCGCGCCTGCGAGCGACGTGCCGCCGCATGGTCGCGTTGCCGGTCAATTACATCGCACAGGGCTGCCACCCCGCATACCACACAGACGCCCGTCGCGACAGCGGCGACTATCCACAGTGCCGCGGTTATCAACATGACAGCTGCTCCATCCAGCGCGCGACGTCGCATTCGTCGGCAAGCCCCGCATTCACCAATTCGCCCATGAATGCGGGGGCTGCCTGCAGTCGGTGTTCGGCCGTCACCCGTCCATCCGTTTCGCGCCCGGTCGCCTGCAGGCGATAGAGCGGTTTCAGGTGGAAGGGGGAAGCGCCGGCACTCATACCCTGCCCTCCCGGCGCGACTGCCGTACCCTGCGCGTCGGTCCCGGCGTGCAGCGCGCAGAGCTCGTCAACATGCGTGATGCGCCGTGTGCCGTCCGCCATGCGCGATAGGTGCACAATCAGGTCGAAAGCCGCGGCAATCTGGGACTGTACCTGGTACAGCGGCAAGTCGACACCATAGCCCACCATGGTGACCAGACGCGTGATGACCTCGCGCGGCTCGTTGGCGTGCAGCGTGGTCAGCGACCCGTCGTGTCCGGTATTCATCGCCTGGAGCATTTCCAATGCCTCTGCCCCGCGCACCTCGCCCACGATAATGCGATCAGGACGCATGCGCAAACTGTTGATTACCAAATCGCGTATGGTGATGGCACCTTTGCCCTCCAGGTTTGCAGTGCGTGCCTCCAGCCGCAACACGTGCGGATGTCCCTGAAAGCGCAGTTCCGCAGAATCCTCGATGGTAACAATCCGTTCATCCACCCCGATTTCCAGCGACAGAGCATTGAGCAGCGTCGTTTTGCCGCTGCCCGTACCCCCGCTGACGGCGATGTTTTTGCGCGCCGCCACGGCCCAGCGCAACAGTTGGGCAACCGCGGGCGCGACCGAACCGGCGGCGACCAGCTCGTCTAAGCTGTAGATGCGCTCGCGGAATTTGCGGATGGTCAGCAGCGGCCCGGTCAATGACACCGGCGGAATGACCGCGTTTACGCGATGGCCCGACGCCAAGCGACCATTTACCATCGGGGATTGTTCATCGATACGGCGTCCCAGCGGACTGATGATGCGATCGATCACCCCGCGCAGCTGTTCCTCGCTGCTGAAGGTCTCGTTTGCCGGCAACAGTTTACCTGCGCGCTCGTAAAAAACACGGTCCGGACCGTTCACCATGACCTCGTCAATCGTCGGATCCGCCAACAGTCGGTCAATGGGACCCAGACCCAACACCTCGCTGACGACTGCCGCAACCGCCGCATCACGCTCTGCGCGCGACAACTGCGGACAGCCCGCCTGTGCCGTGATACGCACAACCTGCTGTGACAGGATGCTCTCGACTTCGCCGCGCGCCAGAACGGGGTTTTCCGCCAGCAGCTCGGCAATACGGGTCGGCGGCAGCGTGCGGTACAGCTGCATCCGCAGCTGCTCGCGCAGCCGCACGTTCCCGTCTGCATCCGCTCGCCCGGCACCGGCAACCGGCGACGCCTGCTGCCGAATCCGTTCCATCAGTTTTGTCATCGATTCCTCCTAAACAGGTGCCGCGTTTGCTGCATGCTCTGACGAACCAGACCGACGCCTGCGATATTCAGACTGCTGCGGGATGCCACCTCGTCCAGCAGCAGCGCCAGGTCGGCCGCCAACTGACCGGGACGATCAAATAATTCCCGCAACTCCGCATAGTCCAGCAGACGCTTTTCGCGTCCCGTCAGCTCGCGTACCAGCTGCAGTTCGTCGACCGACAACAGCTCGCGGGCTTCATCGGTGCTCATCTGGCTGCCGTCGGCACGGTTCATCACCGTCACCAACTTTGCGCGCGCAATCCCCAGTCGCCGCAACATCCCGAACAGGCTCTTAGTCGCACGCATGCCGATCATCGTGCGATCGCAGACGACCAACGCCAGATCCGCGGCCTCGACCAGCTCTCCGGTTGCAACCGTCCAGTGCGAGCAGGAATTTGCAATCACCAGCTGGTGTTCGCAACGCAGCGCCTCGCAAATCGGCTGCATCCGCCCGGTCAGCAGATCTTCTTTTTCCGGTTCAGTCTGGGGAATGTACAGCGTCAGATGCTCGTCGACCGCCAAGCCGAAACTGCGCGCGGACACGCCACCCGACGTCAAAGCCCGATCCAGTTCCAGCAGCGTCGCGTGCATGCGTGCACCGAACAAAAACCCCATGTCACCGAACTGCAAATCGGCGTCCAGCAAGGCCACGTCCACCCCGCGTTCAGCCGCCAGCAACGCGAGCCCCGCCGCAATGGTCGACCTGCCCGCACCGCCGCGCGAACCCACCACCGGCACAAACACCCCGTCAGTCCCATAATGCAGCGCATGCGCACCCACCCCCGCACTGCCGCCGGCGAATCCCCGCTGCCGTTCGATGACGCGGCAGACCACCTCGTGCAGTTCCTCCAGCCCGGCGTGGCGCGCGATGGTTGCGGCGGCACCGGCACGCATGGCGCGCTCGACGGATGCGACGTCGCGCTCTTCGATAACCATGACCACCGCAGCCGTCGCACATCGACGACGCAGGGCATCACACAGATTGTTCGGCGCGATATCGGACACGATGCCGTCAATCAGCACCACCCGGCAGACCCCGCCCCCGCCTCCGGCACCAGCCGTACCTGCGTCCTCCAGTTCCAGCGCCCGCAGACATTCCGCCCCGGAATAAAAGGTCCGTGCAATACGCACCACACCCCGGCGCATCAGCGCAGTCACATCCAGCGGAAAACGCCGGTCGGAACTGACAACAACCAAATCCCAGCGTTCATCGGCACCCGGCGTGGCTCCGACGGCACTATCCCCAAACAGATCGGGCATCACTGCGCGTCCTCGACGCCGTCGAACGTCCCGGGATAGACCAAATAGACCGTGTTCGCATTCGCCGCGGCCAAAATCTGTGACACCTGCCCGTCGGGAATCGCCAAAGTCACGGTGCTGACCGCGCTGCCCGCGCCGTCCGTCGCCAACACCCGCACGTCGCGCGCCAAATCCGCAACCCGCCCGTCATCCAACGCACCCATCAAAGTCACCCGCATGTCGGCCGCCAACTGTCCGCCCAACGCATGCACGGCGTCGGTCGACAGGGTCACGGCGGTCATGCCCGTATCCAGCGTCGCAAATATGGGATCTGTTGCGGGGGAGTCGGATGTCTGCACACCGTCGCCATACCCGGCGGTGTCTGTCGTGCCGGCCGACGTGTCAACGTGTCCGGCAGTCGCGCCGGCAGCCAGCTGCGCGCGTGCCCGGTTATAGGCGGCCGCCTGTGAGGCGTTATAGAGCGTCACGCAGAGGGCCGCCAACACACCGCACGCCAAGGCGATGAGGGTTTTTCTGCGGTTTGGGTCACTGGTAAAGCCTTTCACGGCAACGCCCCTTTCGGTAATCGTGTTCGCTCGACGCATTCGGCCACGTTCGGTCGTTACGGTCGGTCGACACGTTCGGTGTCTGTTCGCAGAGGCGATGATAGAAAACCCCCCTTAAGGTTTCCTTAAGGGGGGCTTAAATCTTTCTTAAGACTTTCTTAAACTCGAAGTCCATCAGGATCCGGCGCTCGACGGTGCCACAAGAGTGGCGCGCTACGGGGCGTCCGGCAATCGAGACCCAAAGCCTAGGTGTGTGCAAGAATGCGCATCCGAGTCATTGATCCGGGGCGGGTGTCCACCCGCCCCGCATGTATTGCCGCGTGTCGCAAAGAACGCAACACTCGCAATGACGTTCGCGGGGTGATGTCACACACACGCTGTATTGCCGCGGGCGGCAAAAACCGCCGCCCTCGCAATGGCATCGGTGGATGCTGCCCACAGGACCCGCAAGCATGGACGCAAGCCCTGAATTCGAGTTGGGAAAAAAAGTTCTTGACGTGGACCCCCTTGTGGTGGCATTATGGTAACTCGCGTTTAACCGTCGCGTACGTGCGCCCATACCTCAGCTGGATAGAGGGTCTGACTACGAATCAGAACGCCGCAGGTTCGAATCCTGCTGGGCGCACCACTTGAAAGAGTCCAGAGGGAGCGAGAGCTCCCTCGTTTTTTAGGGAGATGAGCTTACAGCTCCCCGCTTTTGTAAGTCCCCACGCACGGTTTCACCTTATGGGTAGTAAGACACGGGTCAGAGCTTCGACTCCCCCCGTTTTTTGCAACAACACAGAATTGTCACTATGAACCACCAAATTGAACAAATCACGGTTCGTATCGGACAAATAGCTTTTGTTTGACGCAGAATCGGTGAGGAAGGTATGTTTGTTACCGAGTAGTGGTACCCGGACGCCCGGTTGTCCACAGGGAACTGATTTAAGGAAACCGTTTTAAGAAAACCGATTCGTCGGTTGCAAGGCAAAAGGAGTGTACGCGTATTCTGCGGCTGGGACTGGACATAGGGTCAACCACGATAAAGGCGGTCGTGCTGGACGCGGACGCCGATCAATTGTTATTCAGCGCCTATCGGCGCCACAACGCCGACATTCAGGCGGAACTCGCGGCTTTGTCGGCGGAAATTGACGCAGCGTTTCCCGGACAGACCGCGCGTGTCGCGATCACCGGGTCTGCGGGGCTGGGCTTGGCGGAGCGCATCGACGTCGGCTTTGTCCAGGAAGTGATTGCCGAAACCGCCGCGGTCCAACAGCTGGATCCGGACGCCGACCTGGTGATCGAGCTGGGGGGCGAAGACGCCAAAATCATCTATCTGGATGCGATTCCCGAACAACGTATGAACGGGACCTGTGCCGGGGGCACGGGTGCCTTTATCGATCAAATGGCCACGCTGTTAGGTACCGACGCCGCCGGTCTGAACGATCTGGCGGCGCGGTACCGGACTTTGTACCCCATCGCGTCGCGTTGTGGGGTGTTTGCGAAATCGGACTTGCAACCGCTGTTGAACGACGGAGCGCGGCGTGAGGATCTGGCGGCATCGATTTTTCAGGCGGTAGCCACGCAGACTATCGCGGGACTGGCATGCGGACGCCCCATCGGCGGGCGGGTGTTGCTGCTGGGCGGTCCGCTGTATTTCCTGTCCGAGCTGCGCGCGGCGTTCGCCCGCGCCCTGCCCGGCGAAACGACACGGTTGATTCTGCCGGATAACGCCCAGCTGCTGGTTGCGTGGGGTGCGGCACAGCTGGCGGACGGCGCAGAAATCGCGCTGACCGACCTGGCGGCGCGCGCCTGCGAGCTACGCCCGAAAGACGCCGATCAGCGCACAGTCCCCGTCCTGCGTCCGCTGTTTGCCGATGACGCCGAACACGCCGCGTTTCAGGAACGCCACGCCGCCTTGACCGCACCGCGTCTGGACATCGCATACGCGTCCGGTCCGGTGTTTCTGGGAATCGACGCCGGTTCGACCACGATGAAGGCCGTCCTGCTGGACGATCAACTGCGGATTTTGTACAGCGCCTATACCTCGAACGGCGGCGATCCAGTCAAAGCCGCCGCGCGCATCGTGACGAAAATCCGCAGGCAACTGCCCCCGCGCGCCACCATCGCCGGCAGCTGTGTGACCGGTTACGGCGAGGGCCTGTTGCGCGCGGCACTGCACGCCGACACCGGCGAGGTCGAAACGATGGCGCATTTCCGCGCGGCAAACCAGCTGTATGACGGCGTGACGGCGGTTATCGACATCGGCGGCCAGGACATGAAATACCTGTCGATCGTCGACGGCGCCATCGACAGCATCTGCGTGAACGAGGCCTGTTCGTCGGGCTGCGGATCATTTCTCGAGACCTTTTCAAAATCATTGGGAGTCACCCTGGACGACTTCGTCAGCGCCGCCGTTTCCTCGGCCTCTCCGGTCGATTTGGGATCGCGCTGCACGGTGTTTATGAACTCGTCGGTCAAACAGGCCCAGAAAGAAGGCGCCGGTCTGGGCGATATTGCGGCGGGACTGTCGTATTCGGTCGTGCGCAATGCCTTGTACAAGGTAATTAAGATGCGTGACCCCAAACAGTTGGGTCCGCGCGTTATGGTGCAGGGCGGGACCTTCAAAAACGACGCGGTCCTGCGCGCGTTCGAGCTGGTATGCGGCATCGAGGTCGCGCGTCCCGATATCGCCGAGCTGATGGGCGCGTTCGGGGCCGCGTTAATCGCGCGTGACCGACAGGCTGCCGGCGGCGTGTCGACCATGCTCCCCCAAGAACAGTTGGAGGCGCTGACGGTTAAAAGCCACCAGAGTGTCTGCCGCCTGTGCCCGAACCACTGCAAGCGCACCATCAACGAATTCCCGGACGGCGGACGCTATGTGACCGGCAACCGCTGCGACCGAGGGCTGAGCGAATCGGGTGGCGACCGGAGCGACCTGCCGAACCTGTACTATTACAAGTATCACCGCGTGTTTGCGTACCGGCAGGCACCCGGCGAGGTCTGTCCGCGCGGGGACATCGGAGTGCCGCGCGTACTGAATATGTACGAGAACTATCCGCTGTGGTTTACCGTGTTGTCGCAACTGGGCTTTCGCGTGGTGCTGTCGGGCAGGTCCAGTCATCGCCTGTTCGAGGCCGGCATGAACACGATTGCTTCTGAAAACATCTGCTATCCGGCGAAACTGGTGCACGGTCATATCGAGCAGCTGGTCGAGCGCGGCGTGCGTACCATTTGGTATCCGTCCGTCAGTTACGAACGCGAACTGGTGGAAGGGGCCGACAACCACTACAACTGTCCGGTGGTGGCGCAATACCCGCAGGTAATTGATGCGAATATGCCCAGTCTGCATGAACAGGGCGTGCGTTTGCTGAAACCGTTCGTGAACCTGGCGAACCCGGATAAGCTGGCGGAGCGTCTGGTTGAGGTCTTTGCCGACTGGAACGTGACGGCTGACGAGGCGCGGGCGGCGGTCCAGGCGGGATACGAGGAACAGGAACGCTATCACGCCGATGTGCGGGCTGCCGGGCGCGAGGCTTTGGACGAGCTGGCCGCGCGCGGCGGGCGCGGTGTCGTGTTGGCGGGACGCCCGTACCATATCGATCCGGAAGTCCACCACGGCATCCCCGAGCTGATTTGTTCGATGGGGATGGCGGTGCTGAGCGAGGACTGCCTGGTCGCAGAGGCGGACCTGCAGCGGCCCTTGCGCGTGCACGATCAGTGGGCGTATCACAGCCGTCTGTATGCGGCGGCGGATGCCATCGGAAAATACCCGAACCTGGAACTGGTGCAGCTGAACAGCTTTGGTTGCGGGTTGGATGCCGTGACGGCAGACCAGGTCGCAGAAATCCTGCGGGCGCAGGGAAAGGTCTATACGGCGCTGAAAATCGACGAGGTCTCGAACTTGGGGACGGCGCGTATCCGCCTGCGTTCGCTGGCTGCCGCCGCCGAAGAGCGCCTGCCCTGTAGCAGCGAGGATTTCGAGCCCTATACGCGCGAACGCCGCCCCTTTACCCGTGAGATGCGCGCGCAGCACACAATTATCGCCCCGCAAATGGCGCCGGTGCAGTTCTCGCTGATCGAGGCGGCGTTTCGTGCGGGAGGCTACCGGCTGGAGATCCTGAAACACGCAAGCCCGGCAGACGTCGAGGTGGGGCTGCGCACGGTACACAATGATGCCTGTTACCCGGCGATTATGGTTGTGGGACAGCTGGTACGCGCATTCGAATCGGGACAGTACGACCCGGACAACACTTCGGTCGCCATCACGCAGACCGGCGGGATGTGTCGCGCCACCAACTATGTGTCGCTGTTGCGCAAAGCCCTGGCAGAGGCCGGCTATGGACAGGTACCGGTGTTGGCGGTATCGGTGCAGGGCTTGGAGAAAAACCCGGGCTTCAAGATATCGGCACGCATGCTGCATCGGGTGATGCAGGCGGTCTGTCTGGGGGATTTGTTGCAGTCGGTGGTGTTGCGCCAGCGCCCGTACGAGGCAGTCCCCGGCGCCACGATGGAGCTGTACCGGAAATGGGACCGGAACTGCCGAGACTATTTGAGCGGCAGTTACCGTGCGAGTTATCGCGGGCTGATAGACGAGCTGATCGCCGATTTCGATGCGCTGGAGGTGCGCGACATTGCCCGCAAACCGCGCGTGGGAATCGTCGGCGAGATACTGGTGAAGTTTCACCCGGATGCGAACAATAACCTGGTTGACGTCATCGAGGCCGAGGGCTGCGAGGTAGCTGTGCCCGGTTTGATGGAGTTTTTCTGTAAGAACTTTTACACCACCGAATGGGACTGGGAAAACCTGGGTATCGGCAAGCAGTCGCGCCATTTCAAGCGCGGCGTGGGCTGGGTGCTGGAGCTGTATCGCAAGCCGGTCATCAAAGCCATGGAGGCGGCACGCGTCGATTACTATAAGCCGGGAAACATTCCGCATATGATTCAGCTGGCACAAGAGGTCGTGTCATTGGGCAACCGTGCCGGCGAGGGATGGTTGTTGACCGCAGAGATTCTGGAGCTGATCGAATCGGGCGTGTCGTCGGTGGTGTGCGCGCAGCCGTTCGCCTGTCTGCCGAATCACGTGACCGGCAAGGGCATGTTCCGGAAACTGCAGCGGATGCACCCCGAGGTGGGTATCGTCGCCATCGATTACGATCCGGGTGCCAGCGAGGTCAACCAGCTGAACCGCATCAAGCTGATGCTGGCAGCCACCGGCACCCGCAAACAGGACAGCGTTTCAACGGCTTCTACGGTCGGTTAGGGAGGTATCGTCGGCCAACAGTCGGCTAGTCGCCGGCTAATCGTCTCTGCGCCGATGCCATAAGCCGATCAGCCGACCGCTACCGGCGGCGTCGGTCATGCTGCGGTGGCGCAAGTAGCGCTGGCTTTGGTATTTCGAGGTCACGATGATCTGTGACGAATACAGGCTGTGGTTGCCGACCAAGAGCCAGGCTATCAGGGCAAACGCGATGTAATAGGGCAGTCCTTTGGTGCCGAAAAGCTCGATTCCCAGCGCGATGGTCGTAAGCGGCGTGTTTGCCGCCGACCCGAACACGGTGATCATCGCAAGTCCCGCGAGCAGCGCAGGATCCACCCCGAACAGTACGCCTAAGGCACCCCCCAGCGCCGCACCGATGCCGAACATCGGCGTGACCTCGCCGCCCTGCAGACCGACCCCTAAGGTAAGGACCGTCAGCAGAAATTTAACGGCGGCGTCGCGGATGGTGGTCTGTCCGGCAAAGCCGGCTTCTGCCATCCAGACCGACAGCCCGGCGTAGCGTTCCCAGCGAAAGACCAGGATCAGCGCCGCCAGCACAACGCCCAGCAGGGCTGCGCGCAACAGGTGGTTCGGTACGCGATCGGACATGAAGTCTTTCAGGCGATGGACGCACAAAATGAACAGGCGCGCCACGATACCGACGATGATGGCCGCCAGTATTACGA
This sequence comes from Actinomycetes bacterium, assembly GCA_031272275.1. GTDB lineage: Bacteria > Actinomycetota > Coriobacteriia > WRKU01 > WQUG01 > JAISUC01. Next base: position 27,865 of record JAISUC010000012.1, on the reverse strand, counting down.
CCGCAATCAGGCGCGCGTCGATGTGCGTCGGGATACTGAGTGCCGGCTCGTGGTGACTGACCCCCAACAGCGATGTGGTGATCGCCGCCGAATAGGACGCCAGAAAACAGGGCAGGATGGCCTCGTAGCTGAGCTTTCCGACGTAAGCCATTTCCAGGCCGAAAAACGCACCGGCAAAGGGCGTCCCGAATATCGCGGCGAATCCGGCAGAGACCCCGGCCAGTGTGAACAGGCGGCGCATATCGTGTTTCAGACCCAGCAGGCGCGAGACCTTGTGCATGAAGGCGGCGCCGATTTGCACGCCGACGCCTTCGCGGCCGGCCGAACCGCCCGTCAGGTGCGTCAGCAGCGAAAACAGAAATGCCAGCACCACCATGCGCGCCGGCAGATAGCGGGCGCCGTGGACCGATTCGATAGCCAGATTCACGCCGCGTTCGGCGGCCTTCCCGATGCGCTTGTAGACCCAGACGGTCGCCACCGCAACCACCGGCAACAGCGCAATCAGCCACAGGTGCTGTTCGCGTAATGCGGTCACCCGGTCCAGCAGCCACAAAAACAACGCCAACAGCGCGCCCACCGCGCACCCTCCCACCACGACGCTGACCAGCATCGTGGCGTTTTTCCGCAGGCGCAACCAGAGCGCCGTCAATTGCCGTTTTCGTATCGTTTGCATCATAGGTTTGGGACGTACTCCCCCGTGTTTTCAGTTCCTGACATATGTCGGTCCGGTATAACTACCGGTTCCATACTAGCACCTGCCACACACAGTGAGTGTTTTTTGGTATCGTAAATGCAGCGGTTATGCGGATGCGGTTCGCGGACATGATTCGCGGATGCGGTTCGCGGATGCGACTGACAGCGACCGCGGCACAGACCACCCACAACGCAGGCAAACGAGAGGTGACGATGAACGGCTACAAGGTGATTGACACGCACGTGCATGTGTTCCCGGACAAGGTCGAGGGCGCGGCGATTCAGGCGCTGTCGGTGCCGGAACGCGTGAACAAAATCGGCGGGACGTTGCAGGCCGCGCTGGAGCGTATGGACCGGCTGGGAATCGAGTCCGGCTGGACCGTGCCGGTGGCAACCAAGGCCAGCCAGGTCGCGAGCATCAACGACTATGCCGCCACGCAGCCGCGCGAGCGCTTTGTGCCCTTTGGGGCGATTCATCCCGATTGTGACGACGTGCGCGCGGTGCTGGCGACGTTTCGCGAGCGGGGGCTGCCGGGATTCAAGATGCATCCCGATTATCAGGATTGTCGGCCGACCGATCCGCGTATGACCGCGATTTATGACGCGGCGGTCGATTTCGACCTGATCGGCTATTTTCATGCCGGTGACGACGTGGGTCCGCGCACACGCTATGGCTCGCCGGAGGAGTTCGCGGCGGTCATAGACGAATACCCGCGCATGCGCCTGGTGTTGGCGCATCTGGGCGGGTACCGGATGTGGGACCAGGTCGAGGAGCTGATTGTCGGTCACGGCCTGCCCGGCTATGTGTATCTGGACACCGCCTATACGGTGACCGAGATGCCGCGCGAGCAGCTGTTGCGCATCATTCACGGGCACGGGACGCGGCGAATTTTGTTCGGTACGGACAGCCCCTGGACGCACCCCGAAGAAGATTTCGATTTTTTTATCCATTCGGATTTGGAGGAGTCGGATCTCGAGGCCATTTTCCACGGGAACGCCGAGCGGCTATTGGCCGACGTAGGTTATAACGGAAAGGTTTAACTGATGCTGGACGCAAAACTGATACGCGAAAACCCCGATGCCGTGCGTGCGGCGATGAGCACCCGTAACAGCAGCTGGAGTGTGGACGAGTGGTTGTCGGTCGACGAAGAGCGCCGCGCTCTGATCGCACAGCTGGAAACACTGCAGGCCGAACGGAATGCGGCGAGCAAGGCCATCGGCGGCTTTTTGCGCGAGGGGCGCCAAACCGAGGCGGAGGCTGCGAAGGCCGATGTCGCCGGCCTGAAAGCGCGCATCGCCGATCTGGACGGACGCACCGGAGAGCTGGACCGACAGGCGCAGGCGCTGTTGGCGACCGCACCGAACCTGCCGGATGCGTCGGTGCCGGTGGGGGCCGGCGAGGACGATAACGTCGAGGTCAAGCGGTGGGGTACGCCGCCGTCTTTTGATTTCGAGCCGGCGGCGCACTGGGATTTGGGACCTGCGCTGGGCATCATTGATTTCGAGCGCGCGGTGAAACTGGCGGAAAGCCGATTTTACGTACTGGGTGGCATGGGGGCACGGCTGGAACGCGCGCTGATCAACTATATGCTGGAGCTGCATGCGTCCGCCGGATTCAAAGAGTGGTGGCTGCCCACGCTGGCTAATGGCGAGACCCTGTACGGGACCGGGCAGCTGCCGAAGTTCGAGGATGACCTGTACAAGACCCAGACCACCGGGGATGCCAACGAGCAAGAGGGCGGAGTCACCGCGCGTCGCCTGTACCTGACTCCCACCGCGGAGGTCACAATGACGAACCTGCACCGCGACGAGGTGCTGAACGCAGATCAGCTGCCCCTGTGGTATACCGCCTATACGGCGTGTTTCCGTGAAGAGGCGGGCAGTGCCGGGCGCGACACGCGCGGGATGATTCGCGTGCACCAATTTGACAAAGTCGAGATGGTGAAGTTCGCCACGCCCGAGACCAGCATGGACGAGCTGGAATCGATGACGCGTCAGGCAGAGCGTGTACTGGAAGAGTTGGGGCTGGCGTACCGGCGCCTGGAGCTCTGCACGGGGGATTTGGGATTCGGGGCGGCGAAGACCTTTGATTTGGAGGTGTGGTTGCCCAGTTACGGCGCGTACAAAGAAATCAGTTCGTGTTCGAACTGTTGGGATTTCCAGGCCAGGCGCGCGAATATCAAATATCGCGATCCGGCGGCGTTCAAGGGCGCGCGCTTTGTGCACACGCTGAACGGAAGCGGGCTGGCCGTGGGACGCTGTTTTGCCGCGATCATCGAGAACTACCAGAATGCGGACGGCAGCGTGACGGTGCCGGAGGTGTTGCGGCCGTACTTGCGCGGACAGGACGTCATAGCACCGTAGCCTGCTCTCATCGGCGCACTTCGTTGTCGGTCAGCGGAGTCGCGCAGAACAAAACCACAGCAAAACCACGTAGACGACTACGGAAAGAAGAATAGAACCTAAATAAGCCTGTGAGCTGCGAAAATGTGTGGCGGGAGTAACGGGACTTGAACCCGCGGCCTCTGGCTTGACAGGCCAGCGCTCTAACCAGCTGAGCTATACCCCCGCATTTCGCGGAACGCCGCTAAACAACAGCGACGTACAACCTTACCGCATTTGGCGGCGTCCAGCAAGGGTTAGGACGGAAATTCCCGAAAACTTTTCGGTGTGCAGCCGGGCCGAACTGATTGGAGTCGGGCGCGGGACGTACTCCCCCACATAGTTATATGTACGGACTGTTTCGGGATTTTGTGATTGGCGTCGCATGGCCGACGTCTGCGCGTTACAATAGCCTCATGGAAGATGAGCCGACATTATTGGAGCATTTGGAGGACGCGGTCAACCAGTTCGAGGTCGTGACGATGCGTCTGGATCGCAGCCAGCCGGATAAGTTCTGGTCGGGGCGGGTGCTGGCGGTGTGCAATGAGGTCGCGTATTGCGAGAGCTATGACCCGGACGGGTTTTTTGACGGTTGGCTGGTTGTGACGCTGGATGAAATCACCGGGATTGTGCGCGGGGGCGTGCAAAACGAGTGCTTGGAGCGGCTGATCGAGTATCGCGGGGGGCGCGATGAGCGGCCGCCTTTGCTGATGGGGCCGAACCTGTTCGAGAGCCTGTATGCGCATGCCTGCAAGGCGGGGTGTTTGGTGCTGCTGGACGGCGAAGAGAGTGCGACCGATGATTTCATCACCGGGATTATCGAGCGCGTCACGAAAAGCAACCTGCTGGTGCGCGAGTACGACGACTGCGGGGAGCGCGGCGAGGTCATCGCGATTCCGAAACACACGATTGTGACCGCAGAGGTGGGGACGCGCTATCTGGGTTCGCTGAGTTTTCTGGCGGGATTGACACGCAGCTGTGGGACGCGGGCTGAGGACTGAGGGCTGAGGCGCGTCGCGGGATGCTGCGCGTCGCCGGACGGCTATCGCGCCGCCACAGCGCCTCCCAGCGCCGCCCAACGCCTCAACTATTCGTAGCGCAGCGCCTCGATGGGATCCAGCTTCGATGCCTTCCACGCAGGGTAGACCCCAAAGAACACACCGACCGCGACACTGAATCCGAATGCCAGGGTAACCGACCAAGCGGTGACGCTGGTGGTCAGGACGCGTGATATCGCCAGCGCACCTAACGCCCCCAGCGCGATACCCACCGCGCCGCCCAACACGGACAGCAGGATCGATTCAATCACAAACTGTGCCAAAATGTCCCAAGTCCGCGCGCCGATGGCTTTGCGGATGCCGATTTCGCGGGTGCGTTCGCTGACCGATACCAGCATGATATTCATAATGCCGATGCCACCCACCAACAGCGAAATCGACGCGATACCCGCCAACATATAGGTCAGGACACTCATCATCGTGCCCATAATACCCAGCAGCTGATCCTGACTGAAGACGCTGAAGTCGGTGCCGTAATCGGGTCGCAGAATCTGGCGGACCCGCATTTCGATGTAGCTCATGTCGTCGGGGTTTTTGGCCTTGACCATAATGGCGTTGATATTCGAGCTGTTGAACAGATTCTGTGCGGTGGTATAAGGCATCGACACGGCGTTGTCCTGTCCGCCGCTCATCATGCCGCCGCCGTGTTCGATGTCGACCCCGATGACGCGAAAACGCTGATTGTTGATTTTGACTTCCTCGCCGATCGGGTCGATACCGGAAAACAGCGTCTTTTTGACCTCGGTCCCGATCACCACCACGCGCGCTGAGCCCATGACTTCGCTGCGCGTGTAGCCGCGTCCCTCGCTGAACTTCAGGTCCATGACGTCACCGACGTTACCCCCGCAGGCAAGCACCGTCGACACCGTGTTGTTAGTCCCGCGCACCACCCGCGCGCTGTTTTCGATATAGGGCGTCACATAGGCTTTGTCGCTGATTTGCGTCTCGACCGCATTGACGTCCTCGACCGTGAACTGTCGGCCCAGCATCGCGCCCGAATACGCCGCAGCGTTTCCGCTCATCATCTCCTCGTAGTTGCCGGGCATGACATAGATCAAATTGCTGCCCAGGCCCTCCAGCTGCCCGGTGACCTCTTTGGTGACACCGCTGCCGATACTGATCAACAGTATGACGCTGGACACGCCGATAATAACCCCCAGCATGGTCAGGGCCGCGCGCGCTTTGTTGGCGGCCAGCGCCTTGATCGAAATCTTGAACGATTCGATCAGGTTCATACCAGTTCCTCCAGCTCGCGCTGGGCGCTGACGCGGTCGGATACATCCAACTGTTTGTCGGATGTCACCGTCCCGTCGACCAGCGTCACCACGCGTTCGGCGTGCGCGGCGACTTTCGCGTCGTGGGTGACCAACACGATGGTGATCCCCTGGCTGTTCAGTTCCTGCAAAAAAGCCATGACCTCGATGCCGCTTTTGCTGTCCAGGTTTCCTGTGGGTTCATCCGCCAGCACGATGCTGGGTTCGGTCACCAGCGCACGCGCGATGGCGACGCGTTGTTGCTGTCCGCCCGACAGCTGGCTGGGCGCGTGGTCCATGCGTTGACCCAAGCCGACCCGTTCCAATGCGGCACGGGCGCGCCGGGTGCGCTCGCCCGCGCCGACGCCTGCATAGATCAGCGGCAGCGCGACGTTATCCAGCGCGGTGGTGCGCGGTAACAGGTTGAACGACTGAAAGACGAACCCGATTTCGCGGTTGCGCACGCGCGCCAGCTCGTTTCCGCTCATGTCGGTCACATCGGTGCCGTTTACCAGCACCTGCCCGGAGGACGGTTTATCCAACAGTCCGATGGCATGCATCAAGGTCGATTTACCGCTGCCCGACGGGCCCACGATGGCCAGCATGTCGCCCGCATGTACCGCAAGCGACACCTCGCGCAAGGCATGTACCTGGACGTCTTCGGAGATCTGATACACCTTGCTGACGCTGCGGACCTCCAGAACCGCGCGCTGACCGCCACCGTCGCCGCTGCCGCCGGATACCGGCTGCGCGCTGTCCCGGGACGCGTCCTCTATCCGCTCTGTCCGCGGGGCCACGGTCACTTGGTGTTGACTTTCATGCCGGCGGACAGCTGGGTCGACCCCGCCAGCGCGACCTTTTCGCCCGCCTGGACACCGTTCACAATCTGGAGCGCCGTATCGGTCATGGACCCGACCTCGATGTCTGCTTTCTGCAGCTTGCCATCGGCGTTGATCACATACAGATAGTCCTTGCCGCCCTCGCTGAACAGCGCCTCGATCGGCACCGTCAACACGTTTTCCAAGGTCTCGACCTCTATGGTGGCGTCACCCTTCATGCCGATTTTCATCTGCTCGTCGGGTTCGTCAAATGACATCTCGACGTTAAACACCGTGCCGCCGGTCAGTGTGGTTTTCGCAACCGAGCCGACCTTGGCAACCGTTGCGGCATATTCCTTGCCGCTGAAACTGTCCAGGCTGATTTTCACCTGTTGGTCGACCTTGATACGCGGAATGTCTGCCTCGTCCACCTCGACGGTGAACGCCAGCTTGTCCTCATTCACAATGGTGAATACCGGACTGCCGGGTGTTACGGCAGAGCCCTTTTGGAGTTCGGCCCCGACCGTCGTGGTGCCCCCGGCGGCTGCCGCGGCTGCGGCCGCTGCCGTCGGCGCGAAAATGACCGTCCCGTCGGCGGGCGCGGTAATCGTGGTTGCGTCCACGGCGGTTTGCGCTACCGCAACGCCTTCTTCGGCGGCCTTGACACCGGACTTCGCGGCACTGATGGCGCTGGACGGTTTTGCCGACTTTGCCTGTTTGACGGCCGATTTCGCTTGCGCGACGCCGGATTCGGCGCTCGCCACGCCCGCCTTGGCGCTCGCCACGCCCGATTTCGCCTGTTCCAGCGAAACCTCGGCGGACAGCACGGAGGACTTGGCGCTTGCGTATCCGGTCGGGTCGGCCTTTGCCGCCGCTCCCCCGTTGGCCTCATAGAATGCGACCGCGCTTTGTGCACCATCCAACACGTCTTGCGCCAGTTTCTTGATGCGCTTGGCGCTGCTGTATGCGTCCTTTGCAGCGGTTAGTCCGCTCTTGGCCGCTTTCAGCGCGGCGTTTGCCGCACTGGTTCCCGCTGCCGCCGTGGCACCGGCGGCTTCTGCCTGTGCCAGACCGCTTTTCGCTTGTGCCAGACCACTTTTCGCCTGTGCCAGCTGCGCATGCGTGGCGTCATCGTCCAGCGTCAGCAGCACATCACCCTCGTGCACGACATCGCCCTCTTCAACCGCGACGTGTTTGACGATGCCGGTCGTTTCGGGGTAGACGTCGGTGTTTTCTCCTGACGTTATGCTGCCGGATGCCAACACCGTCACTGCCAAGCTGCCGTTTTTCACCTCGGTTGCTTCAACGGTTGTGCCCGCACCGCGAAACGCAAACACCGCAATCACCGCGGCAACTATCAGCACCGCGATAACAATCAATGCGATTATCAGTTTTTTCTTCGATTTGGTAGCCATGCCACTCCCTTTCTAGTGACTCCTCCCGATTGGATAAGTATCGCACATGTGCCTTATCCGCGCTGTGCACGCAGCGCTGTCGTTACCCTCTGTACATAAAAAAGAAAGCAAAAAGAAAGCCCCGCGTTATCTGCGGGGCCTTCGTTCAAACCGGTTATTGAACCGGGTCTTGAACCGAATCCGGAACCGAATCCCGTATGCGCGCGCTTACAGGTGCTCTTCGCGCAAGAAAACTTCCTGGCTGGTGTCCTCGGTTATATCCACCATTTCCTTGGAAAAGTCAATCCCGAACAGCTTCGAGACCTGCTTGAACAGCTTCTGGTCGTTGATATAGCGCGCCATGTACTCCAGCGCCGCCAGCTTTTTCTCGTCGTCGCCCTCGATGTCCTTGATGCCGGCGAAGTGCTCCAGCAGCTCGTCCAACAAATACGGCTTGAACACGCGAATCTCGTCCCCGACCTCCTCAATGCAAAAATCCGGAAAATTATTCGCGATTTTCAGCGCGTCTTCGTACTTGCTCACTTCATATGCCGCAGTCAGGCTCCGCGTACCGGTGCCATCCCCGCGCAGGTAGGTGCCGTGCTCGTTCACAAAGCGATACTTCATGACATACTCCTCTCGATTTGGCCATGCCAATTACGCTACCTTACACTATACAATTTATTTTCGGCTTTGACTGCCCGGAAACTGCACCTTACTGAAACAAGTCGTAACCATGCTTGAACCCGCAGTTGTGTTTTCGCCCACGGTAACCCCCATGCACAGGATACACAGGGGGAGTACGTCCCGCACCGTCCTGCATCCCGGATACCCGACACCACCCCCGACCAATCACGCAAAGTGCTACCATCGTTGATATGAATACCAAGCGACTGTTCCCCCAGGTATCCTATCGCGGCCAAATGTTGGTGGCGGCGGTCGTCTGGTGTATCGGCGCCTTTTTCGTCGGCCGGTTCGGGGTGTTGTTCATCGGGCGCGTCGGCTGGCCCTGGTGGGTGGTCGTCATAGGTCTGGTGCTGGGTGTGGCGAAAGCGCGCTGGATGATGCGCCCGGTGGCACGACGCAACGCGGCGCGTGCGCGTGAACATGGCCGCGACTGGTTGCTGAATATGTACGCGCCGCGCAGCTGGGTGATTGTCGCGGCTATGATAACCGCAGGCGTGCTGTTACGGCATCTGGGACCGCTGGAAAACACAGTCTATCTGCACTTTATGGGAGCGCTGTACGTAACCGTCGCGGTGGGCTTGGCGCTGTCCAGCCTGGTTTACTGGCGCGCCTTTTTCACCGATGACGACAGTGACCGGACAGGTCGTACGTGGTGATCAGGCGCTGAATCTTACGTCCCCAGGGTTTCAGTGCCAGCGCCAGAAAAACGGCGGTGGATACCGCGTGCGCCAAGTTGAATAGCGCTCCTGCCGCAAGCGCCGTGCCGTACGCCGCCCAGCCCCCGGACAACAGGAAGCTGAAAAAGTACTGCGTGTCCATCACCATGCCGTACGCCAACGACGCGACCACACCATAGACGCACACCGTCCACACCGCCTGCGTGCTGCCCTGCGTGCGGCCGGTTGAGCCGCTTGACCGGCCTGCCCGGTCAGACCTGCGACAAAACAGCAAGCCCGCCCCCAGCCCGACGCCGCCCCACGCGAGCATCTGCCAGGGCGTCCACAAGCCCTGCCCCAGCAACAGGTTCGAGACCAGCGCGACCAATACTCCGCATAATGCCCCGCTGTACGCGCCGAAATACACGCCACAGATGATTATCACCGCCGTCGCCGGCTGAAAGTTCGGAATCGCGACAAACAGCATTCTCCCCACCACCGCCAGCGCCGCCAACACCACAACCGGCATAAACTGACGGGGTCGCGGACGCGCGCGCTCCAGATACACCAGCAGCATCCCCGCAACGCAGGCCGCAAGTAACGCGGTAATCAGGACCATCGCGCTACCAAATCGTCCACGGTCACACAGCCCTGAACCATCCCGCGCGTCATACGGTTGACGGCGGTCGTGTAAAAGCGATTGCCGTCAAAAAACCGCGCCACCGGTTCGGTCGCGACCAGCTGTCCCTGTGCCAACAGACTGCACACCTGCGCATATTCGGCGGCAAACTCCAGGTCGTGGGTCACGAACACCACGGTCCGCCCCTGCGCATTCAGCTCGCGCAACACCCCGCCCAGCCGCGCCTTCATCTGTGCGTCGAGCCCCTTGGTCGGCTCGTCCAGCAACACGATGTCGGGGTCGCGCGCCAGCACCTTCACCAGCGCCGCCAGCTGCTGTTCACCCCCTGACAGGTCATAGGGGTGACGGTCCATCAGGGGGAGTAACCCGAACGACCGCACCAAACCGTCGATACCGGTACTCTCAACGGCAGTCATGCGTTCGGAAGCACGAGGGGGGGTCACGTGCTCAAACAGTCCTCGACGCACCTTGTAGCCAAGGCGCGTCTGCGGGACTGCGCGCGAGACCCCCCCTCGTGCTTCCTCGGGTACCTTTTCTTCCAGTTCCCCGCGCAAAGTGTCTGCCGTGAACAGCGCTTTCGGGTTTTGGACCAACGCGGCCAGGCGCAGGCCCTCACGGATCCGTATGCGGCCCATCTGTGGTTTCATATCCCCGCAAATCAGCGCGAACAGCGTCGATTTGCCCACGCCGTTGCCCCCGACAATCGCGTGGATGCTGCCCGCACGAATGCCGCCGGTCAGGCGGCGCAACACCCAGTCGCTCTCCGTGCCATAACGAAAACTCAGGTCGCGGATTTCGATCGCACACGCCGTGCTGTCCGGTGGCGTCGGGTCATCTGCAGGGGGCGCGCCACCGGCGCCGTCGCCCGCAATGCGTCCCGCATCCACCGCGGCAGACACCAGCGCGCGCCCGGCCCGCACGTCCAGCGGGTAACCATCGACACCTGCACCCACCGCCACGGCAACCCGCGTGGGCGCGGGCAGCGCCTGCACAAACGCGTCGTCCGCATCGCGCAGCTGTCCCACAAAGGACTGCACATCCGCAAACGCGCGACACCCGCTGTCACGCAGATACAGCACCCGATCGGCCAACGGCAAGACCTCGTCCAGACGGTGCTCGACACAAAGCACCGTGCACCCCAGCTCGCCGTTGGCGCGCGCCAGCGCCTGAATGAACGCCTGCGCCGCTATCGGGTCCAGACGCGCGGTGGGCTCGTCCAGCACCAATACCTGCGGGTCAACCGCCAGCGCCGCCGCCAGGGTCACCATCTGTTTCTGCCCGCCCGACAGCGTATGCACCGATCGTTCCAGCCACGCATCCATCCCGAAAAAGCTCGCGACCTCGCTGACGCGCCGCCGTATCACCGGCGTCGCCAGTCCCGCGTTTTCCGATCCGAACGCCAGTTCCGCCACCACGGTGTCGCAGACGATCTGAGCCTCGGGGTCTTGTGCGACAAATCCGACCGAGCCTGCGACCTCGATACTGCCCGACTGCCGCCCCACCGGCCGCAACGCCGGCACCATATGGCGCAGCAGCGTCGATTTCCCGCAGCCCGTGGGCCCGCAGACCGCCACGAATGCGGCGGCTGGCACCGTAAAGCTCACGCCGTCCAGCACCGGCGTGGCCTGCCCCGGATAGGCGAAACCGAAATCCCGCGCGCTTACCGCCGCCACGCGCATGCCCCTTCCATGGCCGCCGGCAACACACTCAGCAACGCAGGACCGATCAACATCCACAGGGGGAGTACGTCCCCGCGCAACACGGGATAGAAATGTAGACTGCGCAGGCTGACCGCCACAGCCGGAATCGCCGCCGCAACGCACAGCACCAGCAGTGCCAGACAGCAGGCGTCCACCGCCCCAAAACGATACGCGCGGTAGCTGCCACGACGCCGCGTCTGCCCGTAGCCGCGCGCGCGCATGCTGTCGGCCGCCTGCATCGATGATTCCAATGACCAGCCCGCCAAGGCCGACACCCGGTTCAGGATGGCGCGCAGTTGCGACAATCGCCCGGGACGGCGGGCGGACGGCGGGACGTACCGGCCCGCATTGGTGTTTACGACGGCACAATCCGGGCACAATGCGCGCTGTGCCAGCTGCATTTGGCGCCAGCGTTGTTGCATCAGCGGTATCCAGCGCAGGACCGACGTGAGCAACAGCGCGGTGGTGGGCGCGGCGCGGCCGAACAGGAACAGAAATCGGTCGGGGCCCAGCACGCGTTGCCACAGCTGAAACCACAGCACCAGCGCGGTCAGCATCAGCGCCATGCACGCGCCATAGGTCAGTGCCTGCAGCGTAAAGGGACGCGCGAACAGCCGGAACAGCTCGGTCATGCCGCGGTGGTTGAACAGGAAATTCAGCGCGATGACCGCACCTGCGACCGGCACCAGCATCCGCAGGCTGCGGCCCAGTGCCGCCGCGCCGCACCACAGCGCAACACTGATGGCGGCCGCGACAACCGATATGACCAGCAGCATCGGTTGCAGTGTGCACATGGTCAGCAGCAACACGGCTGCCAGCCACGCACAGACGACTCCGGGGTGTATCAGCTCGATGCGGCGCATCGGCAATTACGCGCCTGCCGCGGCGTCGGCGGCGTCGGCGCAGACGCCGATGTGTGCGCGGGTGCTACAGCGTCGCATTGATATCCGCACCGCCGTCACAGGTATAGCGCCAGCGTACCTTGTCGCCTTTTTTCAGCACGTAGCTGTGGTAGCCCAGCGACGGGACTTTGCCGTTGACAAAAAACACCCAGCCCGATTGCGCGCCCATGTCCTTTTCGTTCAGTCCCGCTATCCCGCGGACGTAACCGTTTGCGGCGTTCAGGGAAAGCCCGGTGGCCTCCAGCAGGTCTTTGACGGTCGAGCCCTGGGTCACCGTGATTTTGGTCGACGCCAGTATCACGCCTGCGCGCCATTGGGCACCGATTGCTTCGGGATCTGCCGCGTACGCCGTTTTGCAGTCAATCTGAACCGTGACCTGAAAGGTCGCAGGGGTTACCGTTTGTTGGGTACCGTCGGTCGTCGTGCCCGTGGTCGTGCCGGTCGTCGGGGGAGTCGTCGCGGTCGGTTGCGCGTCCTGCCAGGTTAACGGGGCGTCGCCTGCACCTTGGCCATAGGTTTCGGTGCGGATGGCGCTGCCGGTGGCGGTGCTGACCGTCGACGTGGCGACGGTTGACGACGGGACCGTGCCTGCGGTGTCGGTCGTATTGAGCCCGTTGTCTGCCGTCGCGGTCGTGACTGCGGTCGAGTCGGGGGTGGCGACAATCGGGCGCTTTTTGCAGCCGGACACCGCCATCACGCACCCGATTAACAGCAGCAGCAACAGCGCCGGCAGTAGCACCCGGAACACGGCTAACGCCGGTCGCACAGGCAGCGCCGTCGGCGCCGTCGGCGTTAACGATTCGGGGCGTCGATGTTGCGGCGTCCGGTTGTGTGCAGTTCGTGCTATGGTGCGGGACATACTCCCCCTCCTGACGGTCAGTTTCGTGCGGCCTGCATTTTGTCGGTCCGTTTCCGCATTATTTGCGCGCGCGAGCCTGCAGGTAGACGTCGGTGGACCAGGTCGCCGGGTCGGTCACCGACGACGTGTAATACAGCGTACCCGATTTGTCGGCAATCAGGCTGGCCATCGAATAGCTGCCACCCGGTTTTGCCAAGGTGGCGACGGTCGGTTTTTTCTGTTTGGCGCTGTCGCGGATGACTTTGATGGTGTCTGTGGTGTCATTCAGCGTGACGTACAGATAGGCGCGTTTGCCGTTGCGTTTAGTGGCCTGTGCTTTCGACAGCAGCGGCGAGGACTGGCTGAAACCGCCCAGGTCGACGGTGCTTTTGTGCTTCAGCGTGGTCGCGTTGAAAGTGTCCAGTTTGCCCGTGCCGGTGGCCGTGCCCGCCGCGAAACCCGACTGTCCGCTGACGACGTACAGTTTGTTGTTGTAGCGCACAGGCGCCGTAGTGCCGGGGCCTGCGGACAGTTTCGCCGATTTGGCCCGAGCGGCGGACAGTTTGCCCGTTTTTGTGACCGGGACGCGCCAGATTTTGCCCGTGTTGGTCGTGCTGTTCGCGGTCGACACGTATGCCACGCCGGTCGAGCCCATGCCGGTGGACACGAACAGGACGGCGCTGCGCACGGGCGCTTTCAGTTTGACTGTCGACAGCACCTTGCCGGTTTTCAGCGCGACCGAGGTCAGGACGCCGTCTTCGCCGGCGAACAGCGCCGCTTTCGGGGTCAGCGCGATGCCGGTGTTGTAGTAGCCGGCGGTTGTGGCGGCGGTCGTGCCGCCGTCTTCCGGCAGGGCGACGGCGTGGGTCCAAACGGGGCGTTTGTAGCCGTCGGAATCAATGTTGCTGCCGGCCGACGTTTTATAGCAGACCACCGCGCCGGCAGTCGGGGTGGCACCACCGCGCACCCAGCTGCTGTACAGGTAGCCTGCGCGATAGGTGACCGTGCCAGTGCTCTGCGCGGTGTCGGTGGCAGAGATGCTGGCGGACACGCTGACCCAGCTGCTTTTCATGGTGGCGGCGCTCAGGGCCTGGATGCGCCCGCCGTCCAGCGGGATGAACAGCTTGCCGTCGCCGCTGCCGGGATAACAGGTATAGCCGATTGGTGCCGCCAGGGTGACGGTTTTCTCCAGTTTGCCGGATTTGCTATAGCGCAACAGCTGATTGTTGCGCGCGATGAACACCTTGCCACGCACGATGATGGGCGCCGAGACGCGCACGTCCCAGCCACCGCCGGCAACCAGCTTGCGCGACCATTTCAGCCTCGTACGAGATTTTGACGTCGGGGTTTTTGCCGCCGTGACCCCGCTGTTTGCCGCCGTGCGGCGGTATCCGCCCCACTCGGTGGCCGCTGCTGTCCGGGCATGCGCGGATGTCGGCGCGGCTCCCATCGCGCCCGCCACGCACACCACGCACACCAACAGCACGCAGGCTGCGGCGACCCGTGCCACGGCGGCTCGTTTCGCGGCGGCCCGCCGCACGGGCCGCATGCGCCACACAGACCGCACGGGCATCACGGGAACACGCCCGTCGTGCGGTGCCCGCAAACCGTGCAGGACAAACCCGGGTGCCGACATCCGACTCCCCCGATTGTTGTGCTTTCTGTATAGCATCTGTGTTCCTCCTTCGCGTCCGCGACGGAGTCAGAACTGGAATGCGCCTGATTGCGATCGACCTCAGGACAGCCCGGTCTTTCCCGCCGAAAGACAGATACTTCGAGGCTTTTCGGCAGGTCTTCCGGCTTGTGGGTCATGTGATACCGCGCGCCTTCCCGGGACAACGCGCCCCAGTGGCAAACTGCACGGATCATCACCACTTACGGCAACGGGGGTTGCGCAGGTCTTGCACCTGCTTCCCTCTTAGTTCGCGCGCGCCGTCCGGCGACAGCTCGACCGCGGCACGCAGGCGAAACCGAAAAGCGATTTCAACGATACCTGCCTACTGTAACCTATCGACGGTTTGGTTTCAAGGGGGGGAGTGCGTCCCTCCGCTCGCATTTTCAGCATGACGCATGTTGATGCGCGGGCACATACCCGAATACATATCCGGTCGGGGGAGCACCCGCCCGGACTGAACTATCCGCATCAGCTCTTCACGAACCGAAACTCCAGACGGCGGTCCAGAGCAACAGCGATTTCTTTCAACAGCTTAACCGAGGGGTTCATACTCCCGTTTTCGATACGGGCTATCGTCGCCTGCGTCTTTCCGGTTGCTGCCGCCAACTGACGTTGTGTCATTCCCTCTTCGCGCCGCAGCTCCATCAACGCGACCGCCGCATCCAATCTTTCCCGTTCACGCTGATACTCAGTCGCAAACTCCGGGCTTGATGCACATTGCTGCTCAACCATTTCCTTTATCGCACTCACCTCTGCCCCCTTTCTTCCAGCCATTTTGCACGAAGGTTCTTTGCACGTTCGATCTGCGTTTTCGGTATTACATCGCTCTTTTTGGTGAAACCGTGGGTAATAATGCACTGTTTACCTGAGCCATGAAAATATATCACTCGTTGTATATCACTTGCCTGCCGCGATCGTATTTCGAAGAAGCCATCTCCCAGTTTCTTCACCCACTTCATTCGTTTGGCTATCTCCAAGCCGTGCTCCTCAACAGCAGTGATCAGTGCAGCGAGCTTTGCCCGATCCTTAACCGGCAATCCATCCATAAAGTCCATGAACTCGCTGGCCCCATCCGTTCGTTTCACCCAATCGAAACTCAGCTTCCTCATAATATGATATCCGATACGCTATCAGATTGCAACTCGATAACGCCGAGCATTTCCTGCATTTCCGGCATAGCATCACTCTCCCGTCTCGTCACCCGTCATTTCGAGTGGTCACAATTTCCGTGGAAGAGCAATTTACACGGGGAACCTTAAGGGGATCTTAGCGACCACTTAAGGCGCTCTTAGCATTACCTTAACGGACATACCTTTGAGGAGTGCGTCCCGCCGGGCCGGGTCGCGCCTTCATCGCACGAACCCCAGACCGGCGGCTGCCGTGTTCTTGCGTAGTTCGGCGGGCAACCGGAAGTCATCCGGCAACAGTGTCAACACATCTTGCGGCAAAATATCCTCGGCATTTCGTGCGAGCAGTCTGGTCGACTGACGCAAGGTCGCTTGCTCCACCAGATTGCGCACAAAGCGACCGTTGCCAAAACCGGGTGCCACGCGAGCTTGCGCCAACAGGGGCAGCACGTGCTCGCGTACACCCTCCCCCAGACACTGTTTGCGGTCCGTAACCATCAGTTCCAGTATTTGGTACAGCTCGTTTTCGTCGTAATCATCAAAGTGCACGTGAAAGGCTATCCGCGAACGCAAGCCCGGGTTCTTATCCAAAAAGCCCTGCATCTTATCCGGATAGCCGGCAAAAATGACCACCGTATCTTCGCGGTGATTCTCCATTTCCTGGACGATGGTGTTGATTGCTTCATCTCCATACATTCCATCGCGGTCATCAACCAGCGAGTAGGCCTCATCGATAAACAGTACCGATCCCTTCGCCACCTTGAAATGCTGCTGGACCAACGGTGCGGTGTGACCGACATACTTTCCCACCAAGTCCCCCCTCCCCACTTCATGCAGTTTGCCCTCGTCCAACAAGCCGTTGTCCTTCATGGCACGCGCAACCAGTCGCGCAACCGTGGTTTTGGCGGTACCGGGATTTCCCGTGAACACCATATGCATCGCGGGGCGCTCGCCCGCAAAACCCTTTTCGCGAAACAGTTTCTGCGCCGTGTGAAAATCCAGTATTTGACGAATAGTTTCTTTTGCCTCGCACAAACCGATCAAGCGCTGCAGCTCTTCGAAAGCATTTCCCTTGGCGTCGCGCTTGATCAACTTTTTCTGCGCCGGCAACACTTCGGCGTACTGGGTGAACACGTCGTTTTTCAGTCGTTTGTCATACCACTCGTCGAACAGCCCGGTCAGCTCTTTCGCATTATACGTGTGACCCTCAATCAAGCCCCTGTACAGCGCCCGATTCGGCACTATGTCCAATTCGCGCGCACGTCTGCGCAGAAACGCGCGTGCCCTGTCGACACCTACCCCCACTTGGTGAATCGGCACGACAGTCAGCGCCCCCAGCTGCTCAAAAAACAGCGACCGGATATTTTCGTGTATGTTCGGCATCAGTACTATAGTCAGTACCTTATGGCGGTATTTGCGCATCAAGCGACATATCACCGGCAAAACACCTGCCCCGAAATACGCATACTCCGACTCCCTAAAACAGTCCTCGCCGACCCTCAGTGCCAAAACCCCTCCCTGCGCCATACTGAAAACCAGCTCGAGCGCTTCCTCGATATCGTCTTTGGCATTTCTGCTGCTAACCGACACCGCCCTCGATAGAGTTTCTTTGTCGATGTCCATCTTCAGGTACCGTGCGCTTTGTATTCGTCCGTTCTGGTACAGCGCCTCCATCAAAATCTTGAGTATCTGTGCCCTTGACTCAGTATCATCACTGCACACCATATAGTGCACCGGATGCCCGAAGCTCTGAACACGTGCCGTATTCTTCGTCGCCGCTCCTTGGAACACACGATCCAACTCATCCTGCAGGTCTTCACCGCACAGCAGGTCCTCCCCGCACCGGGACAGCTCCTTTTTATTGCGCACCTTGCGTATAATGCCCTCGCTGATCGACTGGATAACCCTTTCGTGTCGACCGACCAACCCCAGCTCCGTAAGCAATTCGTACTCGTCTTCGATAAATTGCATCCTGTCTGCCCGACGTAAGGATGATCTCCATTCTCGAACCGTTATTTCCTCGGGGGGATCAAAGCGCATCGGATCATTGAATTCCTCCAGGAATTCCTGCAGCAAACAGCACACCTCTTCGTACGGCAATCCCTGCTTATCCCACATGCACACACCTATTGATGGACCCTGCTTTTTAGTCCGTGACTTTTCCTCTGTGGTAATCTGTTGGCTTGTCACAAACCTGCCTGCGTACTTGCTCGGACAACTCTTTGCCGCAGCCCCCAACGCCACATGAAAGGTCTTGTCGTTCGCCAACCAGAAATTATCCGTTACCCCACTGGCCGCACTTCTCACAGAATCACGGAATGCCGTGACCACCGATTCCTCCACTTCGTCCGCGCTCACTCCATCCGGCAGTTGCAGATATGCGGTTGTCCCGTAAAATCGCACAAGTCACCACCCTCTCAAGTCTCGACCTCAGCGGTCTGTCGTCTTCCATTTGTCGTGTGAGGGCATTGTCCCAAACGGGTCGGACATTTCAGCTGTTCATACATGCGAACAGATGATGCAGCATTGAAATACGGAAAACACGGGGGAGTGCGTCCCGACGATCAACCGTGTAGCTGTCAAGCTTCGTAGGGAACAATCCATGGCGAACAGATGGGCGCTTATGTCAATGTCCGAGCCGGGTGCGATACTGTCACGCAGATAAAACGACGAAGGGAGCACGCAAATGAAACTGGCAGAGGCACTGATGGCACGCGCTGAAATGAACAAGGACATTGAAGATTTGGAGAACAGGCTGATGCGTGTGGTGAAAGTACAGGAAGGAGACGAGCCCGCACAGGATCCGGTGGAACTGTTAGAGGCGTCCCTGCAGAAAAAGACGGAGGTGCGCGACCTGATTGTGCGCATCAACAAAACGAATGCCCGGGTCATTGACGATGAAGGCGCGACGATAAACGACTTGTTGGCGGAACGCAAACACCAACACCGGATTACACAGCTGATGTCCACGCTGCTGGGACGTACCCTGGAAACCGGCATGCGTTACATGCGCACGGAAATCAAGTATGTTGTGACGGTGGATATCGCAGATATTCAGGCGCGAAAAGACGCGGCTGCGGCCGCGTATCGGGAACTGGATAAACGCCTGCAGGCACTGAATTGGCAGGTGGACTTGATGGAGTAACCCACACAGGCGCGCAGGGCGCGCAAGCCGGTAACCGGTCAACAGGGCGACAGAGTTCATACTCCCTATGAGCATAAAAACTCACGGAAACGTCGCGGCGAACCGCGCGCAGCGATTACCCTCGCTGCTGCCACACCAGGCCTCGGTGCAGAACACATGAAACAGGGGCTCAGTTCACGCATTGACGCAGACACAGGGAACGATTGACTATACTCCGTCAAACTGAAGCCCGGCGAGGGAGGGTTCGGGGGCTATAATTCACGCAGGGCGTTACGGGCGTAGCGGACAGTACGGGCATTACGGACATTACGATCATCACGACAATTACGGAATGGCGGTGCGGTATATGGGTCTGTCGAAGTCAAAATACTGCCGGGGGGTACAGTGCCCCAAAATGCTCTGGATGCAGAAAAACAAGCCGGAGTGTTATGACGATTCGGTCGTCGATCAGGCGCGCGTTCAGACGGGAAATGAGGTCGGTGACCTGGCCATGGGTTATTTCGGCGACTACGTCGAGGTGCCCTATGACCGCGAGAACTATGCGGGTATGGTCGAGCAGACCCAACAATTGCTGGCCCGGGGCGTTCCCACCATTTGCGAGGCCACGTTTGCCTATCGGGGCAATCTTTGTATGGTCGACATTTTGCGCGTGCGTGCCGATGGCGTGGACATCATCGAGGTAAAGTCAGCATCGGAATACAAGCCCGAGTATCTGGATGACATGGCGTATCAGTGCTGGGTTTTGGAACACTGTGGGCTGACAGTTGAGACCGTCAGCCTGATGCATCTCAATAAGAAATACGTACGCTCAGGCGAACTGGACCTGCAAGAGCTGTTTGTTTTGGACGACCGGACGGAGGAAGTCCGGGCGATGCAGGATTCAGTATCACGTGGCATAGAGACTCTGCAACGCATCCTCGCCGACCCGGATGAACCAAACCGACGCATCGGGGAACAGTGCTTTAAACCGCATGAATGCGGATTTCGTTCGTGGTGCTGGCGCGATGTTCCCGCGCCCTGCGTGTTCGACATCCGGAAAATTGGTCCGGCAAAACTGGACCCCCTATTTGACCGTGGCATTGTCTCGTTCGAGGATGCACGCGCGCATTCGGAACAGTTCACGTCACAGCAACTGATGCAGATATATTCATACCTGGATGATTTGCCGCCACACATCGACAAAGAGTCGATTCGGGATTTCTTAAGTCAACTGCGTCTGCCGCTGTACTTTTTAGACTTCGAGACCTTCGGTCCCGCGATTCCGCCCTTTGACGGCGTCAAGCCCTATCAGCAGATTCCCTCGCAGTATTCGCTGCATATCGTGCATGACCCCGATCGCGAACCCGAACACCGCGAGTTTCTGGCAACGGAGGGCACCGACCCCAGGCGCGCCGTGGCAGAAAGGCTCTGTGCCGACATTGCGCCGGGAGCCTGCACCGTGGCTTATCATGCAGCCTTTGAGAAAACTGTGTTAAGGGGACTGGCGAAAGCCTTCCCCGATCTGGCGATCAAGTTGACAGACATCGCAGACAATATGTACGACCTGGAGGATCCGTTCAGAAACGGCTGGTATTACGACAAGGCCATGGGCGGTTCGTCTTCCATCAAGGTGGTATTGCCGGCCCTGTTTCCCGATGATCCCGAGCTGGACTACACCCGACTTGACGGTATTCACGACGGCACCGGGGCCATGGAAGCCTTTGCGCGCCTGTGCGAATACCCACCTGCAGAACGAGCCGCCATCCGCGCCCAGCTGCTGGCATATTGTCGCCTGGACACGCTGGCGATGGTCCGCATCTGGCAAAAACTGCGGGAAGTCACCGCCCGCACCGACGGGTAACCCACTTCGACCGCGGCCACATGCGCACACACAGGGGGGGAGTGCGTCCCGTCGGGTGCGCATGTCCCGCAATTGCAGTCGTTTCCGCCGGTTACGCGGACGCCGGGACGTGCTTCCCCGCCTCGCCCGATTGGTGAAGAAAACACAACTTGTTCGCTTGTATGAGAACGCTTGTGCTGATAGGGTTGGAAGGTCGGCTTTTGATTTGATGAGTGAAAGTGAGTGCGTGTATGACGCAATTAAGCGGGACCGACCAAAACGAGATCGTGCTGTATCAGCCGGATGGTGACACCAAACTCAGTGTCCTCATTGAAAACGAGACGGTGTGGCTGACACAGATACAGATAGCTGCACTATTTGGTGTAAAAGTCCCTGCGATCTCGAAGCATTTGAAGAATATTTTTCTGGCTGGTGAGTTAAACGAGGAGGCAGTTGTTTCCATTTTGGAAACAACTGCCTCGGACGGAAAACGGTATCAAGCAAAGCATTACAACCTGGACGCGATTATCTCGGTTGGATATCGCGTGAACTCGGTAAACGCGACACAGTTTCGCATTTGGGCGACCGGGGTGTTGCGCGACTACTTGCTGCGGGGGTACGCCGTCCACGACCGCTTCGAGCGGCTGGAACGCCGGGTGGGCGACGTCGAGGACCGGGTCGACCACATCAAAGGACAGGTTGATTTCTTTGTGCGCACCTCCCTGCCGCCAGTTGAGGGCATATTTTATGAAGGACAGATTTTCGATGCCTGGGAGTTCGTGACCAAGCTGGTTGTGGGCGCGCGTACACGCATCGTGTTGGTCGATAACTACGTGGATACCGATGTCTTGGCGTTGCTCTCAAAACGGGGGGAGCACGTCCCGGCGACTATCTATACCGGGACGTTAGGTCCCGGCTTGCAAGCCGACATTGCAAAACATAACGAACAATACCCACCGATTGAAGTCACGCGCGTATCCGGCATACACGACCGCTTTTTGGTGATTGATGATCGGCTGTATCATCTGGGGGCTTCCGTGAAAGACCTAGGCAAGAAGCTGTTTGCGTTCTCGCTGATGGAGATGCCTCCGGGCGCGATACTGGACCGCTGCCGCAAGGCTCAATGAACTGCCCAGGGGCATAAAGGGCCGTTCCGCTCTCGCGTGAACGGAGGATACTATTCTGTCCCGTCGTTGCGAGCCCGCTGAAGGCGGGCGCGGCAATTATGCGGGGCGGGTACTACTACATTTCGTCATTGCGAGGCGACGCAGTCGCCGTGGCAATCCACCGGCGGCGTGAGCCGCCGGACTGCAGTCCCCGTCACGTGCATTTCGTGACGGGGGCATCGACCTGGCGCGGGGCGATGAGCGTCTACTACTACCGCGACCCGAACCCAGGAGCATGCGAGTGGTGCCTCGCGCAGGCGGGACGGAGCACCGACTATCACGATATAAACTATGCGACACATTCGCACTGTCACTGTCGGTTCGGCAAGATTGACAACGGCGTTAAGGTGGATGAGTTCGAGGGACGCATGCGGAAATGCAACGCGATGCTGAACGACCTGTACGAGCGGACGCCGTACGAGTTCGAGCCGCTGCATGCAACGGGCTGGACAGCGCGGGACGCGAGGATGGCGTCGCGATACCTGTCTTCGCTGCCACAGGCAAGCCGTGACGCTATTACGGAATACACAGACAAATCAACAGACATAAATCTTCTGCTGCGCAAACTGTATAAAGGGTCAAACGCTGCTGACGTAGCAAGGGATACAACACTGATACAGAATGCGTTAAAGGGCGGCGGTGGACTACCGCACGACACGCTACTAACACGTGGCGACGGGAGCCTGTGGCACTTTGGACTTGACGAGGATGAAACAAGGGAATTGATTCGCCTTGGGATGGCAAAGTCAGGTGCCGCTCAAGAAATACTGGACGGAATGAGCGGCGAAATAATCACCTCGGCGGGTTTCGTTTCTACCTCATATGTATCGACAGGAGCTCCTGTCAGCGATATCGTGGTCACTTCTGAAAAGGCGGTGGTTAAGAGTGAGATTGCAGCGCCCAGTGGTATGCCCGCTTATGACGTTACGAGCATTAGCGCGGAGGGCACAAAGGAGCAGGAGGTGCTTTGTGCGCACGGTTGTAGTATGCTGATATTGAACGCACGGGTTGAAAACTGGCAACTGATTCTAACGCAAAGGATGATACTGCCGCATGTATAGCAAACCGAACGAAAGTATACGTGAACCATTTACCGAAAGCCGTTGGGACGGTCGCAATATCGGAGTGCGCAAGGTGGAGCGGCTAGACGACCCCGATGGCGCCATAGAGCGCAGATTCCAAACGAATCTCAATAGGCTGTTTCCAAACAGAAACAGGGATTACATTGCCAAAGGTTGATTTCAAACTAGACCAAGCGGGCGTGCGTGCGCATATCCTGAAAGCGCCGTGGATGGACGGCGTGCTGCAATCCTACTACCGAACCGCGAACAGCAAGCCGCTCGAGGAGCCCGTGTTCACGGGAAAGCTACGCAAGCGTGCGGGTAAACCGCGCGAAAAGGAACCGACGCAGCCGACGCTCGAGGCCGCTAAGAAAATGATTCACGGTACGCCCGCGCAACGCGCAGCCGCGCGCTGGATGTTTTCGCGGTTGAAACCATAGGGGGGGGAGTAAAAATTGCGCGCGAAATGTACCTCGGCCACTTTACACTCACTATATATAATGCGGGAAATGCGAAAATAAGCACTTTTTCGAGAAATGGCAACCACCCTCAAATCTATATGTGCAGATTACGGTATTACTAACCGCGTGCTCTACCGTATCATGGAAAAGGCGGGGATTCCCGCAGGCAAGCCGTACACCGCCGACAAGCTGGCCGCGATAGAGATCCCCGGCCTCAATGCCGTGTACTAGACGGCGCCGTTTTGTGGCGCGGGATGCGCACAAAACGCAAAAGCGCTCCGTCTCGGATGGCTCTGCGGCGGCTACGCCGCTTCGCAATGACGTTCGCGAGGTGATGCCGCCTGCCCGCATGGTTTGCCGCGGGCGGTTGTTTTGGCGTTATATGTGCAGGTAGATGGGTTGCAGCAGGTGAGTGGCGGAGAGCTAGGGATTTGAACCCTAGATACGGCTCTAAACCGTATACGCGCTTAGCAGGCGCGCGCCTTCAACCACTCGGCCAGCTCTCCGCGACGATAACAAAGTATATCAGACACACGCCCATTAGAATCCAATGTTGTAGGATGCAATCAGACATCCTGCTCCCCCCGATTTTTTCATCGCATATGTAACCTCATGTTACATATGCGTGGTTAGTGGCATATCCCGCTATACTGGTGCGAGCGGAATCTACAAGAATAGGAGCAATGTTTATGCCTGTGAGAATACAAGACGGTCTGCCCGCGGTGCGCACCTTGGCGCGCGAGAATGTGTTCGTGATGACCGAGGAACGCGCCAGTCATCAGGACATTCGGCCGCTGCGGATACTGGTACTGAATCTGATGCCGACCAAAATCACGACCGAAACGCAGCTGCTGCGCGTGTTGGGCAACACGCCGCTGCAGGTCGAGGTCACGTTCCTGCGGACGAAAACCTATCAGTCCAAGCACACCGACCCCCGGCACCTGCAGAGTTTTTATCGCACCTTTGATGAGGTCAAAGACGAGCGCTGGGACGGACTGATTATCACCGGGGCGCCGGTCGAGACGCTGCCCTTTGGCGAGGTCGATTATTGGGACGAGCTGGTGGGCATTTTCGAGTGGGCGCGCGCCAACGTGTTCAGCCTGTTTTGTATCTGTTGGGCGGCGCAGGCGGCGCTGTACTACTATTACGGGATTGGCAAACACCCGGTGGACAAGAAGATTTTTGGCGTGTTTCCGCACATCACCAGTGACAAAAAGAACAAGCTGACGCGGAATTTCGATGATGTGTTCTATGCGCCGCACAGCCGGCACACCACCATCGACCCCGAAGACGTGATTGCCTGTCGTCGCCTGGAGATGCTGGCGTATTCGCAGGATGCGGGTCTGTATCTGGCGGCATCCAATGATGGGCGCCAGGTTTTTGTGACCGGGCACGCCGAATACGACGGCGATACGCTGCAGAAAGAATACGAACGCGACATTGCGGCCGGCATGGATATGGACCTGCCGGTGAACTATTTCACCGATGATGACCCGACTAAACCGCCGGTGGTGACTTGGCGCGCGCACGCCGATCTGCTGTTCAGCAACTGGCTGAACTATTGCGTGTATCAAGAGACGCCCTATGATTTGGCGCAAATGGAAATGTGATTAGACCGCGCTGAACACTGCATCTCTTTGTCGTACTTCGGGTCGGGTTCGAACACGTAGGATTACTACGCTTATCTCACACCGACCCTTGTACATCCTCGACCTGCAGCGTTCAGCGCGGTCTAAATTTGATTAAAGATACGCCGTTCAGCGCGGTCTAATCTTTGTGTTTGTCCGAATGGTTGCTGATGACCGACGAAACCTTGTACTTCGTTTTGCTGGACGCGCTGTCATACCAGGTATAGGTCTTGTAGTTCTGCATGAAATCGGCGGCATAGTTCTTGACCTGTGAATGGTAGGCCTGCAGGGCCATTTGCAGGTCATTCGGCAGAACTTTCTTGACCGAGTTCTGGTCCTTCATCAGGTTGCAATAGATCCCGTGCGTCTTTTTGGCGGTTTCGGTGTTTTCATCCATCCGGTCCACGGTCCCGCGTGCATCCACCGCCGCATAGGCATCCGCCAGCCCCAGGATATGCCCGGTTTCGTGCGCACAGGCGGCGCTGAACTTTTTGCCGGTCAGGTGCGTGCGTTTCTGTGCGGTCTTGTTTTTCGCGGTCTGGGAAGTCGTCGGCAGATACATCACCGACGGATAGCCGGCATAGCCCACAGGACCTTGGGGGTGTGCATGATACCAGTGATTCCCCGACACAGACTCCGGGCATTCTCCGGGCGCGTAAGCGGGACACTCTCCCCCGATGCATATGGCAATGTATTGCTGTGCGGAAGGGTCTGACGCGGCTTTTTCCAGATCGTCTTTGTCGCCGTTGTGGAAATAGACCTTGGTTTTGTATTTGTAGGTCTTGTTGTTGACGCTGATGGTCCAGTATGATTTGACCCCGCTGCGGTACTGTTTAGCCAACGTCGAGTTCGCGCTGACGTTCGAAGGTTTCGAGTCGGCGTGGGCGTATTTCACGTAGGCCAGCCACAGGTGGATTTCCAGGTTGTTGCTGCCGTCCAGCCGGTATTTCACGGCCGGTTTGATGACGTCGCCGGTGTTGGTGGTCACCGTGTAACTGCCGATTTTCGCGCGGCTGCCGCCGATGGTGATGCCTTCGAAGTCCTGGAAGTATTCCTTAGTGCGCTGCTTTTTGGTCTTGCCGGCGGGCAGGGACGAGGGGGCGGCGGGCTCCGGGTCGGTGTAGTTGCCGTCATCCGCGTCGCTGTCTGCGTCCGCATCAGTGTCGGCATCGCTATCATCGCCGTTGACCTCTTTATCGACCTCGGCGACGGCCTTTTTGACCTCGTCTTTGGCGGCGTTTTCGACCTTTTTCAGCACCCCACAACCCGAAATCAGCACCACGGCCGCCAGCACAGTCAGCATCAGTGCCAGCAAACGCGTGCATCGCATCTCGGTTCTCACGTTTTTGACAGTACCCACTCGGAAGTTCCCTCCAAAGCTGTCAGCGCTGCGCCCCGGCGCAGGACGCGCGCAGTCCGGTCATATGCGACGTTCGGTGTGAAAAATCGTCTCATATCTGTGTTCTGTGCGGTTGCAATTATAGCAGAATCCTCGCAAGTTTGCTATGATAGTTCGGCGTTTCGGTTCCGCGCCGCCTACTGTCCCCATTCAGGGCAGGGGGAGTGCGTCCCGACGTCTTTCGCGGAGAGGTGGCAGAGCGGCTGAATGCGGCGGTCTCGAAAACCGTTAAGCCGGTAACCCCGGCTTCGGGGGTTCAAATCCCCCCCTCTCCGCCATTGTAGGAAGCCGTCACACAGCGTAATGCTGTGTGGCGTTTTTCTTTGTAACGTCGGACTTTTCGGGCTTTGGCGTTTGGTATCGTCGGGTATCATTTTTGCTTTTTTCGCCTCGATAAACATCAAATAAACAACAAAACTCGAACGCCGCCCGGGGCTACCGGAAGGCGGTTTTTTCATAATTTATGGCTCTTGAAAGGATGGCGTCTTGCCCTGCGGTGCGGTCACTGCCCCGAAGCGGGAGTCCGCAGAATGGCCTGCAATCCCTCTGCGGCGGCGGCCTGCGCGGATTGGAAGCTGTGGACATAAACCCTGTTCGTCGTGTCTACGCTGGAGTGACCGAGATGGGCTGCCACCGTGGCGGCGGTCGTGTGGTTGTTTATCAGGAGCGAGGCGCAGGTGTGCCTGAGCGAATGGACGTGTATGTCGGGAAGCCCTGAGTCCGCAATCAGCTTTTTCAGCTTTTTGTTGAAACTCTGGCCGTCAAGGTAGCCGCCCGTCGTGTTCGGGAAAACAATGCCCTTGTCGTTCCAAACCGCTTTGAGATAGTCGATTTGCTCCTGCTGCCAAGCCTTGTACTCGACGAGGGTGTTTATCACGTCCCGCGGCATTTTCAGAACCCTGATTGACGAGGCGGTTTTGGGAGGTATCCGAATGAATTCTCCGTCCTTGTAAAATAAGCCGTGCCTGATGTACAGCAGTCCTCGGTTCAAATCTATATCTTCCCAGTGCAGCGCCCGAAGTTCCCCTGACCGCAAGCCCATATAAAGAAGCGTGATAAACGCCGCACGGTATGTGGATTGAGGCTGTTCGTCAAGCAGGGCGAGGAAGTCCCGCGCCTGCTCCTCATCGAGGAATATACCCTCTATCGCCTTTGACTTTGTCGGCGGCGGTGTCGTCCGCCTGAGTACATTTTCCTTGACTATGCCCGCTTTGTAAGCGGATTGGAAAATGGAACTCAGAGCAGTGTATACGGAGTGAATGGTCACACCTGAAAGCGCCTTGTCCATCGGTATCGGCTCGAACAATTCCGATACAGGCTTTTTGTAGTAAGCGGCAATTTTTGCGGCGACGCTTGCCTTGAT
>JAISUC010000023.1 GCA_031272275.1 Actinomycetes bacterium | reverse complement strand
GGTATCGCGGTATCGGAGCTATCCAACGCAATCAGCTTGATCCAGCTGCTGTAGCTCTCGTAGCTGTTGGTCGGCGTAGTAATAAGCTCTTCAATAGCTGCGTTTGAAACGACTGCTCCAGTCGGGAAGGTATGCTGCAAAACGATGGTGTCGGCTACATTCAGGGTAAGCGAACCGACATTTGTGGTCACATGGCGCAACAGCGGCGTTGCATAGGCGCCCTGTTTGTCGGCGATGTCCGCCGGCAGCTCACCGATGATTGCCGGGTCGGCGTCGGCCGCCGCATAAGTATAGAGCAGCTGAATGTCGGCAGTCGGACTGGTTGCCTGCGAGGTCTTAATCAACTGATAGACGCTTTGCAGATCGGTCGTGCTGTTCAGCAGATAGGGTCCCTGCCAGGATGCGCTGTTGCCCACACGGAACAGTACTGCCGTGCGGTCAACGGCATTCGCCGTCCCGACGTATTGGGCTTTGCCCCCGGAATCGGCGACATTGGTCAAACCGTCGTCGTTGATGGCGATGCTGCTGAATCCGAACTTCTGCTGAAACTCGGCCAGCGCAGAACTATCCCAGGTGCCGGGCGCCGTGTATGACGTCAGGTATTTCTGTGCCGTCGCATTATAGTCCGTTGCCGTGATGGTCGGACGGGTGATTTCAATCGTGAATTCCGCATCCCCGTTGCTGAAATAGTCACCGAATCCGTTGGTCTTGTTCTTGTTCGTGATGCCCGCATGCACCGTCACGGGTCGAGTTGATTCCGCAATGCGCGTCGCGGTGTCAGCCGACCAATCCACGAAGTCGTTTCGGTACACGCCCGACATTGCCATCATATAGCCGAAGTTCATGTTCGACACGCCTTGATCCTTGGCGGTCTCAGCTCCTGAAAGCATGTTATTCACAACAGTCTGAATGTCATTGACATTCATGGAATAATCTTTCAGAGGATTCGGCTGGAACAACAAACTCATTACCATGCCGGGTATGCCCCCGGGGAAACCGTAGCCCGGCTCCCCGTTGATGGCATTACAGTAGGCCTGCCAGCTGAGATTCTTGATAGCCAACTTCACCTGTATGGGTTCAGCGTATTTCGTTGAACCCGGAGTAGACCCCGCCAAATTCTGGGTACCGTACAAGACCGTACCGTCAAGCGATGCCGCTGCCCCGGCAGACGCTTTCTCGACCAAGGGGAAGTTCTTCCCATTCAGGGGGTTTGACCCCGTCACATTCGGGCGAGTGGCAAACTCACCCGGCAACACATCGGCGTTCTCAATGCCGGCGTTCAGGTAAATGTTCGGCAGACGGGAGGTCTCGTCCTCGTAGGGGTTCGGAATGCGACCCGATATGGTAACACCGTCATACAGCGTGTTATAGCGAGCGGGCAACACCACATTGTTTTCTGCATTCATCTGATAGTCGACCAGTTTGTTCTGGGCGGCATACTCAGGGGTGTGACCGTATCCCGCATTCATGCCCCAATAGTGGTCGTGCGCCTGGAAGTTAAAGAACTCGGCGTTGTAATCCGCGCGATTGAACGTGGGGTCGGTCGAAGAGGGATCTGCCCACTGCAGCGGATAGTCTTTCTCGAAGGTATCGCCGACATACATCGACAGGTAGCCCTTGGCATGATCGGTCGCCGTCACCCCCGTCGTGCTTGCCAACGGCAATTTCTCAGTTTCCGCAGCCTTTTCGATCGAGCCCACACTGCGAATCACTGTATCCAGAGGAGTGGCACCGTCAGATGCCACGGTGCTTTCCAGCAGTCCCGTCGACGCCGCCGGATTGCCCGTGTTATCAAAGTTGTTGTTCCCAATCAAAAAGTAGTACTTCGATTGAGGGTACACGACTGTAATCGTGCCCGAGCCGGGCGCGTTGGTGACCGATGCCGCACCGGCAACCGTAAATGCATTGGCAGTGACACCGGTCAGGTCAAAGCCCGATGTCGGAGTCAGTGTCACCGTTGCAATATATACCGTGTTTCTTTGAAACGTCGTATGCACCGGAGCCCAAGTCACAGTTCCCGTGTATTCATCAGTGGCGACTATTGTGCTCACGGGAGTCTCCCCCGCTGCCGGAGCCTTGATTCCACTGATGACGGTTTTGGTGATGGTCGCCGCGAATGCGGCCGATGCGCTTAACAGCAGTGCCGTTATCGCGCACAGCAACACAAACGCGAATCGATGGCTTTGTCTGCACCGATGTGTCGGCGCACAGAGACCTTGCGGAGTCCTACCCATTGTCGTGCCCTCGCTTTCTCCCGTCGGGGGGTCACACAGACCAGTCCCTTTTCGGAAAATAGTGCCCTCGTTCCCCGGTTCCCTACACGAGCGCTGACTAAACGCCACAACGATACAACGCTCTAAAATGCTTAAACTCATCCTCGCACGGTCTCGTCAAGCTCATCACTCTCAACTATCCCATCATTTATTGGCGTGCGCCCACCAACATTTGATATGCGCAAATTATAGCGTATTTCTCTCATTAATAGTGAAACTTGTGTGCCACTGCAATGCTCCCGTCACACAGAGCGTGAAGAGGCATGTTATCCGGCGGCTACGCCGCCGGATGTATTGCCGCAGGCGGCAAAAATCGCCGTCGAGTCATTGGCGGTGGGTGGGTGCTGCTGCCGCCCTCGCGATGAAGGCGGTTGGGATGTTAGCGGTAGCTTTTGCGGTGGCGTTTGCTTTTACCGTGGGTGGAACCTTTGCGGGCGCCTGCGCGCAACTTCCCCATGATGACGTCGGTTTCATCGCCCTCAATCTCGGCGCGCAGTTTCACCACCTGGTCGCGCAGGCGCGCCGCCGCCTCGAAGTCCAGTCCCTCCGCCGCCGCATGCATCTCTTCTTCCATGGCAGCGATGATGCGCAGGGACTCATCACGCGGCAGTTTCGCGAGCTCGCGTGCTGCCTCGCGCGCCACGCCCTCGTCCACGGTCGCGTCCTCGTGGACAAACGAGCTGATGTCGCTGATGGCTTTGCGTATCGTTTGCGGCTCGATGCCGTGTTCTGCGTTGAATGCCAACTGCAGGGCACGGCGGCGCGCGGTCTCGTCTATGGCGGCGCGCATACTGTCGGTCACGTCATCGGCATACATCAGCACCCGCCCGCTGACGTTTCGGGCGGCGCGCCCGATGGTCTGAATCAGGCTGCGGTAGTTGCGCAAAAATCCCTCTTTATCGGCATCCAGAATCGCCACCAACGCGACTTCGGGCAGGTCTATTCCCTCGCGCAAGAGATTGATTCCGACGATGACGTCGATCACGCCCTGGCGCAGTTCGCGCAGGATCTCGACCCGCTCAAAGGTCCCGATATCAGAGTGTAAATAGCGCACCTTGGTGCCGTGTTCGGCCAAATACTCGGTCAGGTCTTCTGCCATGCGCTTGGTCAGTGTCGTCACCAGCACGCGATGTCCCGCCGCGGTCTCGGTCTGAATCTCGTCAGCCAGATCATCGATTTGTCCCCTGCTGGGGCGGACCTCGACTAGGGGGTCCGCCAATCCGGTCGGGCGGATGATTTGCTCGACGACCTGTTCTGAGTGCGCAAGCTCCCAGTCACCCGGGGTCGCAGACACATACACCACCTGATTGATTTTCTGTTCGAACTCGTCAAAGCGAAGCGGCCTGTTATCCAACGCAGACGGTAAACGGAAACCGTGTTCGACCAGGGTGAGCTTGCGGCTGCGGTCGCCTTCGTGCATGCCGCGAATCTGAGGGACGGTCACGTGACTTTCGTCGATGATCAACAGGAAATCATCCGGGAAGTAGTCAATCAGCGTTTTCGGCGGTTCGCCGGGTTTGCGCCCATCCAGATGTCGCGAATAGTTCTCGATGCCGGTGCAAAAGCCCATAGTTTCGAGCATTTCCAGGTCATAGGCGCAGCGCATCTTCAGGCGCTGTTCTTCCAACAGCTTGTTTGCGCGCTGAAACTCCCCCAGACGGTCATCAAGCTCTGCCCGGATGGCTGCCAGTGCCGCATCCATTTTGTTGCGAGCGGTGACGTAGTGACTGGCAGGCCAGATGGGCAGCTCGTGGAATTCATGCAGGACCTCGCCGGTGACGCGATCGACCTCCAGCAGGCGTTCGACCTCGTCACCGAAGAGCTCGATACGCAAAGGGTGGTCGCCGTAGGTCGGGAAGATATCGACAATGTCGCCGCGGACGCGAAAGGTTCCGCGTTCGGGGGCGAAGTCGTTGCGGTCGTATTGAATCTGTATCAGGTCGGCTATCAGCTGTTCGCGGTCATACGTCGTCCCCTCGGTCAGAAAAACCGCCATGCCGGCGTAGTCTTCCGGCGAGCCGATGCCGTAGATGCAGCTGACGCTAGCGACAATCACCACGTCGCGCCGCGTCAACAGGTTTGCGGTGGCCGCGTGACGGAGCTTTTCGACCTCTTCGTTGATACTCGCGTCCTTTTCGATGAAGGTGTCGGTTTGGGGAACGTAGGCTTCCGGTTGGTAGTAATCGTAGTAGCTGACGAAGTAGCTGACGGCGACATCCGGCATGAAGTCCTTGAGCTCGGCTGCCAGCTGTGCGGCAAGCGTCTTGTTCGGCGCCATCACCAGCGTGGGGCGCTGGACGGCCTCTATCAACTTTGCCATCGTGAAGGTCTTGCCGCTGCCGGTCACCCCCAGAAGCGTCTGAGCATGCACGCCGGCCCGTACACCGGCCGCCAGTTCGGCTATCGCTTTCGGTTGGTCGCCTGCCGCCTCAAAGGGTGCCGAGACCGTGATTTCGCGCGCTATCGGCTCAAATCCGAAGGCCATCGCGAACCACGTCTTCCAGATCCTTGAAGCCGCCGGCGTTTTCGATCACCAGATCGGCCTCTGCTTGGTAGACCTCGGGGTCGGGCTGGCGGGCGAAACGACGGCGTGCGTCGGAGCGGGAAAAGCCCTTGCCCATCACGCGGCGCAGGCGTTCCTCGACCGGTGCATGCACGGTCCAGATGGTGGCATCGGGAAACCAGTTGCGCACGGGCAGCGGGGATTCCAAAATCACCAGAATGCCGTGTTCGGATGCGGCGTGCACCATCTGTTGCGCACGCGCCACCGTCGCGGGATGCACGATCCAGTTCAGTTTCTGGGTGTTTTCGGCGTTTTTGAACGCGATGGTCGCGAGCTTCTTGCGATCGATCAGCCCGTCGGGTTTCAGGATCTTTGCACCGAAGGTTTTCGCCAAACGGTCGCGAACCCGGGCATCGGTGTCCTCGACCTCGTGCGCGACATGGTCCAGGTCCACGCGCGTGGTGGCGATACCGGCCTCGTCGCATGCCTCGATGATCAGGCGCGCGGCCAAGGATTTCCCCGCGCCGAAAGGTCCTGTCAGACAGAGCTGTTTCATGTCCCATCCATCATAATGAAAGTTCCGTGCCTTTACGATAAATACACAGTTGGTTCAGCGGGACCAGTTCCCACCGTTCCGTGCCCAGGGGAACGGTCGCGAACAACCACCCGCCCGCCGATTTCGAGCGCCGACGCCAAATGGCGGCCAGACGCGCGCTGCCGGCCTCCTCAAACCGCTCGCCGCTGTAGACGTACAGGATGTCGCCATCGAACACCATCAGGTTCAGCGCGTTCACAAATCCGCCCCCGGCAGCCTGCAGTTCGCCGAACAGGTCGGCTGCGATATGCGCGCGGGTGGAGACATTACACTCCCCCGTCTGTGCCGTACGGGTGTTGATGCGGTCGACCAGGGCATAGAGGATGCGTTCGCTGTCAGTCGAGCCCAGCTGCGTGTCACAGTAAGGCTGCAGCAGCGCATCGGCGCGGATGGTGCCGTTGTGAATCAAGGTCCATCGGCGCCCGGTCGCGTCCGGCAGGGAAAAGGGGTGGCAGTTTTCCAGGGTGACCGTGCCCACCGTCGCCAGGCGGATGTGGGCAAACGCCGTCGTCGCGCGCAGGGGGCGGGTCAGAATCTGTTGCAGGTAGACGCTGGTCTGGGCGCGGTGCGGCTCTTTTTCGATCAGCGTGATGTGTTCGCCGAAACTGGCGAAACCCCAGCCGTGTTGGTGCACATCGCTGTGCGAAAAGAACTCGGCCAGCAGGCGGTTGATTTCCAGCGGCGCCTGCAGGGACAGCCCGAACAGCTGGCACATATCAGCACATCACCCGTGCCAGGGACGCCAGTGCGCGCGAGCGGTGGCTGATGGCGTTTTTTTCTGCGGCGGACAGTTGCGCCATCGTTTTTCCGGGGGTGTCGTCGGGCAAAAACAGCGGGTCATAGCCGAAACCGGCGTTGCCGCGCGGGGAATAGGCGATCGTGCCCTGAACCGTGCCGGACGTGGTCAGCGTGCTGCCGTCGGGTTCTGCCAACACCAGCGTGCAGACGAAACGCGCACTGCGCGACACGCGGGTGTCGACCGGCGGGATGTAGGCGCCGGGGGCGTCTGCGGGCGCTTGTGCCGGGTGCGGGCGTTCGGGGGCATGCCGGGCGACGACGTCGTCCAGTTCGCGCAGCAGTTTCGCGTTGTTGGCGGCGTCGTCTTCAGCGGGGCCGGCAAACCGGGACGAATAGACCCCGGGACGCCCGTCCAGGGCATCAACCACCAAGCCCGAGTCGTCGGCCAGTGCGGGCAGCCCCGTCGCGGCGAGCGCTGCACGGGCTTTGATCAGCGCGTTTTCAGCGAAGGTGGTGCCGGTTTCCTCGGGGAATACGTAGTCGTCGACCAGCTCGGTCACCGGAACGAACCGGTAGGGCAGGCCGCTGGTGCCCAGGATGGCGGCGATTTCGGTGACCTTGTGCGCATTGCCGGTGGCCACCACTATGACGTTTGCGTCTGAATCCACGTTTGTTTCCCTTATCAGCTGTCAGTCGCCGAATCCAGCACCCCGGCCTGGAGCGTCAGCAACTGATCGATGCCCGTCTGTGCGGTCGCCAACAGCGCATCCAGCTGCTCGCGCGTATAGTTGATGCGCTCGCCGGTGCCCTGCAGCTCGATAAAGCGCCCACGGTCATCCATCACGACATTCATGTCGACCTCTGCGTTCGCATCCTCGCTGTAATCCAGGTCCAGCATGATTTCGCCGTCGACCAGACCGGCACTGACGGCGGCCACCTGACCGGTGACGGGAATCGCACCCAGTTTGCCGGCATCATGCCAAGTCCGCAGCGCCAGCACCATCGCGACGTAACCGCCCGTGATGGCGGCGGTGCGGGTCCCGCCGTCTGCCTGTAACACGTCGCAGTCGACGGTGAGCGTGATCTCTCCACCCATGTTGTTCAGGTCGATGGCGCTGCGCAGGCTGCGGGCGATCAAACGCTCGATTTCCAGCGTGCGTCCTTTGGCACCGTGGCGTTCGCGCCAGCTGCGCGTGTGCGTGGAAGCCGGCAACAGCGCGTATTCGGCGGTCACCCAGCCTTTGCCGCTGCCCGCCAGCCAATTGGCCGTGCCCTCGCTGATGGTGGCGGCACAGAGCACCCGCGTCTTGCCAAAACTGATCAGGCAGCTGCCGGCAGCGTGATCCAGCACGCCTATCTGTAAGTCCACGGGGCGCAGTTCGTCATTTGCCCGATTATCGATGCGCATTCCTATTCCTT
This sequence comes from Actinomycetes bacterium, assembly GCA_031272275.1. GTDB lineage: Bacteria > Actinomycetota > Coriobacteriia > WRKU01 > WQUG01 > JAISUC01. Next base: position 138,206 of record JAISUC010000023.1, on the reverse strand, counting down.
TCGAAGGTTTTCGCTTGTCGTCCACTATAGCGTTATTTGCTCGACCTGTACCAAGTCGGCGCCGTAAATGCGCGAACCCAGTTCGCGAAACGTATCCACATCGCCCGTGGTGAGAAAACGCCGCGCGGGGACGTACCCGCCTGTATCGTCGGCAGGAGCGTCGGTCAGTTGATGGCGGCGGCGCAAGGTCTGTTTGACCTCGTGGGCGACCTCGTCGGCAGACGAAATCAAGACCACGTCGTCGCCTGCCAGAAACGCGAGCGGGCGTGCGATGACCGGATAATGGGTGCAGCCCAGTATCAGCGCATCGATGTCTGCGGCGAGCAGCGGTTCCAGATAGTCGCCTGCCAGGTCATAGAATTCCTGGCTGAGCCAGACTTTGTTCGGGGTGTCGGCGTCGGTGTGGGTCAACCCCAGTTCGACGATGTCGACCAGTGCCGGTGTCGCCTGGGAATAGACGCTGATGCCGGCATCGAGAGCCGCCACTGCGGCGGGATAGGCCCCGCTGTTGACGGTGCCCTCGGTGCCGATGACGCCGACACGGCGTTTGCGGGTGGCACGGACCGCCGCGCGCGCGCCGGGCTGGATGACGCCGATGACCGGGACGGGCAGGGTCTGTTGCAGCATTTCGAGAGCTGCCGAGGTCGCGGTGTTGCAGGCGATCACGATGACCTTGACGCCGGCTGCGACTAGGTGGTTCGCGATGGCGGCGGAAAACGCGCGCACCTGGGCGGCATCACGCGGACCGTAGGGGCAGCGCGCGGTGTCGCCGATGTAGAGGATCGATTCATGCGGGAGTGCGTCGGCGACGGCGCGTGCAACCGTGAGCCCACCCAAGCCTGAATCGAATATGCCGATGGCAGCGGTATCCATGAGTATTCGAGTATACAAAAAGAGAGGGGCCCGGTGGCGACGAGGTCGCTCCGTCGTCGCCACCGAGCCCATACTTGGGGTCAAAGTTGAGTGAGCTGAAAGTGGGCCAAAAAAGCTGTAAGCTTTTTTTGGCAGCATCTTTCAGCGCTACTTACGCCCTTTCAGGAAGTCCGGCAAATCCAAATCGTCGGAACCCAAGGGTTCGAACTTGGGGATGCCGCCGACAGCCTCTTCGCTGTCGCCGCCCATCAGAGCCTCCATGGTCATGGTCTCGGTCTTTTTCTTGGCGGTGCCGGCAAAGCCGGTGGCAATGACCGTGATCCGAATGCTGTCACCCAGCGCATCGTCGATCACCGTACCAAAGATGATGTTGGCATCGGGAGAGGCCGCATTGGCGACGATCTCTGCGGCCTCGTTTGCCTCGAGCAGCGTGATATCGCTGCCGCCGGCGATCGACAGCAGCAAACCGTCGGCACCCTGGATGGAGGCCTCGAGCATGGGGCTCGAGATGGCGGCGGTCGCCGCATCCGATGCGCGGTTGTCGCCTGCCGCGACGCCGATTCCCATCAGCGCGCTGCCGGCATCCTGCATGATGGTGCGCACGTCCGCAAAGTCCAAGTTGATGAGTCCCGGTACCGTAATCAGGTCGGTGATACCCTGGGTTCCCTGGCGCAACACGTCGTCGGCATAGCGGAAGGCATCCAGAATCGAAGTCTTTTTCTCTGCGACCTGCAGCAGGCGATCGTTCGGGATGATGATCAGGGTGTCGACCTTTTCCTTCAGTGCCTTGATGCCCTCGTCGGCCTGTTCCTTGCGCTTGCGACCCTCAAAGCTGAAGGGGCGCGTGACAACACCGACGGTCAACGCGCCGATTTCCTCTTTGGCGATCTCGGCGATAATCGGGGCCGCACCGGTTCCGGTGCCGCCGCCTTCGCCTGCGGTCACAAACACCATGTCGGCGCCCTGGAGCGCCTCGCGGATTTCCGCACGGTTTTCCTCGGCGGCCTGAGCACCGATTGCGGGTACCGCGCCTGCCCCCAAGCCCTTGGTCAGATTCACGCCGATGTGAACCTTATAGTCCGCATCCGACATCAGCAATGCCTGGGCATCGGTATTGACGGCGATGAACTCGACGCCTTTGACGCCGGCCTCGATCATGCGGTTGATGGCGTTGGTGCCGCCACCGCCGACGCCGACGACTTTAATGACTGCCAAATAGTTTGCTCCGGTGTCCAACATAGTCTTCCCTGCCTTCCGTTTACCGTAGGTCAAACCGTACGTTCCGTTCGTTTCATACGTTTCCGTACTCTCAGTACCCTGTGCTTTCTTCTCCATCGTGCGTACAACGCGTGCAGCTCAAAAGGTTCAAGTTGCACTTTAGCTTGAGCTCTAAAACATAACGGAGTATAGTCGCACGGGAATTTTCGCGATGCAAGCAATATGATCAAGTTGATATCAAGTCCAACTTGAGACTTCAGCATAATACCAGCTGATTAGGTGTATCCATCCAAAATTTTTTTCTTGAAGGTTACCGTCCCGTTGATTAAATCAACGCAAAAAGTGACGGCGTTCAGTCACCATTCAGTCCACGCCAAGTGGGCTTTTCCACGGTGCGTACGTTAATCAACACCACGACTCCGGACTGTTCCGCCAGCACCTGTCGTATGATGCGATCCTTGTCTGCGATCCCCTCGGCTGACCCGATGTCGAGCTCGATACCTTCAGTCGTGTAAAACGTCGTCTGCACGATATCGGGGGCCTTGCCCTCTTTGATAATTGCCCGCAACTCATCACTCATGCCGGTTATCACATCCAGTGCATTTTCGATGACCTCATCGGACACGTGCTTTCCGGCAACCGGTTGCAGCACCGGCACATCGCTCAGCGCAATCCAGGGCAGCACCGCCGTTTCCTTTTTCTTTTTACCCTTGCCGGTCACCGTGGTGTCCAAAGACAGCGGCGTATATTTTCCGTTCGGGTCACTGATGGTGGCGGCGGTCGCATCGACCGAACCCAACCAGATGCCGTCGCTTGCAAGCAACCACCGGTTGTCCGTCCCCATCTGAACCAGCAACAGGGGACTGCGTTCCGTGATGGTCAACTGAATGGTGTGCAGCAGCCGTTTTTTGACCTCGACACTCGCCACCCAGGGATCGGCTTTGACGCGGGCAATCAGCGCATCCGAATCGAGCGTGATGACGCTCTGTCCGTCTTTGATGGAGGCCAGTCGTCTGATTTCAGCGGCCTCCACGCGGTTGGCACCGATGACTCCGACGGTGCGGACCTCGAACAGCGGCGCATTGATCAGGGCCACGACCCCCCAGACCAATCCCGCCAGTACCAGAACTATCGCAACCACAAAGGCAACCCGGCGCAAGCTGCGCTCGCGGTGGCGCCGTTCACGTTCGCGGCGTTTCTGTTGGGTGCGGAGCTCGGCATCCGACAACTCGCGCCCGGACGTGCCGCGGCGAGCACGGCGAGCGCGTCCCGTACGCTGCGCACGCGTAGAGGGGGCGTCCGTATCATCCGCATCGTCATCGGGTCCCCAGTCCCAGTCCCAGTCCCAGTCCCCGGTTCCTTGATTCGCTTGTTCAGAGCGACCACCGGTGCCACCGGATACGGCCGACCGGCGAGCGTTCCTGCGCGACCCGGACGGAGTGCCGACATCCGGTTGTCTGCGGGCGGGTGACGGGTTTGCGGCATACTCCCCCGCATCCAAATTATCCAGTTCGGTGGTGTTGCTGATGCGCGGCGTGCCGTAGGTCGGGGGCAGCTGGATGCGCGGGCGGCGCTCCATGCGCAGACGCAGCGGCGGATCCGGCGACGTCCCGTTGCGGGCGTCGTCGGTCACATCCGGTGTCGTGTGCCTGCGCGTACTATCAGTACGACGCGAACGACCCGAGGAACCTGATTTCCGGTTCGAGCGTGATGCCACGTTGCGTGCTGACCCTTTCTGTTATCTGCCGTATCAACGCAACCACGTCGTGTGCGGTCGCGTTGCCGGCGTTCACGATGAAGTTCGCGTGGACGTCGCTGACCATAGCGTCGCCTATGCGCATTCCTTTCATGCCGAGCTCTTCTATCATACGCCCGACCGAGACGCCCGGCGGGTTTTTGAACACGCTGCCGGCGTTCGGCTGTGTGAGCGGCTGCGTGCCGCGGCGGCGGACCAGGCTGCCTTGGATGCGTGCGGCCAGCGTGGCGGCGTCGCCCGGCTGCAGCTGAAAGCGCGCCTCGACGATGATGCCGGCACCGCGCAGGCTGCTGGAGCGATAGCCCCAGTCAATCTGAGCCGCGCGCACCGTGGTCAGCGACCCGTCCGGTCGAACCAGGATGACCGAATCGACCGCACCCGAAATCCAGTCCTGTGCCGTTCCGACGTTTCCCACGACCGCCGCGCCGACAGTCCCGGGAATCCCCGCTTGGAATTCCAGCCCCGCCAGCCGAGCTGCCTGTGCCTGTTGCACAATGCGTACCAGCAGGCAGCCGCCGCACGCGGTGATGGTGTGCGCCTGTGCGTCGACCCGGCTGCCGCGCAGGCCCGGACCCAGCGTCAGGACGACACCGTCGTATCCGGCGTCTGCCGCCAAGATGTTGCTGCCACGGCCGAGCACCGTCCAAGGCAGGCCGCGTTCGGTGAGTAGCCTTAACACCGCCTGTACCTCTGCCGTGCTGTCCAGCGTCACGAACAGCGCGGCGGGTCCCCCGATGTGCCAGGTGGTGTGTTTCGCCAGCGGAACGTCGCGGCGTGGCTGCCAATGCAGCAGCGGTGCCAGTTCGGACGCCAGGGCGTCCCAATCGGGGTGTTCGGCAGAGGCCACGTCGTCCGCGGCTGCAGCGGCGGCGACCGGAGCGTCGACGCCGAAGGCAGCGGTGATTTCGGGTGAGGGTGCTACGTCTGCCAACGGGACCGCGCCTCAATCCTGCACGCCCGACGCGCCTGCCGCGCCCGACGTCCCGGTGACGTGGTCCAGATACTCCGGACCGATACCGGTGATGTCGCCGGCACCCATCGTAATCAGCGCATCACCTGCGCGCAACACACCCGCCAACCAGGGCGCAACCGTTTCACGCCGCGGCAACCAAGCCACACGCGCCCGGGGGTGATGTTCCAGTATTTTCTCGACAATCGAGCGGCCGCTGACACCGGGAATCGGGGCTTCGCCTGCCGAATACACGTCCATCAGCACGACCAGATCCGCATCCACAAAGGCGTCGGCGAACTGGTCCAAAAACGCCTCGGTCCGGCTGTAGCGATGCGGCTGAAATACCACGACCAGCCGCTCAAATCCCAGCTGCTTGATACCGCCCAGAGTGGCGGCGATTTCAGTCGGGTGGTGCCCGTAGTCGTCAATCACGGTCACGCCGTCGTGTTCGCCCACCAACTCGAAACGCCGATGCACGCCGGCAAACTGTGCCAGCGCCGCTGCCGCCGCGGGCACATCCAGCCCCAGCAGGGCGCATGCCGCCAGCACAGACGTCGCGTTGCTGACCATATGGACACCCGGCAGCGTGATTCCCGCCTGCACCGTGTTTCCGGCCGCCGCGCCCAAGCGCGCAACGTCGGCAAACTGCACCGTAAAGCGCGAACCCAAACCCTCGCGCTTTACATCGCTGAACCGCACGTCACAACCCGACCCACAACCGTAGGTCACGTACGGTTTTCCGCTGGCGCGCACCAGCTCCAACAGGTCGGCATCATCGCCGCACGCCAGCACGACGCCACCCGCGTCCAGTAGCGCAATGAAATCGCGAAATGCCTGGCGGATGTCGTCAATCGAGCCGTAATGGTCGACGTGGTCGCGTTCGATATTCGTAATCAGCGCGATATGCGGGGTCAGGTGGATGAAACTGCCGTCCGATTCGTCGGCCTCGACCACAAACAGCCGTCCCGCCCCCTGCGCGGCGTTCGTCCCATAGGCGCTGACCTGCCCACCGATACAAAATCCGGGGTCTGCGCCGATGTCGCCCAGGGAGCTTGCCAGCATCGACGAGGTCGAGGTCTTCCCGTGCGTTCCCGCCACGGCAACCGTCGGAATGCCTTCGGTCAGGTGTGCCAGCATCCGCGCGCGCTGCCACACGGGAATGTTGCGCCGGCGCGCTTCGCGCAGTTCGGGGTTGGTCTCGGGGATGGCGGTCGAAACCACCACAACACCCACGTCATCGGGCAAGTTCGCCGCATCATGCCCGATGGCAACCGTCATGCCGGCGTCTGCGAGCTCGTGCGTGAACCGACTTTCCTTCATATCTGAACCGGTGACGTGCCGGCCACGCTGCAACAACACCAGCGCCAAGCCGGACATCCCCGCCCCGCCGACACCGATAAAATGCGCATACACGCGGTGTTTGCCTAGGTCTTCCCGATACTCTGTCGCGGTCATTTACCTCTCCTGAATCATGTGCTCGATACCGTCGGCCAAACGCGCCGCCGCATCCACGCGTCCCAGTTTTCGCGCGGACGCACCCATAGTAGCACGCAAATCCGCGTCAGTAACCAGTTGGTGGAGTACGTCCCACAGCGCGTCCGTGTCCAGTTCGGCGTCCGGAATCAGGCGCGCGCCACCGGCGGCGACCAGTGCGCGTGCGTTACCCGTTTGATGGTCATCGGTCGCGTAAGGGTAAGGTACCAACACAGCGGGCACGCCCGCGGCGGTCAGCTCGGCAATGGTGGTAGCCCCCGCACGCGTGCATGCCACATCGGTGGCTGCCAGCACGTCTCCCATGTCCTGCAGGTAGTCCACCACGTGCCAACGCGCACGCAGGATATCGGACAGCTGTTCCCGGGCGGCCAGGACGCTGTCATATTCAGCCGGTCCCGCCGCATGCACGATTTCCAGTCCGGGGTGTTCAGTCAACAGACGCGCAGCCAAGCCCGAGATCGCCGTATTCAGATGCCGAGCACCGCGACTGCCGCCGAAAACCGTGAGTATCGTCGCGTCCGTGGTAGCGGCAGGATCCGCCAGCCCGAAGCGCTCCCGCGCCGCCGCCGCGTCGCCGGCAATGACTTCTGCGCGCACAGGGTTTCCCGTGAACTCGACCCTTGCTGTGCCAGGCGCCACCGCGCGTGCCGCATCCACCGTATCCGGATAGGTCAGCGCGATAAACTGCGCCCGTTTCGCCAAAAAACGGTTCGTCATACCCATAATTGAATTCTGCTCGTGAATCGCAAGCGGTATCCCCGCACGCGTGGCGGCCCAGCCCACCGGTATGGCGACGTATCCGCCGAAGCCGACCACGGCATCGGCGCCGACACGGGTAATCAACCGGCGCACCCGTGCGGCCGAGCGCAGTATTTGCAAGCTGCTGGTGACCAAGGTCTGCGGACGCGCGCGATCGAAACCTGCTGCGGCCACACCGATAAACTCCAGCCCCGCCGCAGGCGCCAGCTGTGCCTCGGGACCTGTCGGAGTGCCGACGTAGGTCAGGCTGTGCCCGCGGCGACGCAGCTCGTCAGCCACGGCAAGCGCCGGGTAAATATGCCCGGCTGTCCCACCGCCACTCAAAATCATCCGCATCGTCTGTCACCTCGCCTTCATCCGTATCGCGCGCACGTCCTCTGCGTCCGCTGCCTGTGCCTCTGCCTCTGCCACTGCCACCACGTTTCCTGCGCGTACCGTCGGATCCGGATTTCCGCCCGGATTTCCCGCCCCGGTTCGAGTTGCCGCGACCGGGCCTATCCGATTCGTCATCCGCGGTACGTCCCGTCGATCTGCCGATCCCGTCGGGCGCCAGATGCCCGAACCGGGCAACACTCATGATCAGGCCCACCAGCATGAAACTGGCAATGGTCGAGCTGCCGCCCATGGTCACAAAGGGCAGCGGCTTTCCACTGACCGGCATCATGCCGGTCGCGACAAAGATATTGAGCACCGCCTGAAACACCAGGCATATTGTGGACGCACCCGCGAGCGCCCGACCCAGCCGGTCGCGCGCGGACAGGGCTATGCGGATTCCCGCCAGCAGAATCGTCGCAAAACCCGCAAGCACCAAGAATGTCCCCACCAATCCCAGTTCCTCGCCCACAACAGCCAGAACAAAGTCGTCGTCTGCGGCATAGAGCCAGGTATACTTTTGGCGCGAGAGTCCGGGACCCTGACCCAAGATACCGCCCGAGCCGAAGGCGTATTCGGCCTGCAAGTTTTGATCGGGAGTGGCTCCCCCGCCCGTTTTTGCCGAGAAGAATTCCAGCACGCGCGTGCGGATGTAGTTTGTTTTGTCGCTGAAGACAAAAACACGCAGCGCCAGTATCGGAACCGCGCAGCCCGCGAGAATCGCCGGCACAATCACCGGCCAGTCGCAGAGGATGTATGCCACGAACAGGGTGACCGCAAGGATCAGTACCGTGCCGAAGTCGGGCTCGCAGATAATCAATATGAGGCTGGCGGCAATCAGGGCGATGTGCGGCCAGTTGCCTTTCAGCATGTCGCGATTCAACAGGCGGCGGCGAACGTTTCGGCGCTGCGTGTTGTTCGAGACGCGGTCGCGCAGGCGTGCGCAGGCACAGGCAAGGAGCGTCACCAGAATCGGTTTTGCGAACTCGGAGGGCTGAATCGTGATCACTTTCAGGTCGATCCAGCGGTGCGCGCCGTTGGCGTCTTTGAAAAAGAACACCGCGACCAAGGCCGCCACGCAGATGAGCGCTGTGATTACCGCCCAGGGTTCGAGTTTGCGGTAGTTGATACGCGAGATGATAAATGCGGCGAGCGCGCCCACCGCGATGAACACCAGCATTTTAAACCCGTTGGTGAAGTTCAGACCCGATGTCGTGGCCTTGCTGGTGCCCGAGACCGAAAAGGCCATCAGCGCTCCGATAAAGGACAACACCGCCACCGCGGAAAGCAATCCCCAACGCGCAAGCGGGTTGGGGGCGAAGGGGTTGGTGCGCACCTGACGGGTCACCGCGCGTCCGCGCTTTCGGCGTAGCGGGTAACCTGCGCGATGAAGGCGTCGCCGCGCTGGGTGTAGCCCTGCGGGAACTCGTCGAAACTGGCACAGGCAGGCGACAGCAACACGACTTGGCCGGTGGTGCCGGCAGCCGCCTGTGCCGCAGCGTGTGCTGCGCCCAGGGCGGCAGCCATCGTGGGATACGTGGACAGCTGCTGTTCTGTGGCGCCGGCTGCGCGATAGGCGCCTGCGAGCTCGTCGGCTGCCTGCCCGAAGCAGTAAATCCCCGCCGGTTGGTCGAGTGTCTCGCGCGCCAGATAGCTGAAGTCAAGCCCTTTGTTCAAGCCGCCCACCAGCAAGTGCACGGTACCCGGGTCGAACGCCGTAAGCGCCTTGATGGTGGCGTCCGGGTTGGTGGCCTTGCTGTCGTCGACGTAGCGCACGCCATCGATGGTCGCGATATCTGCGATACGGTGCGGGGCCAGACGGAAGTTCGCGAGCGCGGCGGCAATGCCGTCCTCGGTGGCACCCAGGGCGCGTGCCAACGCGGCGGCGGCGCGGGCGTTTGCCCGGTTGTGGTCGCCTGCAAAGGGCAGGTCCGCGTCAGGCAGCGGCAGCGCGACATCCCACTCCCCCGTTTTGGCTGTCGTGCCGTCCGTGCAATCCAGGGCGAAATCGGCGTCGGTCATGTTTTCGAACACGCGGCGTTTGGCGCAGCTATAGGCCTGCATGTCGCCGTGCCAAGCCATGTGATCGGGCGTGATGTTTAACAGGACGGCTGCGCGCGGGTGAAAGTCGATGATCGAGTACAGCTGGTAGGAACTGAGTTCTGCCACCAGAATGGTACCCGCAGGCGCACCGGCCGCTGCCGTGGTTGCGGCATCGCCGATGTTGCCCACGCCGGCTGCCGGCAGGCCGGATGCGACCAGCATCACGGTCAACATTTCGGTCACGGTGGTCTTGCCGTTGGTACCGGTGACGGCAGCCCAGATGACGCCGGGGTCGCTGATACGCCAGGCGAACTCGGCCTCGCCCATGAAGGTGCCGTCCGGTGCGGTTGCGGCGCGCGCCGCCTGAAACAGCGGTGCATGCGGCGGGATACCCGGGGAGACCACGACCGTGTCATAGCCACCCCCGCCCACGGCGGCGGGCACGCTGTCCTGCCCGTCAACCAGGGTGAGCGAGGTCATACCCAGGTCGGCACCGGCGGCCTCGCAGAACTCCAGCACGGCGGTGCCACTGACGCCCTTGCCGACGATGAGCACCTGACCGAGTTTGTCCATATTCCGGCAATTATTCATATGCAGTCCTTAATGAGCGCAGTCAAGTGCTCATCCTCCGAGGCGGGTCGACTGGAAGAAGTAAATGCAAAATCCCAGAGCCGCGAGCGTGCCCGTAATCACCCAAAACCTGACCATCACCTTGGTTTCCGACCAACCGCACATCTCGAAATGATGGTGTATCGGCGCCATGCGAAACACGCGCCGCCGCGTGCGTTTGAACACCGCCACCTGGATGATGACCGACAGCGCCTCGATCACGAAAATCCCGCCGATGACCACCACCAACAGCTCGGTTTTCGTCACCATGGCCAGCGCCGCGATCGCGCCCCCCAGCCCCAAGGAACCGGTGTCGCCCATAAAGATGTCTGCCGGATGGCAGTTCCACCACAAGAAACCCACGCAGCCACCCGCCACCGCCGCCGCCACCAGGCTGACCGGCAGGCTGTTTTGCGCGTACGCGATGGCGGCATAGACGATTCCCACAATCATCACGCAGCCGGCGGCCAGTCCGTCCAGACCGTCGGTCAGATTCGTGGCGTTACTCATCCCGACAATCATAATCAGCGCGAATGCCAAATAGACCCAGGGAATCACCAGCGCCCCGTCGACCCCGAAATGCGCCGCCACCCCCACGGGCAACATGATGCGTGTCGCCCAGATATCCAGCGGCACGTGAATCGTCGTCGCCGGCAGCTGCAAATCACAGCTGACGTGTGCCCAGTTGACCGCCAGCATCGTGGTCACCAGGGCAATCGTGACCTGCCCGATGATTTTCGCGACCGCAGACAGCCCCAGGCTGCGTTTGTGTACAACCTTGGTCACGTCATCGATGAAACCCAGCGCGCCGCAACCCAGCATCCCGACCAGCACCACCACGGCGCATTTGATGCCGCGGTTGAAGTTCGCGATTTTCTTTGCGCTGGATACCGCCAAATCGGGGTAGGCAAACGAAGTCATCAGCGCAAACAGCAGGGCGGCCACCACCAGAATTACGATTCCGCCCATCGTGGGCGTGCCCTTTTTCACCAAATGCTCGCGCAGTCCTTCGGCGCGAATCTCCTGTCCGATTCCGTGCTGTTTCAGGAATCGAATCAGCAGCGGGGTCACCAGGGCCACAAACCCCACGCTGGCCGCCAGGACCAAAAACACCTGGAAGGTCGGATATTGTGCCAGCTTTGTCAGCATCGCACCTGTCCTTTCAACGCATCCACCATCAGTTCCATCTGCATTCCGCGCGAGCCTTTGAACAGGACAATATCGCCGTCAGCCAGATACGCAATTAAATCTTTCAGGAGTGCGTCCCGATCCTCGTACGCATCCCCATACCATCTGCCATAGCAAAACACCCGGTCAAGCCCCAGGTCGTCGGCCAGTCGCTGTATGTCACGATGTGCCACGCGCGCCATCGATCCCAGTTCCAGCATATCCCCCAGCACCGCGATGCGACGACCCGTCGTTTCCATCGCGGCGAGCGTACGCAACGCCGCCGCGGTCGAGTCGGGATTCGCGTTGTAGGCATCGTTGACAATGCGGATGTCACACCCGGGCAGCGACTCGATGCGCATACGCATGCCCTCGCTGTCACAGGCGGCAACCCCTGCCAACAGCCGATCGGGGTCACAACCCAGCAAGTATCCGACCGCCAGCGCAAACAGCGCATCCGGCAGCGCATGCATCCCCAGCAGACGCAGGTGCACGGAGCCACGGTACCCGTCGGGAAAAGTCACCGTCCCGAACGCGCGGCCCTGGGCGTCCACGCCTGCACCGGTGGCTTTCAGCAGTTCTGATGCAGCGAGCTCAGAGGATAACCCCCCCTCGTTATCCACAACACTGTTATCTGACGCGGAAGCACACGGGGGGGTCACGTGCTCAAACAGTCCTCGATGCGCCTTGTAGCCAACGCGCATCTGCGGAACTGCGCGCGAGACCCCCCCGTATGCTTCCGCTTCGTTTTCTCCGACAGAAAGCAGTACATCCAGGACTCGCGCTGTGGTATGTTCGGCCAGACGTGCACGGTATGCGCCGGCGGCGTCGAGTATCGCCCAGCCGTCGGCAGGCAGCGCCTGCAACAGCTCGGCCTTCGCGTTCGCGATGGCGTCGCGACTGCCCAGGCGCTCGATGTGACCGTCGCCGATGGTGGTCACGACCCCGATGGTCGGGCGGGCGATGTCTGCCAACAGCGCAATCTCTCCGCTGCCGCGCATCCCCATCTCGACCACCAGCACCTGCGTGTCCGCGGTCACCGACAACAGCGTCAGCGGCACACCCAGTTCGTTGTTCTCGTTCGCGCGACTGGACGTGACCGTCAGCCCGGCCGCCGTCAGCGCGGCTGCCGTGAGCTGACGCGTCGTGGTTTTACCCACCGAGCCGGTGATACCCACCACCGGGATATCCAGCAGCCGGCGCTGGTGGCGCGCCAAGTTTTGCAGGGCGCGCTCTGCGTCGTCAGCCAACAGTACCGTCACCCCCACCGGTAACTCTGCCCGCGCATCGGTCACCAACAGCACGGTGGCTCCGGCGTCAACGGCTGCCTGCAGATACAGATGCCCGTCAGTGTGCTCGCCGCAAAAGGCGATAAACAGCGAGCCGGGACGGGACTGCCGCGAGTCGATCACGCAGCTGTCGGCTGTGACCGTGGCATCCCCGATATAGAGCCGAGCCCCGGCAGCAGCAGCAATCTCTTTTGCAGTCATCTGAAACACTAGAGCTCACCTGCTATGCCGTCCAATAGCGCGGCGCGGGCTTGTTCGCGGTCATCGAAGTGGATGGTGCGGTCGGCGAAGATCTGATAGTCCTCGTGTCCTTTGCCCGCTATCAGGACACAGTCGCCTGCGCGCGCGCCGGTAATCGCGGCGCGTATCGCCGCGTCGCGTTCGACCACCACGTGGTATTCGGCATCCGTCTGTGCCAAGCCGGGCAGCATCTCGTCGATGATGGATGCCGGGTTCTCGCTGCGCGGGTTGTCGCTGGTCGCATAGACGACGTCGGCGCCCTGACCCGCCGCACGTCCCATCAGCGGACGCTTGGTCCGGTCGCGGTCTCCGCCGCAGCCGCAGACCACAATCACCCGCCCGGGGGTAACCGCACGCAGGGCGGAAAGCGCCACACGCAGGGCATCGGGGGTGTGCGCGTAATCGACGACCACCTGAAAATCCCGGCCACCTTCGATTTGCTCCAGCCGCCCGGGCACCTGGGGCGCTGCGTTCAGTCCGCGCGCAATGGTATCAGGCGCGATGCCCTGTGCCCAGGCACAGGCGGCTGCCGTCACCGCGTTGCTGACGTTATAGGCACCCAACAGCGGGAGCGTAACCGGCACGGTCCCCTCGGGGGTCACCAGCGTGAAATCGCTGCCGCGCGCGTGCCGGTGCACGCCCGCCGCGATTATTTGAATGCCGTTCTCGCCGTCCTGCGGACGGCCGCACGTTCCGTCGTCGTTCACTATGGATTCCGGGTTGCACTGCGTGCCCCCGGAATGACAGGTACCCAAACCGACAGACCCAGAGGCTGACGATGGGGGGGTCTCGCGCGCAGTCCCGGTTCCCGCGGTGATCACCTCGTGGCCGGCTGCCGTCAGGCGCTGTGCCAGCGCACGTCCCTCGTCGGTGTCGACGCAGACGACGCGCGCCGCGACCTCCTGCGCGGTAAACAACGATTCCTTGGCGCTGCGATACGCGTCCATGTCGCTGTGATAATCCAGATGATCCTGCGTCAGGTTGGTGAAGGCCGCGACGGCAAAGCGACTGGCGTCGACCCGGTGCAAATCCAGCGCGTGCGAGGACACCTCCATCACACAGGCCCCGACGTTCGAATCACGCATCTGCGCAAACAGTTCCTGCAGTGCCAGCGCATCGGGCGTCGTGCGTTCGCTGGGATGCGCCACACCGGCCACGCGTGTCTCGACCGTACCGATCAGTCCGGTCTCACGTCCGGCGGCACGCAGAATCGCATCCAGCAGATAGCAGGTCGTCGTCTTTCCGTTGGTGCCGGTCACCCCGGTCAGCGCAAAGGCGTGACTGGGGTCGCCATACCAAGCGGCGGCGGCGTATGCCAGCGCGCGGCGCACATCAGCGACCCCGAACTGGGGCAATGTGACGCCTGCCACCGGGTGTTCGACCACGGCGGCCACCGCGCCCGCATCGGCGGCGGCGGACACGTAGTCGTGGCCGTCTGCCGCAAATCCCGGCACGGCAAAAAACAGGCTGCCCGGGGTCACGCGCCGCGAATCGTGCGCAAGCGACGTCGGGACGTACTCCCCCACCCGGGTCCCATCGATGTCGGCGGCGCTGTCACCAGACAGCCAAAGCGCGCCTCCCGAGCGCGCAAGCAGTTCCGTTATCGTGTGCGGATGTTCATTCATAGGTCTATTTTAGGGCGCATCGGGGGTGAGCTCTAACTGGCGGGCGGCAAATGTTGCAATGTTGGCAAACGAGGGGCCTGCGACCTGGGCGCCGTAATAGCCGGCTTTCGGTTCGTCCAGCAGCACATACACCAGCAATTTGGGGTCGTCAGCAGGCAGGTAGCCGATGAAACTGCTGACGTAGGCGCCGTCGACGTAGCTGCCACCTTTGGCTTTTTGCGCCGTGCCGGTTTTGCCCGCGACCGTGTAACCCGGGACCTGCACCCCGCTGCCCGTGCCTTTGGTCATGACGCGTTTCAGGACTGTGTTGGCGTCGGCTGCCGCATCACTGCTCATGACGCGTTCGGTCGGCCATTCGGGCAGTTCGTGCGAGCCGTCGGGGATGTCTTTCAGCAGGTGAGGCGTGGTCATGACGCCGTCGTTTGCAATCGCCGCCACCGCGCGCGCCAGCTGCAGCGGCGTCATCGAAAGGCCCTGGCCGAATGACATATTCGACAGCGACACGTCCGACCAGTCGTCCGGTGTCAACACCTGGCCTTTGCCCGCGCCGGGGTAATCGATGCCGGTGGTCTGCGTGATCTTGAACTGGCGCAGGATCTGATAGTATTTCGTGCTGCCGACCTTTTGAGCGATGCGCGTGGTCCCGACGTTGCTGGACTGTTCGATGATTTTCGAGACCGTCATGGTCTGCGTGCCGTGTTCGTGCGAGTCTTTGACCGTGCGCGTGCCCACCGTGATGCGCCAGGGGACCTTGAACTTTGTTTTCGTCGTGACGACACCGGCATCCAGCGCCCCTGCCAGCGTGACCGTTTTCATGGTCGATCCCGGCTCGATGGGGTTCACGAAGGCGGCGTTTTGCAGCGATTCCGGTTTCATCTTGTCGCGTTTGTTCGGGTCAAAGGTGGGATACGATGCCGAGGCATAGATTTCGCCGGTGGACGGATCCATCACGATGGCCGATGCGCCGGCGGCTTTGTATTTTTTGACGGCGGCTTTCAGTTCAGCCTGGACCTGATACTGGATTTCGTTGTCAATCGTCAGCATGATGCTGGGACCGTTGACCGGCTCGATGGTTTTCTGTTTACCCGACGGAATGAGGTTGCCCTGTTTGTCGCGTTCGCTGAAGGTCACTCCGGGGGTACCGGCCAACAGCTCGTCATAGCGCTGCTCGATACCGGCGGTCCCGGTGCCTTCGTTGCTCAAAAACCCGATGATTTGCGCGCCCACCGTGTTCTGCGGATAGACGCGTTTGTAGACCAGCTTGAAGCTGATGTTTCGCAGAGCGCGTTTGTACAGCGCGACCTCGGCCGTGTCGGTTTCCGCGGCGGATGCCCGTGCCAGATAGGCATCGCGTGTTTCCGATGCGGTTTTTTTCGCCAACAGGGCATAGCGGGAGAGCGTCCCGGACTTTTGCTTGTTTTCCAGCAGGCCGCGCACGCGGGTGCGATCCTCGTTGAACGTCACCGACAAGGTGTCGGCCATCTGATCCAGCAACTGTTCATAGCTCAGCTGCGGCGTGGTGCCCGCGGTTGCGCATTCGGTGGTGTAGGCGCTGTAGAGTTTGGCCAGATTGCGCGGATCGGCGATCACGTCGTAGGTTTGCACCGATTGCGCCAACACCGATCCGTTGCGGTCGGTCACCGTGCCGCGTTTGGCGGGGAGCTCGGTCTGCAGCAGACGCTGGGATTCGGCGGCGGCAGAGAGCCTGGATGCATAGACGACCTGCAGCTGAATGAAGCGTCCTGCCGCAGCTACCAGACACAGCAGCAGGACGCCTGTGATAACACGCAGAATTCCCGGGCTACCGGCCAGTTTGTTGCTGGACATCGCGACAGATCCCCGCTACCGGTCAGCGTGACTGGCCGATTTGATTCATGCCCGCCAGACCGACGTCGCCCACCAACAGGGTCGAGGCCTCGCCTGCGGTCAAGCCTGCCAGGATGCGAACCCAGGCCGCCGTGTCGTCAACCGTCGGGACGGTTGTGTCGGTCGGCAGGGCTGCAACCTGTGTTGTGGGCACGGTTGCGGTCGCGGCGGTTGCCGACGTAGCGTCGGCAAGCTGCGCGCTGTCAGCCGCCGCCTGTGCAGACGGCAACTCGACGGTCATCTGGGCCGCGGTTTCGTGAACCATGTGCAGGTCGTTTACCGCGATGCGCTCGATGCGCCCCGAGGACAACAAGGTCGCACGCTTCAGTTCGAGTTCCTGCGCCTCGTTCAGGCGCGCCTCGATACGGTCGTTGATCGCATCCAGGCGTGCCAAGCTTTCCTTGGCGGCGTTGTTCAGCAAAATCGGCACGATGGCCAGACCGAACACGACGGTCAAGACAAGCAGGATCGTCACGAACAGCCTGCGCCCCAGGTCATCGTTTGCCGCGCGGTTTGCCGCGCGCATGGCCGTACCGGTCTTTGCCTTTGCCGCGCGGTTTGCGCGGGAGGCTTTGCCGGCCTTGGCAGTAGTTTGCTTGTGTGTCATGACGTCCCCCCTTTCTGTCGGTCGTTGTCGGTCGTTGTCGTGGTCGTCCGTCGTTCAGCTGCCGTTTTCCGCAGACTTACAGACGTTCTGCCGCACGCAGCCGCGTCGCTTTCGCGCGCGGGTTTTGTGCAACCTCGTCTGCGTCCGGACGCAGCGCGCTTTTGGTCAGCACCCGCAGGTACGCGTGGCTCCCGCAAGCACAGACCGGCAAATCCGGCGGACAGGTACACCGCCCTGCGTGGTCGGCGAACACCTGCTTGACCAGCCGGTCTTCCAGTGACTGGAAGCTCGCCACCACCACGCGTCCTCCCGGACGCAGCCAGCGGATGGCTGCGGTCAGTCCTTCGCGCAAGGCTCCCAGCTCGTCATTGACTGCCACCCGCAGCGCCTGAAAGGTCCGCTTGGCGGGGTTTCCCCCGGTCCTGCGCGCAGAAGCCGGGATCGCCTGTTTCACCAGCTCCGCCAGCTCGCGTCCCGTTCTGGGCAGCGTTCCCGCTTCACGCCGCCGGACTATGAAGTCCGCGATGCGCGCGGCCCATTTTTCCTCACCGTAATCGTGCAGAATGGCGGTCAGGTCGCGGGCATCCCACTCCCCCAACAGCTCGTATGCCGTCATGCCGCCACCGTCCGCGTCCATCCGCATGTCCAGCGGACCGTCCGTCATATAGGAAAAGCCGCGTTCGGGCGTGTCCAGCTGGTGCGACGAAACGCCGACGTCAAACAGCGCGCGGTCGATGTAGCCCAGGTTGGCGGAACAGAGCAGGTCATCGATGTGCCGGAAGTTTCCGTGCAGCAAGATGAGCTCCCCCTCTGCGAGCGACCCGTCCAATCGGGCGGCAGCGGCCGCGAGTGCGCTTGCGTCCTGGTCGATGCCGACGTAGGTGCCATTCGGTGCGATGGCCTCGCAAATCAGGCGTCCGTGACCGGCGCCGCCCGCCGTCGCATCCAACACGATGTCGCCCGGGCGCGGTGCCAGCAGCTCCATGACCTGCGCGGTCATCACCGGCGTATGCGCGTATTCAGTTGTCAACGGCGCGCCTGCGTGGCGGCGGCTTGCGCGGTCAGTGCCCGGCGCGCCGCCATGTCGCGCGCATTTTTCTCGTAATCCGAGGCCTTTTTGTGCGCCAGCCAGGCCTCTTTGTCCCAGATGTGAATCTGGTCGATCATGCCGACCATCATCACCTCGCGGGTCAGGTTCGCGGCATCGATCTGCGCCTCGGTGATGCGGATGCGTCCGGCGGAGTCGATTTTCACCTGCTCGGCGGTCGCGGCATACTGATATTTCAGCGCCATCAAATCCGGGTCGATGGGATCGCCTTTCAGTTCCTTCAAGAACTCGTTGAAGCCATCGTTCGTGAATACGACCAGAGCCCCCCACAATCCTTCGACGACCCAGACGCTTTCCCCCAGCTCGTGACGGAATTCGGCCGGGACGGGGATGCGTCCCTTGGAATCCATCGTGCGTGGTTTTTGCCCGGTGAACATCGTCAGACCTTACCTTTGTGTGTGACCCTTTCCTTTTTCCTTTGTTGCCCGTGTCCGCGTTCTCGTTCCCGTTACTTCCCATAGCTTCACTGTCGTGCCATATCGTGCCGCCTCGTGCTTTGTTCTGCCTTCCGGTTCCGCTGTCTGTTCCCTCCGGCCAATCCGCAGGCACTGCAATCGGCGTTTCGTGCCGCTGTCCGAACGACTGAAAACACAGCCGTCCTTTCAGTTGCTTTGAATAGTACCCCACGATTTACCACAATGCAAGCCTTTTTTGACAATATTTACCACAGAGACAACTAGATTCGACACGAAAACGGACAGCGCGTGCCGCCGTGCGCAAAAACCCCCGCCACAAAACACGTGTGACGGGGGTTAAGGTTTCGGTATGTCGGATGCGGTTATGCGTCCAGGACGATCAGCTCGCGCGGCTCGCAGCCCAGTACTTCGCAGCCGTCCTCGGTAATCGCGATGATGTCTTCGACGCGGATGCCGAACTGCCCCTCCAGATAGATTCCCGGCTCTATCGAAAACACCATGCCGGGTTCCAGCACCAGGTCGCCCACCAGACGCAGGTCATCGGTGAAGTCATGGTCGCGCAGCCCCAGCCCGTGTCCCACGCAGTGGCAAAACTCCTCGCCATAGCCGGCGTCCGCAATGACGCCGCGCACCGCCGTGTCCAAGTCAAGCGCCGTGATACCGGGACGCGCCGCCGCCACGCCGGCGCGGTTTGCCGCAAGCACCAGGTCATAGATGCGGCGCTGCTCATCAGTGACACTACCCACAAACCAGGTGCGGGTCATGTCCGAGCTGTAATAGTCACGGAACAGTCCGAAGTCCATCAACACGGCGTCTCCTGCAGCCAGTTGCCGGTCCCCGCTGTCGCCCACGATGGCTGCGGTGTCGTCGCCGAACAACAAACAGGTCGGAAACGACAGGCCACTGGCCCCCAGCTCGCGCGCGCATTTTTCGATTTCCCACAGTGCCGCCGTTGCGGTGATCCCCGGTTTCAGGATACTGCGCGCGAACGCGAATACCTTGTCAGCCGTACGTTCCGCCGTGCGAATCAGGTCGATTTCACCGGCGTCCTTGGTCGCGCGCAGGCGCTCGACGATACCCGCCGTCTCACCTAAGGTCAGGCCGGGGTTCTCTGCGCGAATCGAGGTCACGTATTTGCTGCGCAGGTCGTCCTCGTAGGCGAGCGTCTGCAAGCCCAGCCGCTGAAACACTTCGCGGAGTGTCGCGCCGATGGCCTCAGTTTCGTCGGCCGGCACCACGACGATGTCACCGGACACGACAGATTCCGCCTGGGGGGCGACGTAGTTCACCACGACCAGGTGCACCGGACCGCGACCGGGATCTGCCGGTATGACCAGGAAACTGGACATACCGGAGCTTTCGGACCAGTCATCCAAACCGGTCAGATAATAGATGTTTTCGGGAGTGGACACCGCGATGGCATCCACCCCCGTCTCGAGTACCCGGGATCGCAGCGTTTCAATGCGCGCGTTCATAACACTCCCCCTCTGTGTCGTCGGGTTGCCAACACCGTCTCCTATTTGCTGCGCACGCCCGCCACGCTGAAGTTCCAGACGTAGAAGGGGCCGAAGTTCAGGCTGTCGGCGAATTCTTCGCTGGCGCCGAACAGGTAGTTCGGGTGGCACCAGACGTAGTAAGGCATTTCGTCGCCCACGATATCCAGTATCTGAAACATCAGGTCGGCGCGTTCGGCGTCATCCGAGCTCGCGGCCTGTTTCGCACACAGTTCGTCGACGGTTTTGTTGCTGAAGCCGGACGTGTTCGAGCCGCCCTCGCCGTAACCGGTGCTGGAGAGAATCGGGGTCAGGTCGCCTGAGGGGTCCGGGAAATCGCTGAACCACTGGCCCAGGAAGAGGTCATACGGGCGCACGCCGTCCGCGATGTTTTCGCCCATGTAAAGGCCGATCCACTCGTCGTAGCTGATTTTGTTGATTTCAACGTTGATGTTCAGTTCTTTCAGCGCCTGCTGGATGCTGAGCGCCACCGATTCGGCGATCGAGCGCGAATCCAGTGTGATGGTGCAGTCAAAGCCGTCGGGCACCGAGCTGGCGGCCAGGTATTTCTTGGCTTCGTCCAGGTTGTATTCGTATTTCGGTGCGCGGTTGGCGACGTAGTCATCCCAAGCGGCTTTTTCGAAGGTGAACATGTTTTCCGGAATCAGAATCCAGTTGGTGGGATCACCGTAGTCCTTGACGATGTTTTCCTGCATCGCCGCCACGTTGATGGCACTCGCGATGGCGCGGCGGACGTTCACGTCGTCAAACGGGGCCTTGCGCGTGTTGAACGCGATGAACTCCAGACCGGCGGACGGGACGGTGACCAGGCGGCTGTCCTCGTCGTTTTTGACCTGGTCGATCATTTCGACCGGGGTCGAGAAAATCACGTCGACCTGACCTGAGGTCAGCGCCATCACGCGGGTCGAGTCTTCCTCGATGAACTGGAACACGACTTTTTTGATTTGCGGGTCGCCGATGGCCGCTTTGTTCCAGTAGTTCTCGTTGTATTCCAGCACGATTTGGCTGCCGGTCTTCCAGTCGGACAGCTTGTAGGGACCGGTCCCCAGCGTGCCGGTGCCCGGCTTGCCGAACTGGTCGCCGGCCGATTCGCAAAACGCCTTTTGCGTCACCATGCCCGCAGACGAGGCGAAAATGTGCTCCCAGGTGGCGTCAGCCGCTTTCAGCTTGACCGTGAACTGCCAGTCTCCGGTTTTCTCCATGGTGTCGACGTTGTCATACATCCAGCCCACATAGCTCGCGATATCCGGGTCGCGGTAACGTTCCAGCGAATACAGCACGTCTTCGACCGTCAGTGGCGTGCCGTCGCTGAAGGTCACGTTTTGGCGCAGGTCATACACATAGGTCGTGTCGTCGACGGCCTCCCATTTCTCGACCAGACCGGGCTGCAGCTGGTTTTCCGCATCATAGTACAGCAGTGTCTCGGTGATTTGGTCTGCGACCGGGTTGTTTTCGTCGTCATAGCAATACGCCGGGTCGATGTTTGATGTTTCCCCCGCAATTGCGATGGTCAGGGTGTCTTTTTTGGGGGAGTCGGATGTCGCACTGTTGTCTGCCGTTTTGCTCGCGGTACCGCAACCCGCAAGCGCCAGCAGCGCCACCAGCAACAATGCCGCGATTGCGGCCGACGTCAATGCTGTGGGTACCCGAGCTGTGTTCACCCTCCGTGCCTTCTTCATGAGTATGGCTCCTTTCGGGGAGTCGGAGATTCCGCGGGGTGTCGCTTGCCAAATGCCGCGTGCCCGGCGCCGTATGCAACGAGCCAAACTCCGCGTGCCGCATACCACCCTATGCGGAATCACTGTGCCTTATGCGATGAATTATACGGGAATACAGCCCGCGTGCACATTTTCACCCGCCCGCCCGAAACACAGCGGAAACAGTGAGCCCGGCGTCGTTAAGTCCAGGTCTGCGCGATTCCAATGCCCCCGTGCGGACGCACGGGGGCGCGTAGGATCCGGGCGGGCTCAAGCCCGCCCGGTGGATTGCCGCGGGTGGCAAAACTCGCCACCCTCGCAATGACACCTTGAATTCCAGTACCTTCCGGCATCATGCAAGCCCGGCGGATATGCGCCCTACTCACGTCATTGCGAGGCGGCGTAGCCGCCGCGGCAATCCACCGAGGCGGGCGTCCGCCCGCCTCGGATCAATGATTCGGATGCGCAGTCGCGCATCCTCAACGTTATGTGTTCGCGCAACAAGCCCGGTTGCGCTCACGCGGGGGCACGGGAGTGCCCCCGCGTGGCGACGAGCAGCGCGCGCTTCAGGTCAGTTGTATCAACAAGACGGCGGCGATGATCAGTACGCCGCCTGCCACCAGTGCCCAGCTGAAGGGTTCTGCGAACAGCAACATGCCGCCGACCGCGGCGAGCACCGGCTCGATCATGGCGGCAACACTCGCCTCGGTCGCTGAAATATGACGCAGCGCCTGCAGGAATAGGGCAAAAGGGATGATGGTCGCCACCACGCACAGGAACAACAGCTGGCACGCCGTCAGGGGGTCATAAAACGGACGGACCAGCGCACGCGGGCCCAAAACCACCAACCAGAACAGCGCCCCTGCGAATAGCCCGTAGAACAACAACGTCAGCGGGCGAAAACGTGCACCGGCAACCCCCAGCAGCGAATACGAGGCAAAGCCGACTGCGCTTGCCAATCCCCACAGCAGTCCGCCCACGCTGACAGTCAAATGCCCGGAAAAGATTCCGACCACCAAAGCCGCCCCCGTAAGCGCGAGCGCAATACCCGCCACCGCCGAAAGTTTTAAGCGCTGCCCCTGAAACAGCACGCCCACCGCCAGGGTCAGAATCGGTGCCAAGTATTCCAGCAAAATCGCCACCGACACGCCGGTAATCGAAATCGCCTTGAAATACGTAAACTGCATCAGCGCCAGTCCGCCCACCCCGAACACGGCCAGAAACCACAGGTCGCGTCGCGGATTTTCCAGCCGCAGTTCGCGGCGGCGAAACAGCAGCAACACGGCACCTAGGATCAAAGCCGATCCCCAAGCGCGCGTGCCCGCCAACACGCGCGGGTCGATCGACATCCATTTCGACATCAATCCCCCGCATGCCCATCCGCACGCCGCCAGCAGCGCGCACAGAAATCCGCGTGTCCGATGCGATGTTTTAGTCTGCGGTTGCGCTGAGGGTGAGTTTTCCATCAGTCGGAACAGGGATGTTGGTGCCGTTCTGTGTCACAGTGACGTTCTTCGGCTTTTTGATGGTCAGTTCGGCACGGGAAATGTCTTTGTAGCTCTCTTTCTGGTCTCCGGTCAGCACAGCGTCAAAAGCCTCGACGCCGTCAACCACAATCTTCACGCGTGACGCCTTGCCCTCTTTGGGCTTGATGGTGAAATCAAAGGTCGCCGTGTTCGTCTGCACCTGCGCGCTTGCCGTTGCCTGCGTGCTGCCTTCGGTCGTCTGTGGCAAGGGCGGTATCGTGTCGCGCTTTTTCAGCAGCCCGCTGCCCCACCATACAACGGCACCGATAACGACAATGACCAGCACGATCGCCACCACCACGCGCGGCGAAATCTCGTGCTCCGGTCCGCGATATTTGTCTGCGTGGGTATCAATGGGAGTACGTCCCGTCGATTCGCTGCGCTTGTACCCGGTCCGTTTCTCGTAGGTCGCTAGAAATTCATCCGGGGTCGCACCCACGTATTTGCAATAGCTCAATATATAGCCGCGCACATAGCCGGGCGCGGGCAACGCGGCATAGTCGTCCGCCTCGAGCGCGGCGATTGCCGCAGGCATGATGCGGGTCGCCTGCGAGACGTCGAATGCGCTGACGCCTGCCGCCTTGCGGGCTTCCACCAACATTTCACCCAAAGTCTGCATAAGCCGCCTGTCACATCTCCTGATTCAGTTCGTTTTCAGCCTGGCGAATCAACAGCAGCCCCGCCTCGTCGACCATCACCTCGCGCGGCTTGGTCCCGTCGGGCGGACCTACGATTCCCTTGCTTTCCAGCATATCCATAATACGTCCCGCGCGCGAATAGCCGACCTTCAACCTGCGCTGAATCCCGCTGGTCGAACCGAATCCGGCGGCGACCACAGTTTCCGCCGCATCCCATAACAACGGATCGTCCGGGCCGTGCTCCCCCGCCCCGGCCTCGCTTGAACCGGACACGGCAGTATCAAAGATTTCCTCATGGTATTCGGGGTCGCCTTGGGCTTTCAGAAAATCGACGATTTCGGTGATTTCGGCTTCGGACACATAGCAGCCCTGGATGCGTTTGGGGCTGGGCCAGGCGGGAATCGAGAACAACATGTCACCGAGTCCCGTCAGCTGTTCGGCACCGGACTGGTCCAGTACCACGCGCGAGTCGATGGCCGTCGCGGTCCTGAATGCAATGCGGTTTGTGATGTTGGCCTTGATGAGCGAGGTCACGACATTGGCGTCCGGTCGCTGGGTGGCGACAATCAGGTGGATGCCTGCCGCACGCGCCAGCTGCGCGATGCGGACAATCGAGGTCTCGACCTCTTTGGCGGCCACCATCATCAGGTCTGCGAGCTCGTCGATCACGACAACCAGATAGGGCAGCTCGTCATAGTTTTCGGGAGCCTTATCGCTCACGAACAGCTGGTTGTATTCGCCGATATTGCGCACCTTGCATTTCTCGAAGACCTTCAGGCGTCGATCCATTTCATTGACCGCCCATGCCAATGCGGCAGATGCCTCTTTCGGACCGGTGACAACCGGGACATACAGGTGCGGCAGCCCGTTGAAGAGCGACAGTTCGACGCGTTTGGGGTCGATCATGATAAAGCGCACTTCGGACGGGGTGGCACGCATGATGATGCTCGCGATCATCGCGTTGATGGCGACCGATTTGCCACTGCCGGTGGATCCGCCGATCAACAGGTGCGGCATGCCCGCCAAGTCACGCTGAATGGACGTGCCGGTGATGTCTTTGCCGATACCCAGCAACAACGGGCCTCCGTCGGTGCCTGCAGGCGAGAGTACGTCGCCCAGCATGACCGAGCTGCGCCGGGCGTTCGGGACCTCGATGCCGACAAAGCTTTCACCCGGGATGGGGGCCAAAATGCGCAGCGTCGGCGCGGCGAGCGCGAGTGCCAGGTCGTCTGCCAGCGAGGTGACCTTGTTCAGGCGCACATCACGGGCAATCGCGAGCTTGAACAGCGTCACGGTGGGACCGACAATCCAGTCATGGACCTGTGCCGGGACCCCGAAGATGCCGAGTGTCTCGACGATGATGTCGCCCTCGCGTTTGATTTCCGCCTCGTTTGCGCCGTCACCGCCACCTTCAGCCGGGGCGGATGTTTTCAGCAGGTCGAAGGACGGCAGCTCAAAGCCTTCCTGGGCGCGCGGGCCTGCGACCTGCGCGCCTGTCGCCGCGTCGGTGCCGACCGGTGTCAGGGGCTGGGTGTCATCCGGACGCAAGACCTGGGTCACCGGCTCGGCGGCATCCGAGGCCTCCAGGTCCACCTGTGCCGATTCGCGATCGAGCAGTGCCGTGTGCGCCGTGTGAAAGCTGTCTGCTGCAGGGGCGCTGCGCGCACCCGGATCGATGCGCTGCGTGCGGGGTGCGACCACGGCTTTTTCTGCGGCTGCCTGGGCACGCTGTTCTTTGCGCGCGGCGGTATAGAGCCCCAGCCGGTCCACGATGGCGCTGATTGAAAAGCCGGCGATTATCAGACCGATGATTCCAATCGCCGCCAAGATGATGCCCGCAATGATAGGACCGGTCGCTTTACCCAGCCCCCAAACGATGGCATTGCCCACGTAGCCACCGTGACCTGCGAGGTTCTGGGTCAAAAACAGCCGGTCGGTGGGCACGGACAGCGCGAAAAAACCGATGATGGCAACAAACAGACAGATGAGGCCTGCCGCAACGCGACCCTCGACAAAGCGAAGTTTGGGCACAAACAGCGTGATGCCCATAATCACAAAGATCAGCGGCAGCACGAATCGTCCGACACCTATCAGGTATCCCAAACCCAGCGCGATGTAGTCGGTCAGAAAACCGGTATGTGCCGTCAACACCGCCACGGCCAGTGCCACCCCGACTGCCAACAGGACGATACCGAGGATGTCGGTCGAGGCCTGTTCGTCCAGCAGCGGTGCGCGTTCCGCACGCGCCTGAGATTTGGCGGATTTGGCGGATTTGGCGCTTGCCTTGCCGCGCGTTGACGCGGTGTTGCGCGAACCGCCGGTGCGAGCGGACGATTGCTTGGGCTTCTTCTGTTTGTTGCTTGCCACTACTCCCCTTTCAGCTTGCTGTATGCTTTCTCGACCAGTTTTCAAATCCCAACCAAACCGTCACTGAGTGGATTGCCACGCCCGCTTCGCGGGCTCGCAATGACGACGGTGGGTGTCAACCATTCAAGGTGCCTCGTGTGGTACCGTCCCCTAGAAAAATGAGGCGACAATCAGACACACGCCCAAAATAAACGTATACCCCGCAAACCAATACAGCTGCGTCTTTTGCACCAGCTTGATCATCCAGGCAATGGCAAAATAGCCCGCCACCGCAGCCGCGATGAATCCGATGACACAGGCCCCCATCGGCGGCAGCGTCAGCTGCCCACGTGCCAAATCCAGCCCGTCTTTCAGGGCGCCGGCGATGATAATCGGGATGCCCAACAGAAAGCTGAAACGCGTGGATTGCTCGCGCGACATACCCGTCAGCATACCGCCCGCAATCGTCGATCCGCTGCGTGAAAGCCCGGGAATCACCGCACACCCTTGCGCGAATCCCACGATCGCAGAACACAATAACCCCAGGTTGTTCATCTGGCGATGCGGGTGTTCCTGTAACAGCCGTTCGGCCACAACCAACACGATGGTCGTCAACAGAAAAGCGCCGCCCAACAGGCGGATGTTACCGGCAATCGGCGCCAGCTTATCTTCCAGCAGCAATCCCATCGGACCGGTGATCAGGCATCCCACAATCAGAAACACACAGATGCGCCGCTCGCCTGCCATGCTGCGCTCGTTTTCACGTTTCCAAGCGACAATCAAGCGCGCAATGTCTTGCCGGAAATAGACCAAGGATGCGATCAGGGTTGCGATATGCAGGAAAAACGTGAACTCGATGCCGGCCTCGGTGTCACGTCCGAACGCCAGATTCAACAGCGACAAATGCCCCGACGAGCTGACCGGCAAAAACTCGGTCAGTCCCTGTGCCAGTCCCATGACCAGCGCATAAACCCATTGCGGTGCCTTAACCAAAAATCCCATAGAGCTCTGACTCCAACCTTCTATATTTCCAGAATGACCGGAAGAATCATCGGCCGGGTCTTGGTGTGTTCCCAGACCAGCTGGCTGACCGAGTCGCGTACGCTGCGGCGCATGTCGGCCATGGTCGCGTGTTCGCGCAGGCTGCGCTCCAGCGTCTTTTTGGCACGCTCCGCCAGTTCGCGGTGAAACTGCGCCTCGTCGGACACGATGACCCCGCGCGCGATGACCTCGGGTGTGCCGGAAGTTTTGCGGCGTTGGCGGTTCATCGACAACACGACCGTGATGATACCGTCCTGGCTGAGGTGCTGGCGGTCACGCAGAACCACGCTGTCGGCGTCGCCCACGTTCAGGCCGTCGACGTAAATGACACCGTTGGTAACCGGTTCAGTCAGGCGCGCGCCGTCCGTATCGAACTCCAGCACGTCCCCGTTTTCCAGCACAAAGATGTATTCGGCGGGAATCCCGACCGCCAACGCCAGGTTGCGATGCGCCATCAAGTGGCGCGTCTCGCCGTGCACCGGCATAAAGTACTCGGGCTTGGTCAGGTTCAGCATCAGCTTCAATTCCTCGGACGAGGCATGCCCCGACACGTGGACCTCTGCGCGGCGCTTTTCATAGACGTCGGCACCGATTTTCGTCAGCTGGTTGATGATGTTCGAGACGGCCTTTTCGTTTCCCGGCACAGGTGTTGCGGACAATATGACCGTGTCGCCCGCCTCGATGTGGATGCTGCGGTGTTCGCCCGCAGCCATCCGGGCCAGGGCACTCAGCGGCTCGCCCTGGCTGCCGGTACAGAGCACCACCACGTCGGCCGGTCCCAGATTCTTCATCTCGTAGGCGTCAATCAGGTCGTCTGCGGCAATGTTCAGATACCCCAGCTCGCGCGCAATCCGCGTGTTTTGCAGCATGCTGCGCCCGGTCACCGCGACCTTGCGCCCTGCTGCCGTCGCCGCGTCACAGACCTGCTGCAGCCGGTGGATGTGGCTTGCGAAACTTGCGATGATGACGCGCCCCTGTGCGGCATTGATGATGCTCCGCAGGACTTTTCCGACCTCGGCTTCGCTGCGGGTGATGTTCGGCGATTCGGCATTGGTGGAATCGGACAGCAACAGCATGATGCCGCCCGCCGCCGCCTTTGCCAGCGCACCGTAATCGGTCACGCGCCCGTCAATCGGGGTCTGGTCCAGCTTGAAATCCCCGGTGTGCAGGATATTTCCCACCGGGGTGCGAATCACGACCGCCAGCGAGTCCGGAATCGAGTGGTTCATCGTGATGAAATCCAGCCCGAACACGCCGCGTTTCAGGTGATGGGATCCGGCGACCTCGACGTATTTGACGTTTTTGACCTCGGTGTATTCCTCCATCTTGCCGCGAATCAAGCCGCAGGTCAGCTTGCTTGCGATAATCGGCACCTGGCGGCCGACGTCTTTCAGCAACCACGGCAAGGCACCGGTGTGGTCCTCGTGTCCGTGCGTAACCACAATCGCGCGCAGTTTGTGCGCGTTTTCCACGACATAGCTGTAATCGGGCAAAATCAGGTCGATACCGGGATGGTCGTCGTCGGGAAACATCAGTCCGGCATCGACCACAATCATGTCGTCTTCGTATTCGAACACGGTCATGTTCTTGCCGATGCCGTCCAGGCCCCCCAGCGGGATGACGCGCAATTTTCCCGAGTGGGATGTCGACACCGCGGACTGTGCCTGCGACGTGCCGCTGTCCTTAGATTTACTTTTAGCCTTACTCTTAGTCTTACTCTTAGCCTTGGTTTTACTTTTTGCCTTGCCCTTGGGCTTGGCTTTGGGCGATGCTTCCGGGCTGTTCGTGTCGTTCGTGTCCGTGCCCTGCCCCGCCTGTCCCGCCTGTCCCACTAGGGGCAACAGTGAGGTGCGTTTCTTGCGTTTGCGCGGTTTGCGAGTGGCAGTTGCGGCGGCTTCGTTCACGCCGTCGATTCCGGCCCTGTCGTCGCCCGCGTCGGGATTCGTACTCATAATCAAAGGTCCAATGCTTTCTGTTTGTCGTATGCGTCCTCCAAAATGGGACGCAAGTATTCGGTTTGTTCGTCAGTTGCCGTAAGTAAGGGCAGGCGCAGCGGTCCCACCGGAAATCCGCGCAGCTCCAGCGCGCGTTTGACCATGATGGGATTTGCCGTGATGAACAGCGCATCCATCAGCGGCAACAGCGCGGACTCGATCGTGCGTGCGCGGGTGGTGTCACCGGCCAGCTGGGCGTCGACCATCGCGCGCATGCCCCCCGACGCGATGTTTCCGATGGTCGAAATCACCCCGGTGCCGCCCCGGTCCATCATGTCCAGCGTCAGGGCATCGTCGCCTGACAGGACCTCGAAGTCGTCACGGAACGCGCCCACACCCGCGATGATGCGATCCAGTTGATCCATGTCGGGATTCGCCTGTTTGACCGCAACGATGTTGTCCACGTCGCGAGCCAGGCGGATGATGGTGTCCGGTTCGATGTTTATCACACAGCGTCCGGGGATGTTATACAGCACGATGGGCAGGTCCACGGCAGCCGCCACCGCACTGAAATGGCGATAGAGACCTTCCTGGGGCGGTTTGTTGTAATAGGGCGTCACGACCATCAGGCCGTCCACGCCCAGTTTCGCCACGCGACGCGCGAAATCGACCGAGTCGGCGGTGCAGTTATCCCCCACATTCGCCACCAGCGAAATCCGATCGCGCCGGTCGGCCACCGCATCGATCACGGCCTGAAACAGGCTGCAGCGCTCATCCCGGCTGATGGTCGGTGATTCGCCGGTGGTGCCGTTGACGATCAGCCCCTGGCTGCCCTCGTCCAGTATCATGCGCGCCAGTTCCCCGGCGCGCGCCAAGTCCAGTGATTCGTCCGCATTGAACGGGGTGACCATCGCGGTCAACAGGTTTCCAAATCGTGCTTGCGCGCCCTTCGCGCCCATAGGTGCTCCTTTTTTCGTGACCGTTTCAGGTCCGTCTGTGTGGGTGTTCCAGCCCCTTAGTTTACCAAGCAATTGTCCCATACGGGACCGACATTCCCCAAAAGGGGGACAGACGTTTTACAGCGGTAACCATACCGGCGATCTCCCCAATCAGGGGGAGTACGTCCCGCACCCGCCGGATCTGCAGATACCACACGCAAGGTGATGCGTTTCGCGTGTCCGTTACAGCAAATCACCGAAACGGCGGACAAACACGCGCTTGACCGCCGTCACCAGCACCATATACAGCACACTGATCGCGACCAGCACCCCGAAAAACACCGGCGGCAGCGCCGTCAAACCCAACAGCCGTCCCAGCGGCGTGAACGTCAACACGGTGCCGCCCAGGATGGTGGCGCCGGTCAACAGGTACACTTGCCAAGATGCGCGACTGCCCACAAAGGGCACACGCACCGAGCGCAGGTTGTGCACGACCAAGGTCTGCGTCCACAGTGACTCGACAAACCACGCCGCGTGAAACAGCGTCGCAAACGCCAACTGTGCCGCAGGCGTCGCCGCAGCCCAGGTGCTGCCGATGACGGCAGGTCCGATCACCCACAGCATCAGCAGATAGGTCGCGATGTCAAAGACGCTGGAAGTCGGTCCGAACCACAGCATGAAGCGCACAATGGATGCGGCCTCCCAATTGCGGGGGCGGCGCAGGAAATCATCATCGACGCTATCCCAGGGAAGCGAGGTACAGCTGATGTCGTAAATCAGGTTCAGCACCAAAATCTGCAGCGGCAACATCGGCAAAAACGGCAGAAACGCGCTGGCAAACAGCACCGACAGCATATTGCCGAAGTTACTGGACGCGGTCATTTTGATGTACTTGATGGTGTTTCCGTACACGCGCCTGCCCTCGATGACACCGCGCTCCAGCACCATCAGGTCTTTTTCGAGGAGTATGATGTCGGCGGATTCCTTTGCCACGTCAACCGCCGTGTCGACGCTGATGCCGACGTCGGATTCCTTCATGGCGGCCGCGTCGTTGATGCCATCTCCCATGTATCCCACCACGTGACCGGCACGACGCAGTGCGGCGATAATGCGCACCTTTTGCGCCGGCGACAGTTTCGCGAACACATCGGTGTCGGCAATCACGGCGTCCAGTTGGTCGTCGGTCATATCCGCCACCTGGTTTCCGGTCAACATGCCCGACACCCCGATGCCGACCTCGCGGCAGACCGCGCGGGCAACCGCCGCGTTGTCCCCGGTCAAGACCTTGATGTCAACACCGTATTGGTGCAGGGCGTCAACGGCGGCAGCGGTGGTTTCCTTGGGCGGATCCAGAAATGCCAGAAAGCCGATCAGTACCATGTCGGATTCGTCCTCGGCACTGAATGCCGCAGGCGGGCGCGGATTGGTTTTCTGAGCCACGCCCAGCACGCGCATGCCCTCGTTGTTATACCGGCGTGCGGTCGCGAGCACTTTCTCGTCCAGCTGTTCGTCCAGCACGCGGATCTCGCCGTCAATATCAACATGGCTGCAGACGGCCAGGACCTCTTCGATCGCCCCTTTGGTGATCATCTGGCGCTTGCCGGACTCATCGGCGACCACAACCGACATACGCCGGCGGTTGAAATCAAAGGGAATCTCGTCGACTTTGTAAAAGCCGCGGTCCAGCCCGTCCAGCTCGACATCGTCGGCATGGTCGATAATGGCCTCGTCCAACAGGTTTTTCAGTCCCGTCTGGTAATAGCTGTTCAGAAACGCATGGCGCAGCACCCGGTCATCGGGGTGTCCCGCCACATTCAGCGAGTATTCCAGCACAATGCGATCCTGGGTCAGTGTCCCGGTCTTGTCCGTGCACAGGGTATCCATCCCGCCGAAGTTCTGTATTGCGTCGAGCTTTTTGACGATCACGTGGCGGCGCGCCATCGCAACCGCACCTTTCGCCAAGTTGGCGGACACTATCGCCGGCAGCATTTCAGGCGTCATACCGACCGCAACCGACAGCGCAAACAGCACCGCCCCCATCCAGTCGTGTTTGGTGATACCGGTCAAAAACAGCACCACCGGCACCATGACCAGCATGAATCGAATCAACACCCAGCTGGTCCGGTTAACGCCGCGCTCGAATGCGGTGGGGGGTTTCTTATCGCCCAGGGATTTCGCGATCTGACCGAACGTCGTGTCGGCACCGACGGCAATCACCAACGCGGTGGCCGAACCGGACACCACGTTGCTGCCCATGAACACCAAGTTGTCTGCATCCAGCGGGGTGGAGAGCTCACGCTCCCCCGCCTGACCCACGTGTACGCCGGCGCGTTTTTCCACCGGTTCGGCTTCGCCGGTCAGCGACGACTGGCTGACGAACAGGTCTTTGGCTTTCAGAACGCGCATGTCGGCGGGCACCATGTCGCCGGCAGCCAGTTTGATCACGTCGCCCACGACGACCTGATCAATAGGAAGCTCGACGGTGTCGCTGTTGCGCATAACGGCAATCGTGGTCTGCACCATTTTGCCCAAGGATGCCGCGGCGGTGGCGCTGCGGGTTTCCTGCACAAAGCGCAAAATGCCGCTGAGCAGCACCAGGGTCACAATAACGACCGAGCCGGTCAGGTTTTTGTCCGCGGGTGCTGCCGCCAGATAGTCCGTGACGAAGGAAATCGCCGCCAGCACGAACAGCACGACGGTGAAGGGGTTGATGAAGGCCTCGACGATGCCTTTCAGAATCGACAGGTGGGTCGTTTGCGCGACGGTGTTTTCGCCGTAGCGCGCGCGCATGACCTCGACAGCGGCCGCGTCGTGGCCGTCATAAGCGGCGGCGTTGTACGTGACAAACAGCCGGGTCAAATCCCAGCCGGCTGCGTCTATCAGACGGTTTTCCGCCTCAGAGCGATGAGGCGTTGTGCTGCGGGTGGTGCGTGTGATACGCGTGCGCGGTGCGGGGATACGGGCGTTCATGATACTCATCCCCATCCGATGCAAGCCAGGTGTACATCTCTGTATCCCCTCCTTTGCCGGTCTCGGTTACAACCCAGTTATGGTAACACACGCCGAGCGTCGTCAGTCGGCGTCAGTCGGCAACGTCAGTCGGCGATTGTTACGGTCTTGATGCGGGCGGACTGCCCGCGCGTAATGCGGATGCGCGATTTGGGAACGCCGAAATGCGCCGCCAGCAGCTTCACCACCGCCGTGTTGGCCGCCCCGTCAGCCGGCGGGGCGGTCACGGCGACCTCCAAATAACCCTCACGTTCACCCAGTACGGCGTTTTTCGCCGCACGCGGTTTAACCCTGATGTGAACCTGCTTCATCGCGCTGTTGTTGACCCTTCTTTGCTCGCTGCCTGCGGTCGTACTCAGCATATACCATCACGGCGGCCACCACAATCAGCAACAGCACATAGGCACGGTTGCGCTCACCGGTTTTGGGCAGCTTTGCCGTGTGTTTCTCAGGCTGCGGCTGTTTCGGCTGGGGCTGCGGTTTGATCGGCGGATCGACCTGCGGCTTATCGGTGTCGGGCGTGTTCGGTGTCACCGGCGTGACCGGCACATCCGGTGTGCGTGTGGGGTCATCGGACGGTGCAGGCGGCGTGGTCTCGGTAGACGGTGCGTCAGCCGTGTTCGTGATACGGATATGGATGTCGTCGCCGTCCATCTGCGCGGGATCATAAAGCGCTGTAAACCCACCGATCGGCGTTTCTTCAACCGTCAATTCGTCCAGTTCTATGTCGGCAGGCAGCCCGGTAAAGTGCCCTGTCCAGTTGTTTTCCTCGGTCAACACGATGCTGTCCAGGTGATGTCCGCCGATAACCAGAGTCACCACCAACTGTTGGGGATACAGTATCGTCTGCCCGGGTTCTGCCACCCACTGTTTGGTCACGGTGAGCGTTTTTGTCGGGACGTCGTCGCCGATCTGCACCGAGCCGTTGCTGCCCAGGCCACCGCCGTGGCCTCCCGCCATGTTGCCGGTGATGAACAGCTGCGCTTTGCTTGCAGCCAAGTCTTGTGCGTCGGTCGCGGCGACGTTTTTGGCCGCGACGTCATCGGTGAAGTGCACCAGGGAGGGCAGCAGGTTTTCGGTAGTTTCTATGCTGAAACGATTCCCCGATTCGTCCGCGCGCCAGTTGTTCAAACCTCCGCCCAGCATGCGGTCCGAGAGCGTCGCGAAATAGTCGGAGTCGGCACCGATGCTCTTGCTCTCGGAGTTGAAATCGTCTGCAAACGCAGCGACGGTGTTGCCGTACACGGCAGCCCCGCGGGTGATGTAAAGGTCAGCCGTACCGGTCGGACAGAACCAGACACCGCCGCCCTGTTCGGCGCCGTTTTCGCTGATCAGAGCATTGTAGATGTGCAGTTTATAGGGGACGCTCCCGACGTATACTCCCCCGCCCTGCATGCCTGCGGTGTTGCCCGTGATGTGGCCGGCGTTCAAGACCACGTTGTTCGATGCGACATAGACGCCGCCGCCACAGCCGCGGTCGGTCGAGGCGTTACCGGTGTAATGCGCGGTGTTGCCACAGATGGTGCCGCCGTTCAGGGTAAATGCGGCAGGATACCATTCCGCCCATTCGGGTGGGTTGTAAACGTCCGATTTGCCATAGAATGTGACGTATTGATCGTAGGTTGCGACACCGCCGCCCATGCCCTCGGTCACGTTATCGGCAATGCGTCCGGCATTCATCGTGAACAGACCGCTGCGCAACACGAACACGCCGCCGCCGCCCTGATTGGCAGAGGTCGCGTGGTTGTCGGTGATGCTGCCGCCGTTCATTTCAAAGGTTGCGCGCGAGGAATAATCATACGCATAGGGGTCGGCGCCGAACAGATAGACACCCGCGCCGGTCGGGGCGGAGTTGTGCGAGATTTCGCCGCCGTTCATCACAAAACTGCTGACCATGCTGCTGCCGAGGCCCGCACCGGTGTCACAGGTGTAGACCATGACGCCGCCTGCGGAGTTGGTGTCGTCCTGTTCGTTTTGCGTGATGGCGCCGTCGTTCATTTCAAAATGGGCGCCGTTACGAATCAGCACGGTGCCGCAGTACTGGTTGTTGATGTGGTTGTGACTGATGGTGCCGCCGTTCATTTCAAACGAGGCATCATTGCCGTTGATGCGCACGGCACCCACGCGGGCGTCGGTCGAGCTGTAGTTTTCGATGCAGCCGTCGTTCATAACCAGCCTGCCCTCGATGGCGATGGCGGGTCGGTTCGAGCGGGTCAGGTTCGCGGCATCAAAAGTGATGTCGCCGTCCAACAGGCACTGACCATCGGCATCCACAATCAGCATGCTGCGGTCGCCGGAAAAAGCACCCGCGACAGTCAGTGTGACACTGTGATTGTTCGCGGTCGAGAGTATGATGTCGGCACCCGCCGGCACATGGACCGCGCGATCCAGCGCGAAGTCCTGTGTCAGCGTGATGTCGGTTTGCTCGGTCGCGGTGTCAATCGCCGTCTGCAAATCGGTCGTCGTAGACGCGCTGACGTGTTCGACCGCATGCACGGTCTCGTCGGTGCAGAGCATCGTGATAATCAGTAGTAAGGGGGCTACCAATATCAAAATGACCGCGATGACGGTTCTACTGAGGTGCGTTTGTTTCATCGCTCTCTCCTTTTTTGGCCCTGTTTCGGGCATGTCTCGGGTGTGTTTCGGCAACATGCATACAAACATGCATACACCGATGTCCCGGTTTGTCAGTGGTGCGTAGATGTGATGGGCGTCCGGTTTTGAGGGATCTCATCAGTTGCGCCTTGCAGCATTACCGAACCGATGCTAGCAGGATTAAGCAGTTATGTAAAGGTTGTGGATAGTTATAGTTATTCTGTGGATGAACCGATTAGTTGTGGCAGTAACTGACTGCCGGAGCCTAAGGCGCAGCGATTGTGGTAATACAGGCGTGGATGTCCACGGGGTGATAGCTGTCTGTGGTAAGCAGAGACGCGACGTGTTCGAGGACGGCGGCACGGTCGACCGCGGCGTTGATGATATGTATCCCGGCATCATTTCCCCGCCGGCTGCCGAGCTCGTGTGCGACATCCAGAAAACGCCGCTGCTGTGCCGCCAAGGTTTCGACGTCGTAGTGGCGATCCCGGTGCATACGGGCGCAAACCGCTGTGGGATCGCCCTTCAGCAGCAGCAACTCGCCGGCGACGAAGCGCTCGCCGGGTTGCAGGTAGCCGAGGGTCTGACGTGCGCGTAGTGGCCACAGCTCACGCGGGTAGAACGCAAAAGTGTCGAGGGGCGAGCGGTCGACGATGACTGCGCGCGAGACCCCCCCTTCGAACTCTACGGCAATCGACCCTGAAACCAACTCCGCCAACTGTCGGTTCTTTTTCGCGACCTGTGTGAATATCCAGTCCTGGATGCGTTCTTGCTGCCGGGCATCAAACGCGTCCGGCGACCACGCGATTTCCTCCGGCATGGGGTCCGGCCATTCGGTAACTGCACGCACGGCAAGCCCGCTGTCGCTCAACCCGGCCAGCAGCGTGGATTTTCCGACCCCGGTGATTCCCAACAGATAGTAACAGCGCATGGTCTGCGACGGCACCAAACACCCGCCCCGTCACGCGGCGGCGTCAGAGCCGCTGCCGGCGTCCCCCAGCAAAGCGGCCGCGAACTCGTGCGGGTCAAAGGGGCGCAGGTCCTCTATCCCCTCGCCCACGCCGATGCGTACGATAGGCACCCCCAGCTCGCGCGCGATGGCCACGGCGATCCCGCCTTTGGCCGTCCCGTCCAACTTCGTCAAAATTAGCGCATCGACCGCCAGCAGCTTGTTGAACTCACGGGCCTGGACCAGACCGTTCTGTCCGGTTGTGGCATCAATCACCAGCACGGTGAAGGTCGGCGCGGCACTGCGCTCGCGGGTGACGCGCTGGACCTTTTCCAGCTCGCGCATCAGGTCGGGGCTGGTATGTAGGCGCCCGGCAGTGTCAATCAGCGCGATGTCGGCACCCTCGCGTTCGGCGCGCTCGACCGTCTCGAACGCGACGCTGGCAGGGTCTGCCCCGCGGTCGCGGCGCACCACGTCCACGCCTGCGCGCTCCGCCCAGATATCCAGCTGTTCGGCGGCGGCGGCACGGAAGGTGTCGGCACTGCCCAGTACGATGGATTTGCCCTCGTCGACGGCCTGCTTTGCGAGCTTTCCCACCGACGTGGTCTTGCCGGTGCCGTTCACGCCGACCAGCAATACCGTCACCGGACTGAACTGGAAGGGATCCCCTGCCGTCGTGAACTCGGCGGCGATCAGGTCGACCAAGGCCGCACGCACAGCTGCCAGATCGGGTAGTGCGCCCGTACGTACGCGCTCCCGCAATTGGCCGACCATTTTGAGCGCGGCCTCATATCCGAAGTCAGCCGCAATCAGAGCTTCTTCCAGCGCGTCGTAAAAGCTGTCGTCGACTTCGACCCCGGCGCCGAACAGGACATTCAGTTGGCCGGTCAGGCGCTCGCGACTTTTCGCAAGACCCGCCGACAGTCGTTCACGCCAGCTCGACATCGCGGAAGTCCTCCAGTTTCTGACTGACCAGTTTTGACACGCCGTCAGCCTGCATCGATACCCCGTACAACACGTCTGCCATTTCCATGGTGCGGCGTTGGTGGGTGACGATCAAAAACTGCGTTTCGCGGCGCATCGTCTCGATGAAACCGATGAATCGGCGCAGGTTACTGTCATCGAGCGCCGCCTCGACCTCGTCCAAGATATAGAACGGGCAGGGGCGCGTGCGGTTCAGCGCAAACAACAACGCGAGTGCGGACAGGGACTGTTCCCCGCCCGACAACAGCGACATTTTCTTGAGCCGTTTGCCGCGCGGCTGCACCACGAAATCGACGCCGGAGGTTTCCGGCTCGTCCGGTTCGGTCAGGTACAGCTGGGCGGACCCGCCCGGGAACAACAGCGCGAACACGTCTTGGAAATGCTTGTCGACCGCGTCAAAGGTCGCCAGGAACCGCTCTTTCATTTTCCGGTCGATGGCGGCGACGACCTTGCCCAGCGCCTTGCGCGCACCGTTCAGGTCGTCCATTTGCTCGTGCATGAAGTCGCTCCGTGCTTTCAGCGCGTCGAATTCCTCTTTGGCGACAGGATTGACCGCACCCAGATTCGCCAGTTTTTTGCGCAACGCAAAGGCACGGTCCTCGGTCGCATGCAGGTCCTCGATGTCCGGCATCGTCAGCGCTACCTCCAGCGGTGTGCCGTGTTCTTCGACCACGCGGCGCACGGCTTGGTTCACCTGGATTTCCATCTGGCCCTTTTCGACCCGGGATTCGTTCAGCGCCTCGTTCAGCGCATCCGCATGTGCCTGGGCGGCGCGCACTTTGTCCTGTGCCGCCCCCACCGTCTGGCGAAGCTCGGCCGAATCGGCCTGCTCCAGCTTCGCCCGGTCGCGCAACATGATGTTCCACTGTTCGGCCGCGTCCCTCAGCACCGTGAAATCCGCGTGCAGCGGCTCCAGGCGCTCGCGCAACAGTTCTTGGGCGGCTTCGAGGCGCGCGGAAGTCGCGATGGTTTCTTCCAGCTGTGCGACCTCGGCGGTTGCACGCGAAAGGTCGGTTTTCAGATGCCCGCCCAACGCGGACACCTTCGCGATTTCCACTTGGCAGCCGTTCAGCTGCTCGGCAACCCGGGTCTCGGCACGAAACAGGGTGTCGCGCTCGACGGCGCCTGCGCCCTGGGCCTCGTTGTGTTCGGCCAGTGCGGCCTCGGCGGCTTCGCGCGCCGCATCCAGCTGTTCGATCTGCGGTCCGAATGCCGCGAGCTCGGTATCGATCGACTCCAAGCGCGCCGCGTTCTCGGCCTCTTCGCGTTTCAGTTTCGCCAGTTGCTCTTCCAGGCGCGTCAACTCTGCCAACAGCGAGTCGTGCTGGCCTGCGATTTCGGCGGATTTCTGATTGATTTCCAAAGCGTCGGCCTGGGC
This sequence comes from Actinomycetes bacterium, assembly GCA_031272275.1. Taxonomy (GTDB): domain Bacteria; phylum Actinomycetota; class Coriobacteriia; order WRKU01; family WQUG01; genus JAISUC01. Next base: position 99,263 of record JAISUC010000023.1, on the reverse strand, counting down.
ATGGCGCAGCGCATCTTCCGCGGCGGACAGGTCCGCTTCCGCCTGTACGACGTCTTCATCCATGCCCGGAATCTCGGCAGCCAGCTCGTTTTGGTGCCGCTTGCGTGCCAAAATACCCTCGTGATCTGCCCGCTGCAACCCGAAACTCAACTTGCCCGCCGGGTGAATCACCACCCCGTCACGCGTCGCGAACCGGTACTGTGGCCACTCTGCCTGCGCGGCAATCGCACTCTGCACCGAATCCACCAGATACACATCACCCAGCAAAGCCTCGGCGGCCGTTTGAAACGGTTCGGCACAGGTCAGCTCATCCAACAGGCGACTGCCTACATCGGGAGTACGTCCCCGCGTCGTCGGTATCCCGCGCTCACCGTATTCGGGTCGCGCCAAGGGTATCAGCGAGACCTCGCCCATCGCCTGGGTGTCGCCGTCGGCCATGGCGCGCAGTTCGCGGGCGATACCCATCGCGGCGGACCAGTCCTCGACAAAGACACCGTACAGGTCGCTTCCCAGCAGGGTCTCGACCAGGGTGTCCAGCTCGTCGGTTGCGGTGATGTGGTCGGCGACCGGACCGACGAAGCCCTCCAGGTGGTCACTGTGTGCCAGCAGTTTCGCCAGGGCGGGCGAGGCCGCCTCGTACGAACGGTTGACTTCCTCCAGCGCCTTCAGGCGTGCGCGCGCATCGGTCAGTTTTTGCGCCGCCACGTCGCGGTCGCGCTTGCGGGCGGTTGCCACGCGCACGCGCTTGTCGACGTCGGCATCCGCCAGTGCCTGGTCGCGCTTGACGACCCGCCATTCTTCTTCCAGATTCTCGAATCGCACACGCCGGGCACTCAGGGTCTCGCCCAGCGCCTCGCCCTCATCTGCCAGCGTTCGTGCACGCTCCTGCAACAAATCGCGCTGTATAGTCAAAGACGATGTGCTGCGCTCCAGACGTGCGCGCGCCTCGCTCGCTTCGTTCAGCTGCGCCTGGCAGGCGCGGATATCGGTTGCGACCCGTGCCACCGCATCATCGGCGGCGATACGCGCCTTGCGCGCACTTTCCGCCTCGCGGCGCAGATCGGACAGCTGGGTATACAGCTCTTCCAGCTGCGCGTCGTTTTCCAGCCGCTCGCGGGTCAGGGCGTCTTTGCGTACGCGCGCCTCGGTGATGCTTTTTTCCGCGACGTGCAAGGTCTGCCGCAGTCCCGACAGGCGCTCGATCAGGTTCTTGCCCTTTTCCTCCAACAGCAACAACCCGGCATCCAGCCGCTCCAGCACGCTGGTCATACGCCTGCGCTGCTCGGCGACATCTCCGACGAACAGGCCCTTTTCTTCCAACAGATTGCGTAGCTTATCCAGTTCGCGCTCGCGCTCGCCCAAATCATAACGCGCCAGCTCCAACGCCGCCTGGTGTTCGCGCTCTGCTTTGCCCAAGGCCTCGAAATCCTGTTGCAGGCGGCGCAGCTCCGCCACGGACAGCGCGACCTCGACCTCGCGAAGCTCTGCGGAGAGCTCCGCATGCGTGATTGCCCGTGTTGCCTGGCGCTCCAGCGGGCGCAGTTGCCGATCGATTTCACGCGCGATGTCACTGGCGCGCTCTAGGTGCGCATCCAGATTTTTCAGCTTGCGCAGGGCGCGCTCTTTGCGTTTCTTGTGTTTCAGGACACCGGCGGCCTCTTCGATCAGCGCACGGCGAGTCTCGGGCTTTGCCTCCAGAACCTCCGCCAGCCTGCCCTGGCTGATAATCGAATGCGCGTCACGCCCCAATCCCGAATCGTGGAGCAGATCCAAAATATCCAGCAAGCGCGTCGGGGATTGATTGATCAAATACTCGCTCTCGCCGCTGCGATACATGCGGCGCGTGATGGTGACCTCATTGAACTCCAGCGGCAAGACCCCGTCGGCGTTGTCCAGCACCAAATCGACCTCGGCCACACCCACGGCATCGCGCGCGCTGGACCCGGCGAAAATCACATCTTCCATGGCGCTGCCGCGCAGGCTTTTTGCGCTCTGCTCGCCCAGCACCCATAACACCGCATCGGATATGTTCGATTTGCCCGAGCCGTTCGGTCCCACCACGCAGGTCACACCCGGTTCGATGTGCACGACGCTGCGGTCGGCGAAGCTCTTGAAACCTTTCAGGGTCAGTGATTTCAAATACATCAGTCGACACCGCCTGCCGCATCCGGCGCATCCGCCACGTCCACGTCACGCACTCCCGGCGCACCCGCTGCCGACGCAATCGCCGCCCGCAGCCCACCGGACGCAACCTGCTCGAGCGCTCCTGCGGCGGCCTCGGCCTCGGCGTCTTTCTTGGACGCACCCTCGCCGCGCGCCAAGACTGCGCCGCCAATCGCAACCTCCGCCACAAAATGCGGCGCGTGCGCAGGTCCCGTGGCCTTCACAATACGATAGGTGACCTGCCCGCCTGCGCGCTGCACCAGTTCCTGCAGCTCGCTTTTCGGGCTGGACGCCGAATGGGCGGCTTGCGGATTCACGTATTCACCCAGACACTTGATGACCCACCCGTACGCGGCGGCGTATCCCGCATCCAGATACAAAGCACCGGTCAGCGACTCAAAGCTGTCCTCCAGCGCAGACGCCATACCGCGACTGTCCTGGCCCTGTTCACTGGCGCCTAGGACCAACAGATCGGCAAAGCCCAGCTCTTCTTGTTTTTCGGAGAGAAACGAGCCGTTCACGACCGCCACACGCATCTTGGTCAAATCGCCCTCGCGCAAATCGGGGTAGCGGCGATAGGCGTATTCGGCGACACACAGCCCCACCACGGCATCACCCAGAAACTCCAGGCGTTCGTAGCTGTAATGCGGGTCGGCGTCCACGGCACTGGGGTGTGTGATGGCCTGCGCCACCAGTTCGCGGTCGGCAAAGCGATGCTCCATCAGACGCTCGACCGCGTCAATGCGCGCATCCAGATCCGGTCCATCGGCGCAAGCCTGCGCGCGCGCTGTCAGATGATCATTCACAATCGCAGTATTCCTCAATCAGTGTTATCGATGTTGTCAGGGTAATCGGTGTCATCGGTGCAATCGACGATATCGGCGTCAACCGCTTGTCGGTGTAGCCGACCGGCCGCCTAGTACGGTCCCGACCGATGAATTGCACTGTCGTCAGCTGTGCGCGACGACGTAATCGACGGCATCCCCGATGGTCTTGATACTTTCCAGTGCCTCATCGGGAATCGAAGTCTCGAATTCGTCCTCGAATGCCATGACGACCTCGACCAAATCCAGCGAGTCAGCACCCAGATCCTCGACAAAGGTCGCGGACTCGACGACTTTGGCCGCGTCGACGTTCAACTGTTCGGTCACCACATTCGTGATGCGTTCCAATACCTGTGCTCGGTCCATGCGTATCTCCCCTACTTCCCGACTTTCCGATTTCCCGGTGATTACCACAATCGTTCAAACAGCAATTCTTCCTCCACGATTATAGCAGGGCGCACGCCGTCCCATGCATCCGACCCCGGCCGGTTTCCGTGCCGTTTCAATGACCGGAATACGATGCCCCCGTGCGGACGCATGGGATCCGTTATCCGGCGACTGCCGTCGCCGGTGGATTGCCGCGCGCGCTCCGCGCGCTCGCAATGACGATATGTAATTGTGCGCTCACGCCGGGGCAATGGATGGGACGGCGCGGGTTTGTGTTGATGGCGCCGCAGAGTGCGTGCTTACCACGAATCGCGGACGTCGTGACACCCCTCGCAAAACGTCCGATTTTCGTGGCAGTAGAAACAGCGCCGCATGCCGCGTTTGCGCACGTCGGCGATATGCGCGCCCCCGCCTGCCGTCAGGTAATCCGAGGGGTGGGGCATACGCTGCCCGTTGTGGCAGCTGTCGCATTTTTCCGTCTGATGGCAGTTATAGCAGCGCTTCGCCGTATCGTCATCGACCAGCCGCTGTGCGTTGGCGGGGCTGCCGGTCTGTTTGGCGGCGATGTAGGTGTCGCGGGTGTGGCAGGTCTTGCAGGCATCCTTCCCCACCGTCCCGTTGTGGCAATCCATACAGAGCGACATCCCGGTCGTGTTCGCCCCCACCTGCCCGTCAGCGCTAACAGCGTGGCAATCGCCACAGGCGATACCCGCCGCGAGCGGCTGTTCGTGGTCCATGCGTATGGTCCCGTCCGCATTCAGCCGCGCGCCTGTGCGGTCCAGTGTCTGTGCGTGACAGCGCACGCAACTGCTTTCGGGAAATACCGTGTATCCGCCTGCACTTTGGTTTTGGCTGAAGCTACCCGCCACGATGTGGGACAACCGGCGCGGCAGCCCGAACACCGCGCCTGTGAACCAGCCGCCCGATTCGTGGCAGTCAGTGCAGCCGACCGATTTGTGTACGCCCGACTGAATCGCCGCCACGTGCGCCGCTGACGCCGCCAGCGCTTCATCGCGGTGGCAGGACACACAAATGCGCGACACGCGCGTGCTGAGACCGGTCGCCACCCACATCAGGGCGACTATCAGGATGCCTGTCGAGACTCCGATGGCAGCGCGCAAGACCGGGTGCGGTGGGCGGACGCGGACTTCGACCTCGCGCAACAGCGGCTCACCGGTGTCGACATCATACTCCCCCGTTTCCTCGAGCCAGGTGTCGTAGATGCGCGTTTTGCGGCGGCGCGTGACCAGGCTATAGATACCGAAGGCGACAATCAGTGCCAGGGCCGCGGCAATCGACAGAATCAGTGCGAATGCGATGGGGTTGCTGTTCGGCTCGGCGATGGTGTCTGCGATGCGTTGGGGCAACAGCGTGATGCTGTCCATGCGCAGGTCGGTCGTGACCGTGAGCTGGGACCAGTCTATGTGGAAGGGGCCGATGTCGGTCATCGCAGGTCCGTTCCGCCGGGGTGGGTGTGGCCGGTGTGGCATGCCGTGCAGTCGTCGCGCACGTGGCAGTTCAGGCACATCGTTTCGCCGTCCGCGTTCACGGTGGCCGCGTGGTCCAGCTTGAACTGTTTGCTATGCGGCATCGGCGTGCCGTGGCAGCTGTCGCAATAGTCGGTCTGTGTGTGGCAGGTCGTGCATTTGTTGTCGGAGGCGGTGGCAACCGCACCGTGCGAGGACAGGAAATATTCGCTGTGCGGGACACCCGGGCCGTGGCAGGGCTCGCAAAAATCGGTCGCGTGACAGGCTCGGCAAATCGCCTGGTCGCCCATGCCGTGCGCCGTTTTCCAGTTCGGGCCGTGGGTGGCTGAAAACGTGGATGCCGAGCGCGTCCCGTCGCTTTGTTCTGCCCGGACGGTTTCGTCGTCTGCGTGACAGACCGAACAGTCCCCGACCTCGAAATAGCGCTTCTGCAAATGGCAATCCAGGCACAGATCCATCGTATAGCTGCGTACGTAGGCGTCTGGGGCAGGTGCATGCGCGGACGCGCCGTGGCAGCCGATGCAGTCGCGGTCGCTGTCGCACTGTGCGTGGTCATAGTGGATGCCGTTTGCCGTGACCGTGCCGGCATCCAGCGTGGTCGCGTGACAGGTACGGCAGCGGACAGAGGTGACCCCGGCATGCGCGCTGTCGGTGGCGGGCACCAGGCGAAGCATCATCTGATACCACTGTTTTTCACGAAAGACGATACCTGCGCTGCCGGTGGTACCCGCGTGGCAGGCGCGGCAGTCCAGCTGTGCGTGGACGGCGGCAGGCCCGGTGCGGTTGCCGGCCGCGGTCGCGTGGCAGCCGATGCAGTTGCCGGGAGCCCAGACCAGCCCGATGGCTGCCGGCAACAGCGCCAACAGCACAACGGCGGCCAGCGCTATCAGCACGGCGGCGCGGAGCTTTGCCGCGCGCGTCAGCGGACGCGGGGGCGGAGGGCCTGCCGCGGCGTCGGCGGCGGCAACATACACGCCGGCATCGTCGCCGGTGTGTATGTCGGCGGCCGGATCAGTACCGGCGTCGGCGTCTACAGATACGTAAAGGTGGCCGTATGTCGGGTCGTCAGGTTCCGGCATCGCTCTCATCCGCGCCATCGTCGGCGGCTACATCCGCAGCCACATCCGCGGAATCGGACGCGGTGGAGACGTCATACTCCCCCGTATCCCCCTGCACATCGACCGCACCCGCCTGTTCCAGGTCGTATTGTTCCAGCTGGCGTTGGCGCCGCTTGCGCAGCCACCTCCATAGCAGGTACAGCAGCGCCAGCAGTATCAGCAGGATTATCGGGATGCAGCACGAGCTCAACGGTCCGTCCAGCCCGGCGCGCAGGTTCGCGATGGTGCCACCGCCCGAATCGGGCAGCTTGATGATCTGTGCCCGCGCGTTTCCCGTGTCGGTCAGGACAAAGTAGTCGTTTTCGGGACAGTAATCGATGTCGGACGAATAGGCCAGCTGTCCGTCTTCCTCGCCGAATGTGCCGTATTTGGCGATGAACGAACCGTCGTCAGGGCTGAACGCCGCAATCGAGAAGTCCAAGCCGTCTATGATGATGATCCGTCCCGATCCGTCGATACAGACCCCCATCGGCTGCTGCAGCATCGCCGGGAATTCCTTTGCCAGCGCCTCGGTATCCGATTCGCGCGTGTCGATTCCCTGGTTTCCGGCGGGACCCAGCCCCACCATCCACACGCGATCGCCCGCGCGATCGTATTTGCTCAACCGGCAGTTATAGGTGTCGACAACATACACGTTGCTGTCATCGTCCAACACGACGCCGTTGATGGTGTCAAAACTGTCGTCGGTGTTGCCGCGTTGCCCCACGTATCCGATCAGTTCACCTTGGCGGTCCCAAGCGACAAAGCCGCTACGCGCGCCCACGACGACCATCTCGTTGTTCACGTCAACCGACATCGGGTTCGGGATTTCCAGAATCTGGCGCAGGTTCATCTGCGGATCATAGACGTTCACATGGTGGTAGGTCTGCTCGACCACATAGATCCAGCCGTCGGGTGCCACATCGATATCGCTGGGGAAGTTAAACGCCGTGCCGCTGGCGTCCTGCGTCAACAGCTCGCGAAACGCCCCGTTCCAGCTGAACCGCACCAGGCGGAATCGGCTCTGGTCGGTCACCCAGAAGCTGTTCCCGTCCGGTGCCACCGCACACGAAGCCGGGCTGATCAGCTGACTGGGATCGGACCCGAACGCATACACCGAACGAATCCAGGTGATGCCGTTCAGCGCCGTCGGTGCCTCCAGCGAATCGTCCCGGTCGAACACCTTCGCCAGATACGCACAGGCCAACAGCAGCACTATCGCCAAAATCACGATCAGGACCGACACCAGAATGCGCGCGCGCCGGTTGACGTTGCTGTCGGCTGCGCGTTCCACCACACGCCCGGCGTAGATGCGTTTCGGCTGCGAGGGTGCAGGTGCAGATCCGTCGGCACCCGTTGCTGCGTCATCTACCGGGGGAGTACGTCCCGCCTTATCCGCGCTCATTATCGGTCCCCCTCACCGGTGGCTTTGTCCGTGTCCGTGTCCATGGTTTTGTCCACGTCCGTGTTGCCACCCAAATCGCTGATTTTCTTTTCCAGGTCGGTATTGTACGGATTAAAGCGAAAGGCTTTCTCGTAGTCGGCAAGTGCGGCCGCTTCATCATTGTTTGCCAGGTTAAAGTCACCGCGGCGCTCCAGCGCATCGGCGTCGGTTTCGTTTGCTTCGATATAGGCGTCTGCGGCGGCTATCGCGGACGCATAGTCTTTCTTTTGTTCGTACAGGTTCATCAGTGCCGCCAGGCATTTGCTGTAGACCTCGTCGGGGCCGTTGGCTTTCGCCCAGTTGCCGTCATCGCCACCGTTTTTCAGTTCGTCCTCGTATTTGGCGTAGGTTTCATCGCGTGCTTGCTCGTATGTGGAAATAGCCGTATCGATATCGCCCTGAATGCGCGCGCGGCTCGCCTCGATGAACAGCACATAGGCGGCACGGTCTTCTTTCAGGGTTTCGTTTGCAATTTGTGCTTTCAGCTTGGTCAGTTCCTTGTCCGCCTCGCGTTCCTGTCCGTTCACCAACAAAGCAACGATGTATTGCTGCCAAATGGCGGCCTTGGTGTCATTTTCCGCTTCGTCCAGTTCGGCCTTCAGCGCGATGACTTGGCGAGCTTGGCGGGTTTCGGGGACTTTCGAGATATCGATGGTGCCGTTCAGCAGCGCCATAATACCCGTCAGGATCCCGCCCAGCAACATGACGAAGAAAATGACCCACAGGATGCGCAGCACCGGATCGTTCATTCCCGATTGTGCCCCCACCACGCGCGTACGCACCATCCGGGGTCGTGCGTTTGTCTCCAACGGTTCCATCCTCTCGATTCTTATGCACCACACGTAACGCCAGCACTCCCCGGAAGGGGTCGGGACGTACTCCCCCGACCCCTCGCGGGACAAACAAACACTACTTGAACAGATAAATCAACTGGGCATGGCCGATGTAGTGCGACTGGCCATCCAAGTCGCTGACGGCACCGTTGGCGTCGGTGATCTCGGTTCCGATGTTCCAGGAGTTCCCGGATTCGGAGATGAACGAGAGTTTGCCGTCCTTGTCGATGAAGTAGTGGTGGTGCGAAGAGGCGCCACCGGGGTTCACCGGAGTGGTCGCCGTCGTGCCGGTGCGGCTGAGGACGGAACGCCCGTCGATGGCGATGTGGCACTTCAGACAGGTGCTGTCATTAATCACGCCCGGGTTGCTGGCGGTATTCGCCACGGCGTTTTCAATGACCTTGAAGTCCGCATTCCAGTAGTTCGGGTTTCCGTTGGTCGCCAGCAGGTAACGGCTGCCGTTGGCGTTGCCCTCGGCGTCGGCTGCCAGGTCCTCATAGTAGGCCTGGGTGCCCGGTGTGGTTGCCGGTCCTGCCGGCAGGGCATCCCATTGGGCCTGGGTCATACCGTTCAGGTTCGGCATGTTGTAGGTGCCTTCCCATTGGGTATTGGTCGTGAGTCCAGGAACACCGATGTCATAGCTGTACATCCAGATGTTGTGGCTGGTCGTAGAGAGCGTCTTGACGGTTTTCACCGCAGCGGTACCCGGGGCACCCGGACGGCTCCACTCGTAGACGTCGATAGCACGGTTGCCATGCGGCCACGCGGTGCTGTCGGTAGCCTTGCCGACCATGTCGTGGCACTGGTCACAACCATAGGCTGCGGCCGTTGCCGGCGCGGCACCGGTACCGGTCGTCGGGTCTCCCCAACCGCCGGAACCCACGCTGTCGGTCACCAGGCGGTATCCGCCGGCGGCTCCGTCGGGGTGACAGGGGCTGCAGGACGGGTTTCCACCGTCATGCATCCAGGCACCCGTTCCGTGACCGGTGATGGGCAGCGATGCGCTGGGCGTGCTTTGACGAACCTCGTGGTCCTCGGCATAACCCCAGCGGTTCACGGCGAAGTGCGAGTTCTCGTGGCAACGGGCACAGGTGTAACCGGTTGCCATCGCCTTTGCGGCGCTGAAGGCCAGGCCGCTGACGCCTGCGGGCTTTGCACGGCTGGTTGCCGTGGCGGCGGGAACCGGACGCGCAACCTCGGCGCCGGTGCCGATCCAATAGCGTCCGTCACCGTTGACCCACCAATAGCCGTAGCCGGTGGTGTTGGTCGCCCAGGTGCGGCTGACGCCGTCGATGGTTTCGGTGACCGTGTCGGTACCGAAATTGGTCACACCGCTGGCAGGCAGCGGCAGGAAGTTCGTGCGCGCCCAGTTACGACCACTGCTGGTCGGGGCGGATGCCCAGGGGCTGCCCTCGCCAATGGACCAGTTGCCGTTTGCGACAGCTGTCTCGATCGCGGTGTCGGAATCGCCACCCAGCATCCAGGCGTCCATCATGTAGAACTTCGAAGCGCCACCACCGTGGATGCCACCGTGGCACATCGTGCAGTCCAGACCATGGTGCGGTCCGCGGTCTGCAGCGACTTCTGCGGCCTCGATTTTCTTGGCAGAGCCGCCGGCGCCCCAAGTCGTGTGACAGTTCAGGCAGCTGCCGGCGTTGGTCAGGTGATGGTCCTCGATGCTGTTATAGCCCGTGCTGGCATCGTCAGCCGTCGCACGGTGCGGCGAGTGACAGACGGCACACTTGACCGAGGTGGTGTTGTACCCACCGTGGATAGTGCTTTGCGGGCTGGAAAGCCCGGTATCACGTGCATAAATCGCGTTGGCGTTGTCCCATGACAGATAGCCGACCAATGCGTCCGCATCGTTGCCGGCACCACCACGGTTAAAAGCGCCTGCGTACTTTGCCATGGCGACGGCGCTGAATGCAAGGACGAGCACCGTGGTCACAGCCAGTACGAACAGAACTTTCTTTTTCATGGATGTGTCTCCTTTTGAGATAAGGGAAATAGTAGTTGTCTTCATGGTAGTTCACCTCCTTCCCCAGACAGATTCCAGTTGTCAGGACGCCTGCACCCTCGCAGCCGTCCGAAAACTCCACCCCAAGCTCATCGATACGACCGCTTCTGTGTCGGTCGGATCGATGTCGATCTGTTATATGTGGTACAGGTGACTCTCCCGCGCGTTTCTCCAAGAAAATTATCGGTGATAGCATCGCGCAAGTCAATAGGAAAGGAACATATAATTGAAACAAATACAGCGCGCTGTGTGCGTTGTATGCGCCGCTGAGTGCGCGCGGCGTGTGGTAGGATGATTGCTTATGACACTACACTTCATTGATACGCGCGGTCAGGACGACAGTCGCCCCACCTTCAGCTCGGTCATCGTACAGGGGCTGGCACCGGGTGGAGGTCTGTATTTACCGGAAGTCTGGCCGCAGTACTCGCTGCAACAGTTGGACGGGTGGCGTGACCTGCCCTACCATCAGCGTGCCGCCTGCCTGTACAAATCCTTCGGCATCGATTTTCCCGAGCCGGTCACCGATGAGCTGATGGCGCGCATCTACAACCCGGATCCCACGCGCCCCTATCGCGAGCGCTGGAACCACGCCGATATCGCACCGGTCGTCAGCTTGGATGACCAAACACACCTGCTGGAGCTGTGGCATGGCCCCACCAGCGCCTTCAAGGATCTGGCGCTGCAGTGCCTGCCCCAGTTTTTCACCGCCGTCATCGAACAACGCCACATCGTGACCCATGACCTGAACCATGACATCCTGATTCTGGTTGCGACCAGCGGCGACACGGGCAGTGCCGCGCTGGCGGGCTTTTCGGATCGCCCGCACACGAACATCATCGTGTTCTATCCGCACGGCGGCGTCAGCGAGGTCCAGCGTCGCCAGATGACCGCCCGCAGCGCGCAGAACTTGGGCGTATTCGGCGTGCGGGGTAATTTCGACGACTGCCAGCGTGCGGTCAAGCGCGCGTTCGAAGACGAGTCATTCGGCAGCTGGTTGGCGCACGAGGCGAACTTGCAGTTCTCCAGCGCGAATTCCATCAACTGGGGACGATTGGCGCCCCAGATCGTGTACTATCTGTCCGCCGTCTGTGACCTGCGTGCCACGGGTCAGCTGACCGATGGTCAGGTCGTCGACGTCTGTGTGCCGACCGGAAACTTCGGAAACATCTTGGCCGCCTGGTTGGCAAAACGCATCGGAGCCCCCATCGGGCGGCTGCTCTGTGCCAGCAACGAAAACAAAATCCTGTCGGATTTCATCCAAACCGGCATCTATGACACGCGCATGCGGGGATTCAAGGTCACGACCAGCCCCAGCATGGATATCCTGGTTTCCAGCAATCTGGAGCGTTTGTTGTTCCTGTTATCCGATGCCACACACGTGCGCGCGTGGATGGAACAGCTGGCACGCGACGGTGTCTTTCAGGTGGATGCGGATACCCTATCGCGCCTGCAGACCGATTTCGTCGGTGGCTGGGTTGATGATGCAACCACGCTGGCACGCATCAAACAGACCTATGACAGCCACGGCTATCTGTTGGACCCGCACACGGCAGTCGCCCTGGAATTGGCGGAACGCGAACGTGCCGACAATCCGCTGCTGATTGCCGGTACCGCACATTGGGCGAAGTTCGCGCCGAATGTCGCCCGCGCCCTGACGGGCACGGCACCGGAAGCGCCGCTGCCTGAACCCTATGAATCAATGGGGGGATTCGAGCTGACGCGCGCGATTTGTGCGCTGGCACCCGGTGCCGCCCCGGTGCCGGAAAACCTGCAGCGTATGGAACATGAAACCGAGCGTTTCCGCGATGTGATCGATTCGGATGCCGCCAGTATCGAGGACGCCGTCAAATCTTGGGTCCGCGCCCGCGGTTAAGCGCCCGTTCCGTCCCGGGCACCACAGCATCAGACCCCGGTAACAAAGAACAAACACAAAGCAAAAAAATCCCCGCCTTTTGGCGGGGATTTTTTTGAGAGCGGTTACCGAATCCGGGTCGGCCTCGTACAGCCTCGTTCGATCTGTTTCAGCGCCTGCGCGGGCGACGATCGTCACGACGGTTGTTGTCGCGATTGTCACGATTGTCACGGCGGGGCGTGAATCCTCCCCCACCGCCACTGCCGGCGGGAGCCTCGGGCTTGTCCAGACGATCCAGGCTGACCTTGCCGCGATCATCGATCTCGATGACCTTGACTTTGACTTCGTCTCCGACGTTCAAGACATCTTCGACCTTGCCCACACGTCCCTTGGCGACGCGCGAAATGTGCAGCATGCCGTCTTTGCCCGGCAGCAACTCGATGAAGGCACCGAAGCTTTGAATGTTGACGACCTTGCCGACGTATTCCTCGCCGACCTCAGGGTCCTTGATGATCGCGTTGATGCGACGCACGGCCTCTTCGCCACCCAGGTCCTTACTGGCGACGAATATCGTGCCGTCTTCCTGGATATCGATCTGGGCTCCGGTTTCATCCTGGATGCCGCGGATGACCTTGCCTCCGCTGCCGATGACGTCACGAATCTTGTCCACCGGAATCTTGATGGTGATAATGCGCGGGGCGTACTCGCTCAACTCCGCACGCGGCGTGTCAATGGCTTCCAGCATCTTGTTCAGGATGTGCGCACGGCCTTCCTTGGCCTGATTGATCGCCTGAGTCAGGATCTCGAGTGACAAGCCCTTGGCTTTGTTGTCCATCTGCAGGGCCGTGATGCCCTTGGGCGTTCCTGCAACCTTGAAGTCCATGTCACCCAGGAAGTCCTCGAGACCCTGAATGTCGGACAGAATGGCGACGCGGTCGCCTTCCTTAATCAGTCCCATGGCGATACCGCTGACCGGCGCGGTAATCGGAACACCGGCATCCATCAACGCGAGGGTCGAGCCACAGACCGAACCCATCGAGCTGGATCCGTTACTGGAGAGCACCTCGCTGACGACGCGAATCGTATAGGGAAAGTCCTCTTCTGCCGGAATCACCGGCAACAGCGCGCGCTCCGCCAGTGCTCCGTGGCCGATCTCGCGGCGCTTGGGTCCACGCATGAACCCGGTTTCGCCGGTGGAATACGGCGGGAAGTTGTAGTGGTGGATGTAGCGCTTGCCCTCGGCGACATCGATGGTATCCAGCCGCTGCCACTCCGACAGCATGCCCAGCGCGGCAATGGACAAGACCTGCGTCTGACCGCGGGTGAACAGTCCGTCTCCGTGGCTGCGGGGCAGGAAGCCCGCAACACAGCTGATGGGGCGAATCTCGGTGGTCGTGCGACCGTCGGCACGCTCGCCTTCATCCAGCACCATCGCGCGCATGGTCTTTTTCTCCAGCGCCTTCAGCGCGGCTTTGATGTGCTTGCCGTGCTCGGTCAGTTCCTCTTCGCTGAACGTATCCAGGACCTCATCTTTGACGGCCTGTACGTCAGCCATACGCGACTGCTTGTCCGCGTTATGCAGCGCGGTGTACATCTTATCTTTGCCCGCGGTCTCGACACGTTCGGAAATCCACTCGGGTGCCTCGTCGATCGCAAACTCCAGCGGAGTCGGAGCCACGGCGGCGATAAAGCGCTCCTGCGCGTCACAGAACTCGCCCAGCGCCTCTTGCGCAAACATCAAAGCTTCCAACATCTCGGCTTCGCTGACCTCGTTGGCACCGGCCTCGATCATATAGACCGCATCGCGCGAACCGCCCACGACCAGATCCAGGTCGCTTGCCTCGGCCTCTTCAAAGCTGGGATTGACCAAGAACTCCCCGTTTGCGTCCCGACAGATACGCACTCCTGCCAGTGGCCCCTCAAAGGGGATGCCTGCAGCCAACAAAGCCGCAGATGCACCCATGATCGAGATGATATCGGGCTGGTGTACCTGATCTGCGGAAAACACGGTGGCGATAATCTGGACTTCGTTGCGGAATCCGTCGGCGAATGCCGAACGAATCGGGCGGTCGATCATGCGGGCGGTCAGCGTCGCTTTCTCGCTCGCGCGACCCTCGCGCTTGATGTAGCCACCGGGGATCTTGCCCGCGGCATACATGCGCTCTTCAAAATCGACGGTCAGGGGGAAGAAATCGAAGTCTTTCGCCTCTTTGCTGGCGACGGCGGTGACCAACACGACCGTCTCTCCTTGACGGACCAGGACGGCCCCTCCCGCCTGTTCGGCCAACTGGCCGGTTTCGAGCGCATATTCCTTACCGAACAGCTCGAACTTTTCAACAATCTTCGTCATAGTTTCTACCTTTTCCTCTTCCTCAGCAGCGAGACCCCTCCCGCTACCATTCATACGGGTGTCACCACGGTGACCAACCCTACAACGGCTCCGTCGTCTTTAGGCGGACGCCGCATTCGGGCACCGTGCCGTATCGATGGATACGGCACGGTGCCCGTTTTCGAAATCGCGGTTTCTAGCCACGAATTCCCAACTTCGCAATCAGGGCACGATAGCCCTCGATGTCCCGGGAACGCAGATAGTTCAGCAGACGCTTGCGCTGACCGACCAGCTTTAGCAGACCACGGCGCGTGTGATGATCGCCTTTGTGGATCTTTAAGTGCTCGGTCAAGTCACGAATACGCTGTGTCAACAGCGCAACCTGAACCTCGGTTGATCCGGAATCGGCCGCGTTCGCACCGTACTCGGCGATAATGGCGGCTTTGACCTCTTTTGACAGGGGCATGTACAGAACACCTTCTTCCTTTGGTTTCGCCCGAATCCGAGAACAACGTCGGTGTGGCGTCCATCACAGATGCGGGTAATTACAACAACTGATACAGTCTACGCTATTTCTGCCATCAAATCAAACAGTGCCGGTACCAAATCGCGTGCGGGCACTTTGCGCACCGGTTTGCCGTGCGCGAACAGCATCCCCACATCGCGTCCACACGCGATACCGTAATCGGCCTCGCGCGCCTCGCCCGGGCCGTTGACGACGCATCCCATGACGGCGACCTTCAGTGCGGCCGCCGCAGGCTCACGGGCCGCCAGCTCTGTCAGGCGCCGCTGGACCTCGTCGGCAATCGGAATCATATCGACCTCGCAGCGCCCACAGGTGGGACAGCTGATCAGCTCGGGCTCGCGCCGGCGCAGGTCACAGGCCTCCAGTATGCGCCAGGCGACACCGACCTCTGCAACCGGGTCGGCCGTGAGCGACACCCGCAGCGTGTCGCCGATACCATCCAGCAACAAAGCCCCCAGACCGACCGCCGATTTCACCGTGCCGCGCAGTTCGGTGCCGGCCTCGGTCACGCCGACATGCAGGGGAAAGTCACTCTGAGCCGCCAGCGCGCGATACGCCGCAACCGTCACCGGCACCGATGAGGCCTTAACCGACAACACCAGCCGATCAAAGCCGCGTGACACGGCGTGGCGCTGATAGCTCAACGCGCTTTCCACCAGTTTGCCCGGCAGATCCAGGTCGCGACGCGCGGCCACAGTCGCATCCAGCGATCCGGCGTTTACGCCGATGCGTAGCGCGACATCCCTCTCGCCCGCCGCATCGAGCACCGCATCAAAGCGATCGATGCCACCCAAGTTTCCCGGATTGATGCGCAGTTTCGCCGCCCCCCGTTCGGCTGCGGCCAAGGCCAGACGGTAATCGAAATGAATGTCCGCGATGACGGGAACGGGGCTGAACCGGCAGAGCTCCGCGAATGCGTCCAGCGCCGACGCGTGGGGAATCGCGATACGGACCAGTTCGCAGCCGGCATCGGCCAGCGCGGTAATCTGGGACATCGCCGCGTTCAGGTCACACGTGTCGACCGAGAGCATCGACTGCACAACCACCGGCGCGCCGCCGCCCAGCGCCACATCGCCCACGGTGATTTGTCGCGTACCGGCCATTCGCACCGACCGCGCCGCTAGCCCAGCAGCCGTGCGACGTCTTTGTACACGACAAACACCATAAAGCAAATCATTAGCGCAAAGCCTGCCAACGACACGGCAACCACGAAGTTTTGTTTCAGCGGGCGGCGGATGGCCGCCTGTATTAACTCGATCAGAATCTTTCCGCCGTCCAGCGGAGGAATCGGCAGCGCGTTCATCAGCCCCAGCGAGAGCGAAATCGCCGCTATCAGCTGGGCGTAGGTCAGCATGTCGGTTTGAGCCGCCTGGGCGGCGATGACGCTGATGCCGACCACGCTGGTCGACTGATTGACGGTCGCGGCAAAGGTGCTGGGTCGCAGCAGGTTGAAAATCGCCTGCAGCGTCAGCCACACATAGCGCATCGCCATGCCGAATGCCTGGAGCAAGGGCAGCGGCGTGTCGACCACGTGCGCAGTCACGCCCAGATAGGCGCGTGTGGGATCGGCTTTCGCGCTGCCGGTGCCGGAACTGTCGCCGGTGCCGCCATCGGATGACGTCGCCGGGAAGGTCCCCAGCGTGACATCCAGCGTCACCGCCTGCGCGGCATTCAGCGCCCTGCCGTCGGCCGCATAGTACTCATCCGCGTCCCCCACCGCAGACAGCGGCACACAGGTGACGCGCACCACATCGCCTGCCTGATGGCGCGTGATGATTGCCGACAGATCCTCAAAGCTCGCGACCTTATCCCCGTCGATTGCCGTGATACGGCTGCCCGACTCGAAGCCCGCCGCAGCCAGCGGACCGCCCTGTGCCGCGTCGAAAAACCCGCGATCAACCGGTGATCCCCAGATACTCAACACGCAGGTGAAAATCACCACCGCCAAAACCAGGTTGACGATAATGCCCGATGCCAGCACAACCACGCGCTTCCAAGCCGGAACAGCCACGTAACGCGCGCGCTCCTCATCGGTCATCGACCCCAGCTCGCCTGCGGCACCCTGGCCTTCCAGCGCCGGAATCCGGCAGTATCCCCCGAAGGGAATCGCGGTCACGCCATAGCGCGTGCGTCCCCATTTCCATGAAATCTTCGGTCCCGGCAGTCCCAGCATGAACTCGCTGACCTCCAGGCCGCACAGGCGTGCCGCCACGAAATGGCCGCCCTCGTGGAAAAACACCACGATGGACAGCGTCACAATGCCCCAAAATATGGAAGGAATCACGCCCGGCATAGGTGCATTTTACGCTAGTGGTGCCGCCTGCGGATGTGCTTGAGGGAACTTTCACGAACTTGTCGGTCAATCTCCATCAAATATGCAAGACCACCCTCAATATCATCAGTTGGGGGAGTGCGTCCCGGCGCATCCGTAACCCGGTCGTCCAACGCAGTCCGCACTATGGCAGGTATGTCCGGAAACCCGATCTCGCCTGCCAGAAATGCCGCCACCGCGACCTCGTTTGCGGCGTTCAGCACACAGGGTGCCGCCCCGCCGGCACGCCCGGCATCATATGCCAGCTGCAGGCACTCGAACGTGGCAGTGTCGGGATCCCCCAGTTCCAGCGCGGTCAGTGCGCGAAAATCGACCGGGGGCGTCGGTGCATCCCAGCGCTCGGGATGACTGAAGGCGTACTGGATCGGCACGCGCATGTCGGGTGCGCCCAAATGCCCGATTACGACCCCGTCGGCAAACTCAACCATGCTGTGAATCAGCGATTGCGGCTGCAACAGCACGTCGATGGCATCATAATCCACCCCAAACAAATGATGCGCCTCGATGACCTCGAGCCCCTTGTTCATCATGCCGGCACTGTCGACGGTGATTTTCGCGCCCATGTTCCAGGTGGGGTGTGCCAGCGCGTCGGCTGCGGTGACGGTGCGTAGTTGTTCGCGGGTGCGTCCGCGGAACGGCCCACCTGACGCGGTCAGCCAGATCCGGGTGAGTTCTGCGCGGTTTTCGCCCAGCAGGCACTGATAGATGGCGGAATGTTCGGAGTCAACCGGAATCAGCGTGCTGCGTGCGGTAAGCGGCATCACCCAGTCACCGGCGACGACCAGGGATTCTTTGTTGGCGAGCGCAAGGGGAATCTGCGCCCGGAGTGTATACACGGTCGCGCGTGTGCCGGCGGCACCCACCATGGCGTTTAAGACCATATCGGGTTCGGTTGTGTCGATCAGCGCCAGCAGGGCATCCATGCCGTCGCGGGTGCAGAGGGCAAGGGCGCGATCAGGTACGCGGTATCGTGCGGCCTGCTCCCGCAGTAATTTTTCCGAACGGTTCGCCGCTAGGCCACAGACGGACAGCCGATCGGGGTGGCGTGCGATGACATCCAGGGCTTGGCGGCCGATGGATCCGGTCGAACCCAGAATCAGAATCTTTTTCATCAAACGAATCTTTCAGACAGGGTGGATTGAGCCGAAAAAAAGCCGTGAAGCTTTTTATTCGGCCTCAATCCGCAGGTTACGGTAAAGGGCAGGTTTGTACTGGAAAAAGCTGTGTAGCTTTTTTGCAGACACAAACCGTGCGGTAGGCCGGATTGGCTCATGGGCTGACGATTCCCAGTGCGGTGCCGACGATCGAGACCAGCATATAGATAAAAACCGAGGTAAACAGCAGCGAATCGATCCGGTCCAGTATGCCGCCGTGCCCGGGGAGCAGTTTCCCCGAGTCCTTGACCCCGGCCTCACGCTTGATGCGTGATTCGAACAAGTCGCCGATGAGGGACGAGAACGCGACGATGATTCCGCCGGTCAGTGCCACCGGAATCGAGGCACGGCCGTTGATGATCAGCGGTGCCAGATACCAGATGATGATGGCGCCGGCCAGCGAGAACAGCAGTCCCTCCCATGACTTTTTCGGGCTGATGACCGGTGCCAGTTTGTGGCGACCCAACAGCGACCCGCCGATGTAGGCGAAGCTGTCGGCCACCCAGATGCTGACCACGGTGGTAACCGCCAGTACCAGTCCCGTGTCCATCGCGCGGATCAGAATCAGGCAACTGAGCGGCATCCCCAGGTACAGGGCGCCGAAAAAACTGAGGGCGGCGTCGCGCGCGCGTGCCGTCGGCGTGACCGCAAGCCAAGTCAGGTAGCAGAGCATACCGGCCAGCACCGCAAAAAACAGCGCGGACAGGGCGATCAGGCCGCCGGTTTTCAGGATCGGCAGCTCGGGGATTTGGATGCGCGCAACCGTGGTGATGAGCGGCAGCGACATCGCCATCACCAGCCCGATGATGCGCGGGGTTTGGTTCATGTCCGGCTGACAGATGCGGATGAATTCAAAAGTGCCGATCGCCGCCATCACCACGCACAGTGCCGGCAACACAAAGAAGCGGTTGCCGATCAACAGGCATCCCAGCATCACCACGGCATAGATGGCACCGGTGATGACACGTTTGCGGAAACTGACCGGCTCGATGCCGGCGGGGCGTCCGATGGTGATGCCGTGCGCGCTGTGGGACGGCGTGTGCGACGGTTCCGTGTGCGTCACGAGCCCAGTCCCCCAAAGCGCCGGTCGCGGTTTTGATAGTCACGTATCGCCGCCAGCAGCTCGTCGCGACCGAAGTCCGGCCAGAGCGTCGGCGCAAACAGCATTTCAGCATAGGCGACCTCATAGAGGAGAAAGTTCGAGAGACGCTGTTCGCCCGAGGTGCGAATGACCAGGTCGGGGTCGGGAATACCCGCCGTCGAGAGCCGCGCTGCCAGCATATCGGTGTCGATTGCCCCCGGATCCAGCGTACCCGACGCGGCGTCTGTCGCCAGGCTGCGCGCCGCCGCGGCCAAATCCGCACGCGCGCCATAGTTCAGCGCCACCACCAGCGTCAGCCCGTCGTTTCCGGCGGTGCGCGTCACGCAGTCCGCAAAGGCGTCGCGGGTCTTTGACGGCAAGGCCTGCGTGTCGCCGATCAGGCGCACGCGTACGTGCTGTTCGTTCAGGTTCGGAATCTCACGCCCCAGAACCTCGACGAACAGCTGCATCAGTCCCGAGACCTCATCGGCCGGACGCGTCCAGTTTTCCGAGCTGAAAGAATAAATCGTCAGATAGTCGATACCCAGCCGCACGCAGGTGGCGATGGCCTCGCGCACGGCGGCAACGCCTGCTTTGTGTCCGAACAGACGGGGTTTTCCCCGCTGTTTTGCCCAGCGACCATTGCCGTCCATGATGACGGCGATGTGTTTGGGCAGGCGCCGGGCATCCAGCGCCGTCAGGATTTCGCGTGCGACGTCACTTTCAAACCACGAACAGAGATCCTCGGTCAAATCCAAGGGTCCTAGACCTCCATGATTTCTTTCTCTTTTTTGTCCAATGCCGCAGCGATTTCCTCGATCGCCTTGTCCGTGAGCTTTTGGACGTCCTGTTCGGCGTGATACAGCTCATCTTCGCCGGCTTCCTTGTCGGTTTTCATCCGGTCGAGCTTTTGGTTTGCATCGCGGCGAATATTGCGTATCGCCACGCGCGCCTCTTCGGCGTAGTTTTTGCACAGTTTTGCCAGCTCGCGGCGCCGTTCTTCGGTCAGCGGGGGAAACGGGACGCGGATCAGACGACCGTCGTTATTCGGTGACAGCCCCAGATCGGAGGACTGGATGGCGCGCTCGATGGCAGAAATCGTCCCCTTGTCCCAAGGCTCGATCACCACGGTCTGGGCATCGGGGGTCTTGACGGATGCCACCTGGTTCAGCGGCATCTGCGAGCCGTATGCCTCGACGGTGATCTTGTCGAACAGCCCCACGGCGGCACGCCCCGTGCGCACGCTTGCGAACTCGTTGAGCAGCGCCGCCTGCGTCTTTGCAAAATGCTCGGAAGCGGATGCCTTTATCTCATTTATCGTTGCCATCGTCTTATCCTTTCTGTGTGCGACAGGTGCCGCATGCGTCCCTTGCCGTCTACTATAACCGGCAAACGAGGGGACGTACTCCCCCGCTTTCCGGTGTCACTGCTTCACTACTTCACTACTTCACGATGGTTCCCACGTCTTCGCCTGCCAGCGCGCGGGAAATGTTGCCCTCGACCTCCATGTTAAAGACCAAAATGGGCAGGCTGTTGTCCATACACAGCGATATCGCGGTCGAATCCATGACCTTGAGCCCGCGATTCAAGACGTCGATGTAGCTCAGTTCGTCGTATTTCCGGGCGTCGTCATGTTTCAGGGGATCTTTATCATAGACGCCGTCGACGCGGGTGGCCTTCATCACGCAATCCGCACCGATTTCCAGCGCGCGCAGGGCGGCTGTCGTGTCGGTCGTGAAGTAGGGGTTTCCGGTGCCGGCGGCGAAAATCACCACGCGGCCCTTTTCCATGTGACGCGCCGCGCGGCGTTTGATATAGGGCTCGGCAACCTCCTGGATGGTGATGGCGGACTGCACGCGTGTCGCCATCCCGTGGCGCTCGAGCCCGTCCTGCAGGGCAATCGCGTTCATCACCGTGGCGAGCATCCCCATGTAGTCGGCGGCTGCCCGGTCCATGCCGTTTGCGGACGCGGCGACCCCGCGGAAAATGTTTCCGCCGCCCACCACGATGGCCAGTTCGTATCCGTCGTCGACCACGACCTTGATTTGTGCCGCCAAAGAATCGATGACCGCAGGGTCGATGCCGTATCCGCGCGTCCCCATCAGGGCCTCGCCCGACAGTTTCAGCAATACCCGTTTCACGTCTAGGATACGACCCAAAATGACCCCTTTCACCTGCGCGTTTCGCCGCATTCGTTCAGACAAAATTGTGAGGAGTACGTCCCCTACTCAACGGTACAGTTTATCACAGCATTGACAGACACCGCGACGCCGTGCCCGCGCGCGGAGAAATATGGGAAAACACAAGCGAGGCGGGCACATGACATGCCCGCCTCGGGAAAATATACCGTTGTGTGCGGCCGGCGTGCTGCCAGAGAACTCCGGCGTACGACCAACCTGCAGCAGGTGTACTACTGGCGTACTACCGGGGTACTACTCGGCCGAGGATCCCAGGTCGTAGCGGATGAAGCTGACGATGCGAATCTCATCGCCCAGCTCTTTGGACACGCGACGCGTGTACTCATCGACGCTGATGTCCATATCCTTGACGTAAGCTTGCTCGACCAGCGCCTGCTCTTTGAAGAACTTGTTCAGGCGACCTTCCGCCATCTTTTCCTGAATGGCCTCGGGCTTGCCGGACTCGGCGGCTTGGGCAATGTAGATGCCCTTCTCGTGCTCCACGACTGCCGGGTCGAACTCTTCGCGACGCACCGCAATGGGGTTTGCGGCGGCAACCTGCATCGCCACGTCGCGCGCATAGATCTTGAAGACCTCTTTTTCGGCGTTCGCCTGGTCGTTCAGCTCGAACTGGACCAAGATGCCGATCTTGGCGCCACCGTGGATGTAGGCGGCGAGGGCACCGGTGCCCTCGATGGAAACCCGGGTGAAACGGGCAACCTGGATGTTTTCGCCCAGCTTGCTGAAGGTCTCGCCGAACAGTTCCTCGACCGAGATATCACGACCGGGAACGTTCAGGGTCTTTAAGGAGTCGATGTCAGCGGGGTTATCCTTGACAACCAGTTCGGCCAGCAGCTTCACGAATGAAGTGAAGACCTCGTTGGTGGCGACGAAGTCGGTCTCGCAGTTGACCTCGATCAAGCACCCGGTCTTGTCATCAACGCTGATATATTCGGCAATGGCGCCCTCGTTGGTTGCACGGTGTGCCTTGTTGCCATAGTTTGCCAAGCCCTGCTTACGCAGGTGGTCGACGGCGTCCTCGACGATGCCCTCGGTGGCCTGCAGCGCTTTTTTACATTCCATCATGCCGGCGCCGGTTATCTCGCGCAGCTCTTTTACCAGTTTGGCGGTGATTTCAGCCATGTCTGTGCTCCCTTCGCTGTGTGTAACGTCCAATACAACTGGCCAATTCAAATAGCCAAATTCAAACAAATACAAAATCAAGCCCGGCGGGGGCACGGCGTGCCCCCGCCGAAATTCAGGCGAACTGCTTACTCCGCAGCCGATTCAGCGACGGTTTCGACGATTTCGTCGACGGCGGTCGCCAAATCGTCTTCAAAGCGAATCGGGCTTTCCTGGGATTCGCGGTTTGCGTCGACCGCTGCCGTGGGCGCTGCAGGCTCGGCGGTGACTGCAGGGGCAGCCGCGACCGGGGCAGCCACCGGCTCTGCCGGTGCGTTCGGGTCAGCCGCAGGAGCGGTAATGCCGCCGTTGCCCTCCAGAATGGCGCCACTGATGACGTCTGCAATCAGCTGGATGGCGCGAATCGCGTCGTCGTTACCCGGAATCGGGAAATCGACCTCATCGGGATCGGCGTTGGTATCCAGAATGCCGATAATCGGAATCTTCAGGCGACGGGCCTCGGCGATCGCGATGGCCTCACGCTTGGTGTCGACGACAAACAGTGCCGCCGGCAACGACTTCATATTGCGAATACCCTCCAGGTTGTGGCGCAGCTTTTCAAGCTCTTTGCCCTTGAGGATCTGTTCTTTTTTCGGCAGTGACGCCATCGTGCCGTCCTCGATCATGCGCTCGAGCTTCTCCATATAAGCGACACGGGAACGCACGGTCTCGAAGTTGGTGAGCATACCACCCAGCCAGCGCTGGGTCACATACGGCATACCGGCGGCTTTGGCTGCGGTCTCGAGCGGTTCTTGCGCCTGCTTCTTGGTGCCGACGAACAACAGCTCTCCACCACGCTGACCGACGGTGAACGCGTATTTATAGGCGCTCTCGAGTTCTTGCATGGTTTTGGCCAAGTCCAGAATGTAGATGCCCCCACGCGACGTGAAGATATAGGGCTTCATCTTGGGGTTCCAACGACGAGTCTGATGCCCGAAGTGAACACCTGCTTCCAGCAGGCTTTGCATGGTTACGACAGCCATAACAGCTACCATCCTTTCGTTTGTCCTCGAGAAGCTTCAGCCCGCTTGACCACCCGTCCGCCCATCCAAGGCGATCCGGGCACCCGGCCTCACAGTCCACTTCTCTGTGAATTTACGACTCATAGTCGCCATCAAACCACTGATTACCGGCAACTCAATACCGGATTTGGTGCTGCGTTGCATGAACTGCCGACGGCTTTATGGGCGCCGCGTAGTGACCTACACAAGCACATAAAGAACATAAAGACTAGGGCAGTTCGCCGACGCAGTGCCAAATTGGGGTGGGTAAAGGGACTCGAACCCTCGACCTCCTGAGCCACAGTCAGGCGCTCTAACCAACTGAGCTATACCCACCACGTTTCAGCAAGGACGTATCCTATCACAGCGGATACCCCAACTGCAAGCCCCATCTGCAAAGACCTTGAGAAAAAACCGGCCGAGGTTTCCTGACACGCACAGCCGGTATTGACTTGCCGTGTGAAAACACTGAACTGGTCATTCCCTCGTTGTGTTACGGTTGTGGATTCTTCGACTACGGGCATCAAAACCCGATGCCCTCCGCTCAGAATGACGTCGTGGAGTAGGACGCTTGTCGGTATACCTATCGTCACTGCGAGGGGCGCGTATTCTGCGCCCCGTGGCAGTCCACGCGAGCGGGACGACGGGTTTGGTCGTTTCACGAGCTAATAAACTCGAGGCGGCGCGGGTTTACGTTTTGTGCGCATCCCGCGCCACAAAACAGCGCCGTCGAATCATTGGTCCGGGCGGGCTTATGCCCGCCCGCATGTATTGCAGCGCCCGCCTATGGCGGGCTCGCAATGACATCGGGGGTGCTGCCCGCGGGCTCGCAATTACGTTTTGTCGCGATTGAAAATCAGCGTGAGCCCGTACACGTACACAGAGCGGCGTGTTACACTGTGAAATCGCAGATGTGGGCGAGTGGCGCAGCGGGAGCGCAGGGCCCTTACAAGGCCAAGGTCGGGGGTTCAAATCCCTCCTCGCCCACCAGACGTTCGACCAGACGTTCGACCAGACGTTCGAGAGGGGAAGCCATGTCCGCAGATACGTTTCGGCCCATGCGACGCGCGCGCCAGGCGATGAACCCGAACGCCACCATCCACCTGCTACAAACGACCACCGGTGGTGTGCTGTCCCTGGTCGGCGATAACGGCTACCCCTATGGCGTGCCGCTGACGCATGTCTACCTGGCGGATGCCGAGCAATCGGGGGAGCACGTCCCGGACCTGTCCGCAAGCAGCGGGCGCCTGTATTTCCACAGCGCGGTCGCCGGTCACAAGATTGACGCCATCGCGGGCGGCTGCAAGGCCTGCTATACGGTCATCGCGCGCGACTTTGTCGATTCGGCGCGGCTGACCACCCTGTTCGAGAGCGTGGTGGTGTTCGGGCGGGTGCGGCGCGTGGTCGATGAGGATGAAAAGCGTCGTGCGTTAGAAGCCTTGGCCCAGCGATATGCTCCCCAAGAGGAAAACAGTAAGCACAACGAGTCGGAAATCACCCGACATTGGGACAGTACCGCCGTTTTGGCGTTTGATATCGAGCATATGTCGGGCAAGGTGGCGCGCGAGCTGCTGCCGAAGGATGCGTCATAGAGGGGGCGTCGCGAGCCATGCAATCGCTGAGAGAGAGAATCGTTGCGGACGGGGTCACCGTCGGGACCGACACGGTCAAGGTCGACAGTTTTTTGAACCACCAGATTGACGTGCGGTTTTTTGAGGAGCTGGCGCGCGGCTTTTCGATGCGTTTCGCCGATTTGGAGCCCGGTTCGGTCGACAAGATCCTGACTGTGGAGTCCAGCGGGATTGCGGTTGCGACCTTTACCGCGCGCGAGTTCGGCTATCCGCCGGTCGTGTTTGCGAAAAAGGACCTGCCGTCGACCATGACCGAGGATTATTGGTTCACCGAGATCATGTCGTTTACCAAGAGCAAGATGACCGCGATTCGGATTGCGAAGAAATATCTGCAGGCAGGCGAGCGGGTGTTGATTATCGACGACTTTCTGGCGCATGGGCAGGCGGCAAGCGGTTTGGTGCGCCTGTGCGCGGAAGCGGGGTGTGAGCTGTTGGGGGTGGGTGCGGTGATCGAAAAGCAGTTTCAGGGAGGCGCGACTTTGCTCGCGCGCGAAGGCGTGCGGGTCGAGTCGCTGGCGGTTATCGAGCGAATCGAGGACGGTCGCATTCATTTCGCGGAAGGACGGGCATGAAAGTCTACATCAGTGTCGATATCGAGGGAGTGGCAGGAGTCACCGCTTGGCCCGAGACCAACAAGGGGCAAGACGACTATGCGCAGGCGGCGCGTCTGATGACGGCTGAGGCGCTGGCAGCCGTGCAGGGGGTAACGGATGCGGGTGCGCGCGAAGTGTATGTGAAGGACGCACACGATACCGCCCGCAACATGGACCCGGCCGCCTTTCCGCGCGAGGTGCAACTGGTGCGCGGCTGGACGCGTGACCCCCTGCAAATGATCGGGGGCATCGACGACAGTTTCGACGCCGTGCTGTTTGTGGGATATCATGCGGCCGCGGGCAACGTGGGAAACCCGCTAGCACACACGATGACCAGTGAACGGGCGCGCGGCGCACGCCTGAACGGACGGCCCCTGAGCGAGTTTTACCTGCATGCGCTGGCGGCAGAAGCCATCTATGGGGTACCCAGTGTGTTTGTGAGTGGGGATGCGGCCCTGTGTGAAGAGGCGTCAGGACAGGTTGCGGGAATCGTCACCGTGCCGGTCAAGCATGCGCTGGGGGCCGCCACCGTGAGCATTGCGCCCGAGTTGGCACGTGAACGGATCCGTGCAGGTGTCGCGGACGGTTTGCAGCGGGTGTTGGACGACCGCGCGAGTTGCCACCCCGCCATCCCCGAGTCGTTTGAGCTCTGCATCACGCGCTGCGAACATGCTTCAGCCCGACAGCTGTCGTATTACCCCGGAGCCGAGCTGTTGGATGACGGCTATACGGTGCGCTTTGTGACGGGGGATGCGTTTGAGATGGTGCGGGCTATGTTATTCATCGGCTCATAGCTCGCACCTGATGGCGCATCTCTGCGTCGTTCATCGGGGCAGGTTCGCACACGTAGGCTAACTATTCGTCAGCTCGTTGCGTGCGACGCACGCACACCAAGGTGGCAATCAGGCAGGCTGCCAACAGCACAAACAGGATGGCAAACGATCGCTCGCCGGTTTTGGGTAGTCCGGTTGTGTGGGCCGATTTTTTCGGGACTGTCCCACCCGGTCGTGTCCCCGGAGTATCGGGGGTACGCGTCGGGGCGTCCGGCGGCAACAGCGTATCGGGTGGTGTCGGGGTCGATTCCAGCGAACGCAAACTGAAGCTGGACACGGCACCGGTCTGAACGCGATCCGTGTCATCATCCACCAACACACGGTTTCGTGTGATATGCGCACTGCAGCTGTTAACGATGCGCGTCAGCGTGGTCTCGATGCTGTTGTCATCCGCATAGTCCGTATCAGCGGTGTCCGTCTGGTCGTCCGATGCGGTGGTGCGCGGATGCGACGTGCGGGCATCCGGATCGGGCTCGATCGTGGTCTCGCGAGAAAGTGGTTGGGGACAGCTGACTAGGTATGAGAGCGGTTGCAAGCCCACCGCAGCCGAAGCCTCATCGCTGTACCAGCAGCTCCCCGGCTCGGGCAGCCACTGTCGCGCGTTGTCGGTGGTGAAACCGCGCTCGACGCGGCCGTGCTCCAGCATCAGTCCCGTGATGTACTCCCCCGCTTTCAGGTGCAAATCACGCACGCTGAAGTGCCGCCGCTCCAAGCAACCGATGTCACGCGCCCACAGGCGCCATCCGTCTGTGCCGATACGCCGTGCGCGGGTCGGATTCGCGGGATTCAGCGGATCGTTATCCTGTGCATTGGCCGTTGTGTCCGGGGAGCTGACAGCGCCCCGATTGGTCTGATACCACAGATTGAACGTCCCATCACAGTCACCATAACTGATTGGTGTCCAGAGTTCTTCCAGGCGAATCTGATTTGCCGCCACACCCTCTAAGGGATCAATCACCGTCAGTTCATCCGCCCAGCAATTCGAGAGGCTGCGGTAATCGATGTCGTAGCGATAGCGTTCGTCACAGCCCGCCTGGGTGTTGTCGATACCCGCCTGACCGGGCAGGGACACATAACCGGCGGACGTCGTGTGAATGGTCGATTTCCGGATTTCGACTGCCGTGAACAACTTTCGGTTGTAGTACGTCAGGTCGGGTGCCGGGTGCTTGAATGCCACCGTGAAAACACGAGAGGGGTCTTCCCCGCTGGCGACACAGTCGGCGTAATCTGCGTTGGGACGGTTTTCCTGCACGCGATAGATACCATAGTGCTCCATTTCGAAGGTCAGATGTCCCCGGCTGTCTGTAACACCACGGCGGACCTCGTACCAAACGGTGGATGCCGTAACCGTCGTGTCGTCGGTACCGTACAAGATGAACTCGGTATCGGGAATCGGTTCACCGGAATCTTTGTCCAGCTTATAGACCTGCACCCGCGGGTGACCCTCGTTTTCCAGAAGGACCTCATTCAGTTTTCCCGCTTCCATATCCACCGGATGTGGCGTTGGATCCAGCACGTAGCCTGTCCGGGTTTTCTTTTCAACCAGATAATACCTGCCCGGTTGCATCACTTTTGATGTGTATGCAATACCGTTATCCCCAGTGACCAATTCCTCCAGCTCGACCAGTCGGGTAGTCTCGACGCTGATCGTGGTCATGACCGAGGCACCGTCCGTCGTGGGTGCAGAGGGGGCAGGTGCCGGCTGTCCGCCACCCGCACTGCCGGCGCTCCCCGCATTTCCCGCATTTCCCGCACTTTCACTGGCGGGCACGGATGTTGCGGGACCGGTGGTTGCCGGGACGGATGTTGCCGGCACGGATACCTGTACCGTTTCCGTCACCAGTTTCGACAGGCCGAACACGACACCCGCCAGATGCACCGTCGGGTCATTCGCATCCACCTTTATCAGCTTAAGCCCCGTGGCGCGTGTATTGGGCACCGTGACGCAATAGGCCCCGTCAACTGTAATCGCCGGTATGCGGATCGTTTGTCCGTCGCTGCGATAGCCGGCAGGAACACCCACCTCGCGCGCCGTCCAATCGGCGGACGGCAAGGTACCGGTTACCCAGGGCGTGTATCCGTCAACGCCGCTGGTAAGCTCGCATTCCAGCCTGCCGTTCTTGAAGACCTGAAAACGTGCGCCGGGCAGCGGAGCCTTGGTCGACGCATCGTACTTGTACAAACGGAAACGGCCGGTTTGCGGCGTGTTCGTAACGGTCAAGGTGGCGGCAGGACCCTGGACGGCAACCCCATGGCTTCCGGTCGCCAACACGTGGTATGCCGGTGCGGTTACCTCAGTCACGCTGTAGTTTCCGTAAGGCAGACCACTGACGGAGCTGACCCCGTTTTTGTCGGTCGCAGGCATCAGGTGGTTCACTCCCGGACCCGTCAGGCGAAACACCGCTCCAGCCAAGGGCAGTCCGGTTTGCGCGTCGGTTTTGTGTAGTGTCAGCGACCCGGTGGGTGCCGTCAAAGTCATGCTGCCGGAAGCAGCCTTGACCTCGACCGGTTGTACCACCACAACGCGTTGCTTTGAGGAATCGCCCGGTTTGTAATAGTGATAACTCCCCGGCGCACGGTCATCATAGCAGTTCGCCGTTAACTTCAGCGCTTTTCCCGCCAGCGTCGCCGGCACCACGATGTCAACGGTGTCGTCACTGCTAGCGCTGTTTACCTTATTGCTGCCGATGGACACGCCGGAGGGCAAGCTCAGACTGTAACGCTGCGCGTCGGTCACGCGCACCCGCAGCTGGGTGCGATAACTGCCCCCACTGAAGGTCCACGCTGTTTTCTGCGTGATCTTGACCGCAGGTGCCAACAGAGTCTTCTTCTCTGCATAGCCAACCAGTTTTTTATACCAGGCAAAAGCATCATCCCAGGACGACCCCGACGACTTCACGCGTTTCTGAGACAGTTTCATGAACTCGTAGTTGTTCGCCTCGCCACATTCCGCTAACCAGCTGCGCACGGCATTCTGGGTCGCGTAACGCGCCTGCGTCGCGCTGAGTCCCGCCGGCTTTTCGGTCGGGTAGCCGTGTTGCAGCAGCGCCACCAAGCCGTCACGGGTCTTTTTCGCCGGACCGTCATAGCTGCTGTAGGACTGCCCGCTGGGATAGTTCTTGGAATGTTCCAAACAGTAACTGATGCGCCCGGAACCGTCGCTGTGAAACGCGGTCTTGAGCGGCGTCCAAGCGCCCCCGACCGTTTGCTTCGCCAAAAACCCGGTATGCGCCTCACCTGTGCTGATTTTCTCCGCCGCAACAGCAACGCCGACGGCAAACACCAGCACAAAGGCGGCAATAATAACACCGATTCTTTTCTTCATCCCAATCACCCTTCCATACTGCCCTTGTCGGGTTCATCCTCGCGTTTCTTTTTGCGCTTCCACCAAAACACCACCGCACTCGCCGCACCGCCACCTGCAACGACGCCTGCCGCCAGTGATGCCCACACAGGCCAACGG
The DNA here is from genome assembly GCA_031272275.1 of Actinomycetes bacterium. Taxonomy (GTDB): domain Bacteria; phylum Actinomycetota; class Coriobacteriia; order WRKU01; family WQUG01; genus JAISUC01. The sequence goes on along the minus strand of JAISUC010000023.1, from coordinate 68,857 downwards.
CGCAGCGGCCGGGGATTGCTCGTCATCTGTGCTTTCACGAGCCGTTGGCCGTCCTCGAGCGACACCGACCGGGTCACCTCGTCAGACCGATCGGTGCCGACGAATATCCGTGACAACCGTTCGGGTGAGTACGTCCCTTCGTCATCATGCGTATCCGCGTGGTGCCGTCTGTGTGCGGTTGCCGTGGTCTCGGTAGTGCCACCGGCAACAGCATGCGGCAATTCGTACACGTCGCAATAGCGTTCAAGCCCCCGATAGGTGACCTCCGCCCGATAGCGCACAGGCAACCCATAGCGGTCGTATGCTGTCACAATCCAGTGCCATTCTGCAGCACGAAGCTCTGCGTCACAGGTGGCATCGGGGTCCTCGTCGCTGCGAACGCGGAATGTGCGAATCGCATCCAGCCGTGCGACATCGTTGTCGGGCAGGTCGTCATAGACCACCACGCGGTCAACCTGATGCACGCCGCGCAAGAGTACCGTTTCACCCGACTCCCCCGGACCGGCCTGTACTGTGTCCGGTCCGGATGACGTCGCAGCTGTTTCGGCGGCACCCGCCACCTGCGTCTGCAGCAGCCGGGTAATCGGGGATATCATCCGCTGCAAAAACGCCGGATGACCGTTCAGGTAGTTCGCAAACAAGGTCAACAGCACAGACACCGCAATCATCAGCGCGATACTCATCACGCTTGCCAGTAGCTTATGAACCGGTTTGAGCACAAAGCGTTTGGTGGTCTGCGCGCGCCGGGCACGTGCCAGCTGTCGCAGGCGTTTCCGTTCGCGTTGCTGCAGTTTCCTTTCGCGTTCGATGCAGCGGAGCCACAAGATGCTGCGTTTACGGGGCAGTATGATGTCTGACATAGTCGGTTCGCTTTCGTTTTCGTTTACCTGGGGAGCAGGTTGATGATTTCGTTCAGGTCTTCACGCATATCGATTTTGTTCCAGGCGGGTTGATGTTGAACCTTGATACAGGGCATGCAGTCTTTGACCTGCAAAGCCATATGCTGATAGGCATCATCGTCAATACCTGCGAAACAGAGGGTGTAGCTGCGCAGCTTTTCTGCGTTTTCAGTCACCAGGAACGTATTCAGCGGGGCAAGCTCCCAGGGCTGTCCGCCCGATACAATCAGGCGCACCGTACCGTGATCGAAGGAACGCCGATTGTGCCCCAGTTCGCCGCAATCCCAAACGAGCACGTCAAAGCCCTCAATGTCGCCCGGCATGGCGTTCGAAAACAACTGGACACCGGCCAAATCCGCGCTGTAGGATTTCCCCTCGCGGGTCGTCCGCTCGGTGCAGCGCTTCAGAATGAAATACTGGTTCAGCTGATTGTAGGTTTCATAGGACAGGAGTAATGCCGTCTTGAGCCCCCGATCGTTCAGCTTCAGCGCCAAAGACAACCCCAAATGCGTGACACCCACTTTGCGATCCATCCCGCTGATGGTTATCAGCCGTGTTGTCGTGGTTCCTGTCTGTCCTGTTCGTTCCATACGTGTTCCGGTCATACTGAGTATCCTTATCCGTCAATCCCCGTATTGTTTGCGTCTGTTATGCGGCTGCCCCATAGCGCCCGTCGGGGTAGCGGGTTACTTGCGCCGATATTTCCAGTTCGGTCAAAGTGCGGAGCACCACCGGTCCGGTAAAACCCAGCTGTTCGATCAGCTGATCGGGGCCTGCGGGCTGGGCTCGCAGTGCATGCAAAATGGCGTCGGCAGGTGTCACGTCCACCTCTTCGCGATCGTCATCCAAATCAAGTGCCGTTTGTTCCTGGGCAAAAGTGCTCAGGTAGCCCTCGATCAGCCCGCAAGCTATGAGAAAGTCTTCGTGCGATGAAATCAATGTGGCTCCTTCCGCTATCAGCTTGTTCGGTGCGGCGGATTCCTGGCAAAAAATGGATCCCGGTACCGCAGCTATCGGAACCCCCAAGTCCAGTGCATGATGCACCGCAGAAAAGGTCCCCGAGGGCAGGCGGGCTTCGGTCACGACCAACAATCGTGAAAGCGCGATAATCAGGCGATTGCGTGCAATGAACTGATGCTTCATCGGGGGCATACCCCAGGGATACCCGGAAATGACCGCCCCGGTTTCAGCAATTTCATCCAACAAGTCGGATGCACGCGAGGGATAGGCGATATCCGCCCCGCAACCTAACACGGCTACCGTGCGTCCCCCGGCATCGAGCGCCCCGCGATGCGCCGCCTGGTCACAACCGCGTGCACAACCCGAATACACCACCAGGCCCAAATCGGCAGCCCAGCCGGCAATCATCTTGGCGGCGGCCTTCCCATAGGGAGTCGCATTACGCGCACCGATGATGGCGACCCCGGCGGTCAATGCCGATTCATTTCCGCGTCCATAGATGGTCGCCGGAGGATCCTCAATAAAGCGCAGCATCTCCGGATATGCCGCGTCATCGGCGGTGATTTCAAATCGACGCTGGGCGGTGCCACGTGTCTTGTCAGGCATGGTTGTACCAATCCCCCCGATAACTCAGGGCTTCAGCAATGTGTTCTTCTTCACTGCAATCGCTTTCAGCCATATCCGCAATGGTGCGTGCCAAACGCAGCACGCGCACGATGCCACGCCCGGACAGGTTCAACCGGGCGGCGGCACGCTTACAGAACAACAGCGCCTCGTGTGACGTTACCGTGTCAGACGTCAACTCGCGACGGCTGAGCAGGCGATTCGGACCCAAGCCGCGCTGTTTTTGCATGCGACGGGCGGCTGCAACCTGAACGGCCAATTCCGCCGACCCGGTGCTTCCGGTTCCGGCAAAGAAGGTCTCGGTATCGGGGCGCGTAACCGAAATGACCATGTCGAAACGATCCATAATGGGACCACCGACCCGTTGTTGATAGCGCTCCACTTGGTCCGGCAGACAGCGACAGGATCGTTTGCCGTCCCCCAAATACCCACAGGGGCAGGGATTGGCTGCTCCCACCAGCATGACACGTGCGGGGAAGTTCACCGCTTCAGTGGCACGCACTATGGTGATTTTCCCGTCCTCGATCGGCTGGCGTAAACTCTGTAGCGTGCCCGCTCCGAACTGGGGCATTTCATCCAGGAACAAGACCCCGTTATGCGCGAAAGAGACCTCGCCCGGGGTGATGGGGTGCCCTCCACCGACGATGCCGGCACAGGTTGCCGAATGATGCGGGGCCCGAAAGGGCCGTTGGCGACTGCGGGTATCGAAATCAATACCGCCGACTGAACTGACCAATGCCGTTTCAATCAGCTCTTCGTTTTCCAGTTCGGGGAGTATTCCCGGCAGACGCGAAGCCAGCATGGTTTTGCCGGTACCGGGAGGTCCGATCATCAAGATGTTGTGCTGCCCCGCAGCCGCCACGGTCAAGGCGCGAACCGCCTGTTCCTGTCCGATGACATCAATAAAGTCACGACGCCTGCCGCCATCAACAGGCAGGTTTCGCGAGCCGTCAACCGAGGGGACGTACCGACCCGTTGTGCGCGTGGACAAAGCACAGCGAAAGTCATTCAATGAAGTAGCCTCGGTGACATCCAGCTGAATCAACCCGTCCAACTGGGTCGCGTCGGCACATATCAGCCGCTGTCCCCGTTCGCGTGCGAGGAGAGCGTACCCGACCAGACCACGCACGGTCGAGACGGCTCCGTCCAGCCCCAGTTCGCCCACAACGATGGCGTTTTCAATCACGCGCGTATCGATGTGGCCTTCGGCAATTAGAATCGCGAGCGCGATAGGCAAATCGAATCCCACACCGTGTTTAGGCAGGGTTCCCGGAGCCAAGTTCACCGTGATTTGGCCCTGAGGAATGGAAAAACCACAGGTCTTGAGCGCAGAAACTACGCGGCGCGCCGATTCCTTGACGGCGATATCCGCCAGACCGACGATATGAAAACCGGGCATTCCCGCCGCCAGGTGAACCTGTACCTCGACAGGGATGGCCTTGATGCCGTGCAGGGTTGCAGTATGAGTCTTGCACAGGCGCATTACAGGCAGCCCGATTCCCCGAAGGCATTTTTCACCAAGTTGAGTTCCGCGCGCCCGTTTTTGTGGTCGTGGATGCTGATGACATCGAAGCGGATGTTTTTGTCGAGGATGTTGTTTCTGCGCACATAGAGCTGCGCCAGGCGCAGATAGCGCTGTTGTTTTTTGGGCGTGACAGCCTCGACCGGGGTGCCGGCGGCGACACTGCGCCGGGTTTTCACTTCTACGAAAACCAGCGTGTCGGCCTCGGTCGCGACAATGTCGGCCTCGCCATAGCTGCACTTCCAGTTGCGTTCGACTATGTGGTAATCCTTGCGCGCGAGAAAATCACAGGCGGCGTCTTCGCCGCGCTTTCCCAGCGCCCTGCGTTGCGTGGTCATAGCTCTTACACCTCCGCACATAGTGTCGCGCGGAGCACTTAGAAGTTTCTTAAGGTCTGTTTAAGCGTTCCTTAAAGCTTTTTGGTGTCAAGCCTTAAATGAGTTGCGAAAGGGCGGGTAAGCTGCTGCAATGTCAGCCCGCAAAACCCACGCGCACGTGATTAAAAAAGCTTGCCCTGAAAGAAATTCCCGCAAAAACTCTTCCTGTGGATTTCGGACAGCCCGCGACGCACGATGTTATCCACATGCGCGGCGGCAGCGTAGCCCTTGTGGTCGGCGAATCCGTAACCCGGATACCGCACGTCATAGTCGCACATCAGCGCATCGCGCTCGACTTTCGCCAACACCGATGCGGCGGCGATTGCAGCCACCTTGCCGTCACCTTTGACGATCGCCTGCTCGCGCTCGAACAGTCCCATCGGTCGCCCGTCCAGCAACACCGTCTGCAACAGCGGGTCCGTACCGGCATAGGCGCCGGTCAGCTGTCCTGCCAGCCCCGACACCGCAGCCCGCATTGCTTGCTGCAACGCGGCAACGATACCCGTCGCATCGATCACATCCGCCGGTACGTGCGCGACATGCCAGGCCAAGGCGTGTTCCTTTATGGCGGAAGCCGCGCTTTCGCGTCTGCGGGGGGTCAGCTTTTTGGAATCGTTCAGATAGGGTATCGCCGTCGGATCCGCATCCGGCCCCAGGATGCATGCCCCGGCACTGACAGGTCCTGCAACCGCACCGCGCCCGACCTCGTCAACCCCCACCACCAACCGGCATCCCCCGGCATATAGTGCGGTCTCATACGAATAGAGCGCCCGCAGGCGCTCCGATTCAGCGTTCGACATACTGTCGTTTCTTTTCATGCAGGGACGGTCGCCCGAACAGTTCCTAGTAGTTCTTTTCCTTCAGGCGCGCCTGCTTGCCGACTTTGTCGCGCAGATAATAGAGCTTCGAGCGGCGAACCTTACCCCGGCCGGTGATCTCAACTTTCTCGATCTTGGGCGAATGGACGGGGAAGGTGCGCTCGACCCCCACACCGAAACTGATTTTGCGAACGGTGAAGGTCTCGCGATTCATGGCACCGTGACGACGGATGACGCGGCCCTCAAAGACCTGCGTGCGCTCACGACTACCCTCGATGATGCGGTAGTACACCTTTACGTTATCGCCCACCTGAAACGCGGTCAAGTCGTCGCGAATCTGCTGTTGCTCTATGGCTTTGATGGCATCCATGTTGCGTTTCCTCCGGCTTTCTGTAAGTCAATCCGTAGTTCTTGTCCGTGGTTCTTGCGTATGCAGCGTCGTATTCAGCGGATCTGCCGGCAACCTGTCGGTCGCGGCGCAATCCGTCCGATAGCAATTTGACACGAACGGATAGTATACCCGATTCAGCACGCAGCCGCAACACGCGGCGCACACGAATTTCGAAATTTCCGTTATTGCCTTATTGCGCCCGCTGCCCCGCGCAATCGGAACTAGTCTTCGGCGTCGTCGCCTTTCTTGCTTTTCTTCACTTTGACGATAGGGGCAGCTCCCTCGGCCGGAATGTACTGCTCGGCACGACGCATCCGCTTGGCCGCATACACGCCGGTGGCCACGCCGAATACGCACATCAGAATCATGCAGACATAAAAGAAATAGTTCATCACCAGCGGTACGTTGTACGAGAACAACCAGTGTGCCATCCATGCGCCCATATTGTTTACCTCCGCTGCCTCTCCTGTCGGATTGTGTAGACGTGACTATTGTAGTCGAGCATTCGCGCCGGCGCAAGCACCGTTTCCCGAACGGTCGGCAGCTGATCACGCAAAACAGGGGGAGTGCGTCCCGTCGCGCCGTGTTGTCCCACGCCCCGATGTATTGCCGCGCCCGCCTGCGACGGACATGCAATGACAATTGAAGGTTCCGGATTGACCGGCGCGCAAGCGCGTTACGGCCCAGTCAGGATGAAACGTGGATTCCGGGTTGCGCTCCGCGCCCCCGGAATGACAGTTGTTGGTGGTGGTTGGTGGTGGTTGTTGTTGGTGGTTGTTGGTGGTTGGTGGAGGTGGCGGGAATCGAACCCGCGTCCAAAACAAAGCGCCGCCGGCTTCTCCAAGCTCAGTCGTCAATCACGTCTCGGGGAATGGTCGGCCTGACGACCCGCGTCGATTCCCCATGGCTGTTTCATCTTGGGCGGCGGCAATACAGCCCACCACCGCAACCGCAGGCTCCTGAATGGCGTCGCGGAACGGGCGGAGCCTACCCGATCGTTGACGTCGCCGGTTATTGTTTAAGCGGCGAGGGCGTAATCATAGTTGCCGATTACAAGGCGTGTACCCCTGTTTTACGAGGCGAGGAGACCTCGGCTTGCTTCCCGTCGGTCACTCTGCTCTGTCGAAACCAGGTCACCCCCGGTCTGTCCTATCAAGGTTCAGGTTGCCAGTGTACCAAAGATATGCCGTCAGCTGCGCTCCGGAATGATTTCGATCTGATACCCATCGGGATCGCTGATAAAGTAAATCCCCATTTCTTTGTTTTCGAACCCGACACAGCCCAGCTCGCGATGCCGCGCCAGCGCCGCGTCGATGTCGTCGGTCCGAAACGCGATGTGGATCGGGTTTTCACCCAGCTCATACGGGGCATGATCGCGATTCCAGGTCAGCTCGATTTGGTAATCGCTGTCCGCGTTCTGCAGAAACACGATTTTCCAGCTGCCGTCGTCGGGTGCGATCTCGCGCACGGGCTCCAGTCCCAGCGCCGCCCGATAAAACGCGATGCTGCGCTCCAGCTCGACCACTTTGATGCAGGTATGAACCGCCGTAAACGTCATGATTCCTCCTTACCGTAAAGCCGTTGTTACCCTCGCACACCAGTCTAGCAGTTTCAATTGCCATGCGGAGTGCGTCCCGGCGCGCTGCCGTTCAGTTCTGCGGCGCGTTTACGGCACAGGCGCCCCAACCGGATGGCAAGGTCGGGTGACGGGGTCAGGCGACAGGTTTCAAAAATCGTCCGGCAGCGACCAGAACGTGCACGCCGCGCGCGCTTGGGCATATAACAGAGGCATGCCCGCGATCGCCGGTATGCCCACCGCGCGTGCGGCTGCTACCAAGGGTGTGACCTGCCCGTCCGCGCGATACACTGCATCGAACACCGCGTGTACGTGTTCGGGGCGCAGCCAATCTGCGGAAACCGGCATCATGTCGTCGCCCGTCATGCCGATCGGAGTCGCGTTCACCAACAAATCCCAGGGTTCGGGTGAACCTGTGCTCAAGTCCGTATAGGACACAACATGTCCCGTGCCCGTCACAGAGGTTTCATCGGTCGCCGCCGATACAGGGGGCAGTTTCCGGGGATTGCGTGACACGCAGGTAACGTCGGCGTGTCGACACGCGTAAGCAATGGCGCGTGCGACGCCCCCCGTGCCACAAATGGCAACGCGCGTGTGGCAGCGTGGCACAAAGCGCAGATGTGATTCGGCAGCGGAAAGAAAGCCTGCCGCATCGGTATTGTCGCCGATCAGGGTAGCGTCTGTGTTACGACGCACCGTGTTGACCGCACCGATTGCACCTGCGGTTGCGGTCACGTCGTCCAACAGGGCAATGATGTCGCGCTTGTAGGGAAGAGTGACGTTGAATCCGGCGACATCGGGGTCACGACGAACCGCACGTACCCACCGCGACAAACCGGCAAAGTCCCCCGGATCGTATGCCGCATAGTCGTGCGGCAAACCGAGCCGATGAAAATACGCATTCCAGAGCTCCGGCGACGCCGAATGGGATATGGGGGTGCCAATCACGTAATAGTGCATACCCTGAGTGTAGCGCATCGTGTTGCCGGACATCGTGCTGAAAGTGGGCCAAAAAAAGCTGTAAAGCTTTTTATTGGCATCATCTTTCAGCACCTAACACAAACAAGGTCAAGGTCAAACCCGTAATGGATTGCCACGCCCGCTTCGCGGGCTCGCAATGACGTTCGGGGCGTTGCGGGTAATCGAGCTGAACGTGGAACTAGTCGTTTCGGATGGTGGCGAGTATGTCGTCGGCGCCGGCGGCGCGCAGTTCGGCGACGGCTGCCAGTGCCAATGCCTCGCCGGTATCTGCCGCGCCGGTTTGGGTGCTGCGCAGAATACGCGTTCCATCAACTGATCCCACCATCGCATCCAGTATCAAGTCCGTCCCCCGGTATCGGCAGTACGCCCCGATGGGTATCTGGCAGCCGCCCTCCAGGCGGTTCATGACGACGCGCTCGGCGCGCACGCAGGTCAGTGTCGCCGTGTCACTCAGCGCGGCGCACACCGTTGCCATAAAGGGGTCATCAGAGCGGATTTCAATGCCGATGGCTCCTTGGCCGACCGCGCTGACCATCTGATCGGTCGGAATGTAGTCGGTGATGCGATCCCCCCAACCCATGCGCCGGATACCGGCTGCCGCCAATATCACCACATCGACCGCGCCGTCCTCGGCTTTGCGCATACGGGTGTCCAGATTACCCCGCACGTCGACGATTTCGACATCCGGGCGCAGCGCGCGAACCTGGGCGACACGACGCAGGCTGCTGGTACCGACCGTGCCACCCGCGGGCAGCGTCAACAGGTTGTAGCCGCGTCCGGACACCACGACATCGCGCGCATCCTCGCGCGCGGGCATACCCGCCAGAATGCAGCCGTCGGGCAGCTCTGTGGGGACATCCTTCATGGAATGAACCGCTAGGTCGACGCTGCCGTCCAGCAGCGCCAGCTCGATTTCCTTGGTGAAGAGGCCCTTGCCGCCGACACGTGCCAGCGGGACATCGGTGATCTTGTCGCCGGTGGTTTTGATGATGTCGAGCTCGACAGGAAGCCCGGTCAGGTCGCGAATCAGGCCGGCGACGTAGTTGGATTGCCACAGCGCCAGCTTGCTGCCGCGCGTGCCGATGACCAGTCGCGTGCGACCGGCAGCGTCAGTCACGGGTGTGTCGAACATCGTCATTGGGGTACCCCTTTCATTCCGGTCGGTCAAGCTGAAAGTGGGCCAAAAAAAGCTGTGAAGCTTTTTATTGGCATCATCTTTCAGCGCCAAACACACACAAGGTCAAACCCATTATGGATTGCCACGGCGACTACGTCGCCTCGCAATGACGGGCGGGTGCTGTCAAGGTCAACCGAGCTGAAAGTGGGCCAAAAAAAGCTGTGAAGCTTTTTATTGGCATCATCTTTCAGCGCCAGACAAAGTCAAGGTCAAGCCAATCAGTCCGCAGGGTCGGTGACGGCGCGGGGGCGGCGTCCCAGCAGACGGGTAATCAGGCGAAATCCGGTATTCGAGTCCTCGGGCTCGGCGATATCGTACAGATAGCGCGCCGTCTCGACCACGGCGACGCCGCGCTGCCCTTCACTGGCCTCACGCAGATGACGCGTGGGGTCGTGCAGCATCTTGTTCGTTATGGACTGCGTCAGCATCTCGACGGTTTTTTGCTGCTCGTCGGACAGTCCCCCCAGCCGTTTCATGGCACGCGCCAGCTCGCCCGAGCGGATTGCCTCGGCCTTTGCGCGCATCGCGGCGATGGTGGGCTCGACCTCCATAACCTCCAACCAGCGCTCAAAGCCGCGTATTTCCTCCTCGACGATTGCTTCTGCCCGTTTGGCCTCGCGGGCGCGTTCAGCCTGGGTGGCGGCAACCACGCCGTCCAACGCATCGACGTCGTACAGAATCACGTTCACATAGTCCGCGCAGTCCGGGTCGATGTCGCGCGGCACGGCGATGTCGATCATAAACAGCGGGTCGCGCCGGCGCGCCACCGCCGGTGCCAAATCCGCATGGGTAATCACGTATTCGTTCGCGGCGGTCGCAGACACCACGATGTCGACCTTCGCCAACCACTGATAGCGATCCTCGAACGGCACCGCACGTCCCACGAACCGAGCCGCCAGTTCCTCGGCACGCGCAAACGTGCGGTTTGCCACCATCAGTTCGTTCACGCCGTTTGCCTTCAGGTGCGTCGCCGCCAGTTCACTCATGTCGCCGGCACCGATGATCAGAGCGCTGCGTCCCACCAGCGTCTCGAACACGCGCTCTTTGGCAAGCTCGATCGCCGCATAGGCGATGTTGACCGCGCCGGCACCGATGGCAGTCTCGGTCCGCACCCGTTTTCCGACCTCGAAGGACTGCCGGAACAACTTGTTGAATACGCGCCCGGTCGCGCGCGCGACAAAGGCGTGGTCGTATGCCTCTTTCAGCTGGCCTAAGATCTGCGCTTCACCCAGGACCATCGAATCGAGCGACGCCGCGACCTGAAACAGGTGGCGCACGACCTCTTCGCCGTCGGCGGAGTACAGATACTGTTCCACCTGTGCATACTGAAAACCATGATAGTCGGCCAAAAACTGTCCCAGCGCCTCGGTGCCGTTGCAGTCGTCGGTCACGACCACATAGCCCTCGGTGCGGTTGCAAGTCGACAGCAGCACGGCTTCCAGCACGCCGTCAACCGACAGCAGCTGCGACAACGCATCGGCCTGTACCTCGGCCGGAAACGCCAGTCGCTCGCGAACGTCGACAGGTGCCGATTTATGACTCAAACCCACCAGGGCGAGTTGCATTCCTTTGTTCCGATCCTCTCTGTATCTGTGCGTGCGCGCGTCCGGACCCCCCGCAGACAATGCGTGGTGTTCAGGCAAGCAGGCCACAGAGGGTCCGCGCGCATATCACACGGGCGAGTCTCCATTTCCACCCGTCGTGAACTTGTCAAAGGGTCGCCGGGATGTACCCGCCCGCAGGCCCTGCTCACATCCGATCAATCGGGCAAACCCCGACCGGCTCGACCACACACGACCCACACCGGCGCCGCTACAGCGCGCCGAACACGTGAAAACCGACCGGTACCGTGCGTGCCAACACCATCAGCAACAGCACCAACACGCCGCCGGCGCACGCGATGTGCGCGGCCGCAAGCCCCGACAGCCGACCTAGGCGCCGCCCCAGCACCGACACCATAAAGACCACCAGGACCGCGCCCGACAGCATGATGCGCGCATCCGTATACCACAGGTGCGCGTCGACCACAATCGCGCGCGTGATACCCATGATCAGCCCGGCGAAATAGACCGCCAGGCCGATACCTGCGATGCGCAAGCCCATGCGCTCGATGTTTGCCAGCGGCGGCAGCGCCCGCGACAGGGTCGAGTTGCGATGTTTGCGCAGCGACGAGGCCTGATAGATGTACAAACCCGACGCCACGCAGCCGATCAGCAGCATCGCGTTTCCGAAAACAATCAGCAGCACATGCAGCACCACGTTGACTGAATTCATCTGTTCGCTGATGTTCAACGGCGTCGGTGCAGCGCTGACCAAACCGGGAGCCACCACCTGTGCCACAAACAGCAGCACGGCCGTCACCGGTATCAGAATCGCCCCATAGCGCGAAAAACGCAGCACGTATTCAATCAGGAAATACACCAGTACCAAAGCCCAGGCAATCAGCGTCAGCTGGTTCGGGCCGTTCAGGCGCGTGCCGCCGTCGACCACCGAGCGCATCCCGATGGACGCCGTCAGCGCCACCCAGGCAAGTACCGTAATCACGCGCGGCACAATGTTGCTCGCGGTCGCGTGGCGGACAATCCAATAGACGTAAAAGACGCTCGCCATCAGAAAGCCGCAAAAGGCCAGCCAAAACAGCACTATGGAAGCCTGTAACATCGTTCCAACCTCAGTTCATGTACCCGTCGCGGTCACAATTGCCGGTCCGTGGGGGAGTGCGTCCCGCGCCGGGACCTACTCCCCCGCCTGTGCTTTGCTGTCAACGACCTCGGACAGGACTTCGATTTCGCGGTTCAGTTTCAGCATGCGGCGCAAAATCACCGTGACGTAGGCGACCAGCGCCACCCAGAGCACCGCGTAGGCGACAATCACATAGGGCGCGTCTTTCAGGACCAGCGCGTAGAGTTCGGTGTTGGTGGGGTCGATGAGGTTTCCCATGGGTGTCATCCTTCCAGTTGTTCTTTGAGGACGGTCAGCGTATCGCGCGAGCTTTCCTCGGCGACGCGCAGGGCGTAGATGGCGTATCCCAGCATCAGCATACCGATCTGGGCGATGATGAAGGGAATCAGGTTGGTGGTGTCCATGCCCGACTGGAACACGATCGGGTGGTTCGAGGGCACCATGCGCGTGATGAAAAAGCTGATCGGCGCGTCGATCCAGGCGATGATGGTGAACACCGCCGAATAGACGGCGCGGCGTTCGGGGTCCTCGACCGAGTTGCGCAGCACAAAGTAGGCGATCACAAAAACCAGCATGATGGTGTAGGTCGCAAGGCGCGGTTCGCTGAGCATTTCGCGGCCCAGTTGGCTCCAGTTGGTCAGCCAGCTGGCGCGCGTCCACATGACGCCGGTGATCATGGTGCCGATGGTGAATACCAGCGTCGTTTCCATGCCGATGCGGCTGCGGGTGTCGTAGCTTTGCTTGCGTTTGACCAGAAACAGCACCGCGAATATGGCCGCCAGGGTAAAGACCAGAAAGCTGGCCTCGGCGATGGGCACGTGGAAATAGAAGATCTTTTGGCTGAGCCAGGGGCGCTGGTAGCGTACGCCCGTGCCGTCGGTCGGCTGCATGGCGGCCGGTGCCGGCGGATAGGTGGTCTCGACCGCAGCGGGCGCGTCGATGGTGCCGAAGGTTTGGACGCGCGCGGTGGTGAAGGCCATGAGGAAGGCCGCGGTCGTCAGCACGCCGCCGACGATGGCCAAGATGATGGCTACCTGTAGTTGTCGTTTCACGCTACCAACCCCTTTCGCGGCGCCGTCCGTATCAGGCACGTTCCTCAACTATACTCCCAAGATAAATTCGTACAGCGCGAAGGCGACCGCTATCATGATTGCATCATAGCCGGCGCCGATCGCACACATCTTCCAGAAAGTCTGCGCGTAGCCGGCGTCCCCGGTCAACACCGCCGAAAGCGCCGACACTATCACCAGCAACAGCGGAAACATCACGGGAATAAACAGGACCGCCAGGATGAAATCGCGCCCCTTGGTGTTGACCGACATCGTGGCCAGCAGTGTCCCCACCCCGGCAATCCCGATGCTGCCGATCAGCAGCGCGAGCGCCGTCATCCAGGCTGGACCCGACTGGCTGACCGCGACGGTGCTGCCGGTGGGAACGACCGCGCCGCTGACGAAAAATATCAGGAAAAAGGGTACGATGATGACCTCGACGATTGCCAAGAACAGCAGGTTGGTCGTGGCCTTTGCAAAAAAGATGATCGGGCGGTCCACCGGGGCCAGCAGCAAAGCCTCCAGTTGCCCCTGGTCCTGTTCGTGCACCAACGAGCGGTTCAGTCCCAGCATCGAGGTGAAAACCACAACCAGCAGCAACAGTCCCGCCGCAATGCGCGTCACGTCAAAGGCCTGTCCTGCCTGGGACAGGGCGACGTAGTAGATGATCAGCACCAGCATCGCATAGAGCCCCATGCTGGTGACCATTTCTTTGGTGCGCAGTTCCATGACGATGTCTTTGCGCAGCAGGGCCCGATATTGACGGAACGCGGATACTTTCACGAGACCCCCAATCCGACGGTTTCCCGATAAAGGGTCCGGAAAGCCTCGCGGTCCAGGTCTGCGGTTTGCTGATACAGGACCTTTTTGCCGCGTGCCAAGATCAGAACGTCGCTTGCCAGTTCCAGCCCTTTGTCCAAATCATGGCTGACCATCACAAAGGTGTAGCGGTCACGCACCGAGCGTATCAACCCGTCCAAAATGTCGGATGCGTGCGGGTCGAGCCCCGAATAGGGCTCGTCCAAAAACAGCACGTCCGGTTCGGGCAGCAGGGCACGGGCGATGGACAGCCGCTGCGTCATCCCCCGACTGAAAGTGCGCACCAGGTCGTAGCGGCGATGTTTCAGTTCGACGGCCGACAGCAGTTCGTCAATACGCGCCTGCGGGTTTTCCAGACAATACAGATCGGCAAAAAAAGCAAGGTTTTCTGCCGCCGACAGATCCGGATACAGCAGTGGGTTATGGCTGATGATGCCGATGCGGCGCCGGAGCTCGACCGAGTCTTTGACCACGTCATAGCCGAAAACCTGTGCCGTCCCCTTGCTGGGCGCAGTCAGCGTGGCCAGGATGCGCAGCAGCGTCGTTTTGCCCGCGCCGTTCGGTCCGAATATGGACAGGAATGCACCTGCGGGCAGCTGAAAGGACAGCCCGTCCAGCGCTTTGCGCGCACCGAAACTGCGAACCAGGTCGGTGACCTGTATGGCCGCGGCCGTACGTTCGCTCATCGGGACACGGCCTGTTTCTTGGGCCAAGTCGCCAGGGCGGTTCCCAGCATCATCAGCCCAAACCCGGTCCACGCAAACCAAATCAGCGGATTGATTTTGACGTCAATTTGCAGCACGGCGGGTGTGGACGAGGTTTCCTCGGTCATCCCGTTAAAGACAAAGAAGATATCGCGCAGCGGCTCGGATTTCACGCTGGCGTTCAGGCGCACCTGCCCCTGGACGGCAAACTGTGTTTGCGAGGGTCCGATCTGACCGATGCTGCGCCCACCGCGTTCGACGTTAAAGACGGCGGTACTGACGACATCCCCGCTGGTCAGGGTTTCGGAATCCAAGTGGTCATAGGTAAAGACGTAGTCTGCCATTTGGATCTTTGTCCCGGCCTCATTGTTGACATTGAAAGCGCCGCTGCGCACATACATGACCGAACCGATCAGTCCGATCACGATGATTCCCAAGGCAATATGTGCGATATAGCCGCCCGATTGTTTGCGAGCCTTGAACAGGACCGCACCTACTGCGGACGGGATGCCGGTGCCGGTGCCGGCAGCGCGCGCCCGGACCCCGCGCACAAACAGCATCAGCGTGTTGACTATCAGGAAACACGCAAGGAAAAATCCCAACAGCGTGATGACGTCATACAGGAACGGTCCGTACATGCTGAACTTTTCCGCATTTTCCCCACCCAATGCCACCATGTCGGCATACACCGGGCGCAGGTTCACCATCCATTCCCACACCAACAGCAAAAAGGGAATGAGCGAAATCAGTAGCGGCAGGCGCAGCCGCTGCCATACCGTGCGCCCATCGGTGCTGCCCCAATTGAGCGCGGGGCACACGGCAATCACCAACAGATAGATGATACCGACAATGCGGGCGATCACCTCGTACTGGTTGGCGCCATAGGTACGGTCGATAATCGCCGGCGCCACTGTCATGAACAGAATAATCACGCTGGCGATGGTCATAAGCACGTTGTTCAGGAAATACATCGCGTCTTTGCCGGTCAATGCCTCGAAATCGGTGTTGTTTTTCAGCCCGTTCCAGCGCACGATGATACCGATTATCATGCTGAGTAAGGTCGCAATCATCAGTGCCATGAACAGATTTCGCGCGACCGGGTCCTCGGCGAATGCGTGCACCGATTGAACCAAGCCGCTGCGGGTGATGAACGTCCCCACGACAACCATCACAAACGTCAGCGCCGTCAGCATCAAGGTCCAGACCTTCATGTTCCCCTTGCGCCGGTACACCGTCATCGAGTGAATCAAGCCCAGTCCCACAAACCAGGGCAGAATCGAGGCGTTTTCCACCGGGTCCCAACCCCAAAAGCCGCCCCAGCCCAACACGACGTAGGCCCAAACCGAACCCAGACCGATGCCGATCCCTAAAAACAACCAGCTGAACACAGTAATACGGTCGATTTCCTTGACCCAACCGGAATCCGTTTCATTCACAATCAGTGCCGCCAGTCCATAGGCAAAGGGGATGGCAAGTCCCGCATACCCGATGAAGAGCGTCGGTGGATGCAGAATCATCGCCCAGTGCTGCAACAGCGGATTCATTCCCCACTGGGACGCCGCACCCACCAACTGACCGTTCACATAGTATTCGCTCGGTGTCGCCAAAAAGGGGTTGTTGCCCTCGGTCATGACCATCAGCAGCGCAAAAATCACAACAATCACGTTCATGACCATCAACGCCATCGCGGGCAGACCGTCATCGCGGTGCGCGTTTTTCATCGCCAGCCATCCCGAAAACAGCGTCATCAACCACGCCCAGAAGAGTATACTGCCCGACTGTCCCGCCCAGAGCCCGGACAGGGTATACAGCCACGCCAGTGACGAGGCATCCGTACTGTGGTTTTCCGCCACATAGGCAAAGCTGTAGTCTTTGGCAAAGAACGCAACGACAATCACCAGCACCGCCATCGTCATCCCGATAGTCGAAAGCAGGGTCAGGTAAAAGCCCGCCTTCGTCGCCTGTCTGCCCGCCTTATCCGGCGTCCGTCCTATCAAAAACGCGACAACCGCCACCAGGGCAGCCAGAAATCCGATCCACAGTCCCGCCTTACCTAACAGCAGCATCAATCAGTCCTCTCCCCTGTTTCCAAACGTCTCTGAAACTCCCGGACAGCACGGATTGACCGAATAAAAAGCTTTGCAGCTTTTTTGAGTCAATCCGCGTCTCAATCCCAAACCCTGTGGTCCCAAGCATTACGGATTGACCGAATAAAAAGCTTTACAGCTTTTTCTCGGATCAATCCTCACCGCGTTCCCGAAACCTGCGGATTGACCGAATAAAAAGCTTTGCAGCTTTTTCTCGGATCAATCCGCGTCTCATTCCCGGACATTACTTTTCCAGGGCGACTTCCGTGGCGTAAAACGCCCCGTTTTGGTCCAGCTCGCCGGTCAACACCACGTGCGCGCCATCTTTCACGTCATCGGACAGCGCCCCGTCAAACGACACATTCAGTTCATCGGTCGCGCCCTCGGCGTTCAAGATCACAAAGCGCACCGCACCACCCGGGGGCACCACGCTGCCGTCCTTGACGACACCTGCCACACGCACCGGCACGTTCACCATCGCGTCGGCGCGTTCCTTCAGCTGCGTGACCTGATAGGCGTCGTCTGACGATTCGTATTTACTGGGGCATTTGGTGATCATCTCGCCCGATGTCACCGTTTTGGTGTCGGCATCATACTCCCCCGTGACAATGGCCTCGACGCCGTCGCCAAACGTGGCCGGCAAGGCCCCGGTATAGACCACCGTCAGTTCGGGCGGGTTTTCACTGTCGTCGCCGGTTTCAGCGATCATAAACGTCATCGGGTTGGTTTTCTTGTCCCAGCTGCCGTCGACCACGGTGCCGGACACTTTGACGCGTTTGCCGTTGTTTTCGGTGTCGCCGATGACCTGCGCGATGGTCAGATTGTAGGCCGACCCCTTCGAGAAAAAGACCAAAGCCGCCGCGATGACGACGACCAGAATGACCGCAATACCGATGAGCCTGTTTCGCGCGCGATTATTCATGTCGCTGCTCCTTTGCGTAGCCCTGCCTGTACGTGCCCTGCCTGTGAAATTATGCAGTGAGATTCATCTGTGTGCCGACCACGAATCCGCCTGCCCTGCCTTAACGAATAGATTCTAGCACAGATGGCAGCTGACGGGCGCCGTTACAGCAGCCATCCGGTTCGGGGGTTGGGGGTTGATTCGACTTGTCTCAGCTAATAATAAAAAGCTACTCTGAGCGGCTTTTTCATTTTTCGGAGCTCTCGTTCCTCGACCCGCCTGCTGCAAAGCAGGCGTTGGTGGCTCCGGCGGCTTCGCAAGGCGTTAACTGGACCGATGAAGCATCCGAACGGGTTTTGGAACTATCCGGATGTTACCCGTACTTCATCCAGGAATTCGGGGCTTGCACATGGAATGTCGCACAGACAAACCACATCGACCTTGACGCCGTCGAACACGGACGCGTTTCAGCAATCGCCCATTTAGATGCAGGCTTTTTCAAGTCACGCTGGGATCGGGCAACGACCAAGCAAAAAGAGTACCTGACGGCGATGGCTGCCGTTGAAACGCCCCTGGGCAGCGCCACATCCGACATCGCGCGCAGACTGGACACGCCATCAAACAAGCTGGCGCCCAGGCGAGCAGAATTGATCGCCCGTGGGCTCATTTATGCAACGCGGCACGGACGGGTGGCTTTCACCGTTCCGGGAATGGGTGCCTTTATCACGCGGCAGCAGACATAGCTCCGCGTCTGGCGCTTTCACCGCTTGCAACAATCGACGTCGTCATAGAAAACCTATAGGGACGTCTCCGTATTTCTCAAACCTATCGGCGCCCAGTAGACACCAAAACACTTATGTGGAGCGAAAGCGCCGAATTCATCCTAGACGACTACAACCGCGAAAACCAATAAATCCTGCTGACCGGGGGGATCGGGGGAGCATGATGTCGGAGCCGGTGTTCAGCTGCGCGGTATCTGCGGGTGCTATTTCACCAGTTTGCCCGCGGTGACGACGACTTTGTCCAGATAGACGTAGCCGTATTTTCGCGAGTTCTTTTTGGTGGTGACGACAATCGAAAAGCGATGTGTCTTTTTTGCCGAGAGTTTTGACACCGAATACAGTTTGACGACACGCTTGGTTTTTGCCGATTTCAGGTTGACGGTCTTTTTGTATTTTCCGTCGATGTAGACCTTGGCGCGTCCTGCCCCGGGCGAGGTCTGTCCGTACCAAGCGATCGCGGTGCCGGTGAAACGCAGGGTGATTTTGGCGTTGCGGGTCCGCGAGCGATAGGCCTTTTTCGCACTGAAACTTTTGTGGCTGACGCGTTTCCAGCTGCCACGCGCACGTTTGACCAGCGCATTGTTTTCCTGATAGGTGCGTTTGGTGACAGCCGGTGTCGTTGTGGTTTCTGCCGGGGTGGTATCGGAGGTAGCACCTGTCGGCTCGTTCGAGTTCGTGACGGCGAAGTTTGCGGCTTTCAGGCCCAGTTTGATGCGGACGTTATCGGCCAGCTTGATGGTCGTTTTGCTGCCGTTCGACCAGCAGATTTCCAGCTGCTTCACCCAGCCACCCGTACCCCGCGTCGGGTTCAGGTCGCTGACATAGACGCTGCTGCCGGCCCCGGTGGGAACGGACGCCCCTTTTGCCTTTAAGGTTGCGGCCACCTGCATGCCGGTTTGCACGACCGTCCATGCGTGGCCGGTGTGTGATTTCGCGCAATAGGGGTCGGCGACACTGCGCAGGTATCCCAGCTTGCTGCCCCAGACGTCCTCGGAATTTGCCGTCGCATCCCCGTTGCATGCGCAGAAATAGGCTGCCACCACCGCATCTTTATAGGTCACGTAACGGTGCAGTTGTTCTTTGACGGCGGCGTTTGCGACCGAACCCAAGAGCGACGTCGCCGAGTTCGACGCGCGTTTGGTGGCGCCGGCAAAGTAACTATGCCCTTTGTAGACCTGGTCCGATGTCGTGCAGCTGACGATGGTCCCCTTGGATGCCTTGGGATACACGAAAGACGCGGCGCATATCGCCTGTGCGCCCTGGGCAGCCCGGGTCGCCGTGGTCCCCTTGCCGATTTCGGCGGCAACCACGCTGTCCAGGTAGTGCTCCATGCCGACACTGTTCACCAGCCGCAGCTTGCCGGAAACGACTTTCAGTTGCAGGTAACCCTGATAGCGGGCGTAGGCGGTACCGTACGGTCCCGAGGTGTCGACGACACACAGCAGGTCGGCACCCGGGTCGACCGCTTTGGGGCGGATGTTCAGCGCCGTCACCGGGAAAGTCGCAAGTTTCGTACCGGTTTTGGCGGACGTGACCGTGATGTTGCCGTCACCGTTCACACCGAAGGTGAAGGGGCCTGCACTGTCCGCATATTCCGTGGTCTGCGTGGCGGTGTCGACCTTCCACTCCACCGTTAAGGTGTCGCCCGGATTTGAAGTCGAGGGATATCCGGTGGCGTATCCCGGTGCGATGGTCCAGGTGCTGCGCGTGGCTTTGTTCGCGTCCAAGTTCACCAAAACGCGCGGGGACGTGGTCTTTTTCTCGATTTCGATGCCCGTGAAATAGTGGTTCAGGATTTCGTCGGTCGTTTTGCCCTCGCGGGCCATCTGCAGCGCACCGTCCTGTGACATCCCCAGTCCGTGACCCCAACCGGTGCCCCGGAAGGTGAAGGTGGGGATGTCGGCTGCGTACGCGGACGGTGACGCCAGTGCAGCGCTACACAGCACCACGACTGCCAACAGACGGCAGACCGCGCGCAGCGGCGAAATCTGGGTGCAGATTGCGTGGGTAGCGTGGGTAGCGCGTGTGCTAGTTCGTTTTGACATCCGCGACCGGCACCTTTTCGATATCCCAGTTCTTGCCCAGAACCACCATGACCTCGGTGTCATAGGAATACATGCCTCGCGATTCGACCAGCTTGATGCCTTCCGGCAGATATTTCGCCACCAGCTCGGCGGCAGCTTTCTTTGATTTGTAGATGATCAGGGTCTCGTCATAGACCGACTGGTTTTCCATGTTGCCGACCTCGCCCACGTCAAAGCCGCGGGCTTTCAGTACGGCGGCGGCCTGTTTGGCGATGCCCGATTTGGTCGTCCCGTTGCGCACGGTGACGGCGACCTCGGACGGTTTCATCGTGGATGCTGCGGTTGCGGTCTTTGTGGTCTCTTCGTCCTTGAAGGGCTCTTCGTTTTCAAACTTTTTGAACAGGGTGGCCGCTTCCTTCTTTTCCTTGTCGCTTTGGATGACGTAGCTCTGTTCGTTCGACCAGTGACTGGGCAGGGTCTCGGTTTCCATATTGGCCGAGGTCACGCCGCGCATTTCCTTGGCGAAATCCAGCAGCTCCAGCGGCGACAGGTCGGTCGTGACGTATTGCGACACGGTGTCGATCAGCCCGGGCATCTTGGTGACCTCGACGTTACCCATCTGTTTGGCCAGCGCCTTAAAGAACGCCTGCTGGTTTTTCATGCGCTGATAGTCGCCGGTCGGATACGCACGCGAACGAACGAAGACCAGCGCACGTTTGCCGTCGAGAATCTGCTTGCCCTTGTCGATTTTCGACCAGGCAGCCCCTTTGGGATAGGTGGCCTTGGGGTCGCTGATGGCAACCGGCACGTTGATCTCGATGCCGCCCATCGAATCGACGATTTTCTCGAAACCGGTGAAGTTTACCGACAAGAAGTGGTCGACATGTTGCCCGGTGAACTCTTCTATGGTTTGCACCGCGAGCGTCGCCTTACCGAATGCATAAGCCGCATTCAGTTTCTGGGTGCCGTGACCCTCGACCTTGACCTTCAGGTCACGCGGGAGCGAAATCATCCAGATTTTTTTCGTTTCGGGGTTAACGTGACACAGAATCATCACGTCGCTCCGCCAGGCCTTTTGCCCTTTACGGGCATCCCCACCGAATAAAACGATGTTATAGGGGTCTGCAGCTTTGGGTTGTTCGGCGACATCGCCGGTGGGCTTGAAGTCTTGGTCCACCATGCGGCCCGAGAGAACCTTGTAATAGATCAGACCGCCTGCGACAGCGGCAATCAACAGGCAGGCGACCGTGACAACAATCGCGATGGTGCGTTTACGCTGACGCTGACGACGACGGTCGCGTTCCGCCATCAGACGTGCCGGGGCGTTTTTCCCCCCGCGTGCCGATTCGGGAATCAGGTCGGTGCCGGTGATTTGTGCCGACGCGATGTCGCGTTCGACCCTGCCGGTCGGAGCATTGCCCGACAGACGCTGCGAGCTGCGACGTGCCGTCGGCACGCGCGAGCTGTTGTCCCGCGAACGCGCGCTGCCGGCGCTGCCGGAGCCGATGCGGTCCTCGAAACGTGCGCGTTCGCGACCGGTACCCCAGCCACCTTTTCCGGAGTTTTTGCGCGAGTGTTTACCCACGGCTCACGCCGTCCTGTATGACGCTGTTTGTAATCATCGTGCTATACAGTATCGCAAAAGACTGTGGCGGGTGCGAATTTACGCACCGCGCCGTTACCTGGATTCCACAAACAAACCACGGGAGCGGAGTCGGTGCTATGCGGCTGTCGGGCGTTCGGGAATGACGATCCACATGATGATGTAGACCAGCACGGGGCTGCCGACTCCGCACAGCAGCAATGCCGCTGCGATCAGACGGATAATGGTCGGGTCGATTGCGAAATAGTCCGCCAGCCCGGCGCAGACTCCCCCTATCATGCGGTTGTCGGTGTTGCGGTAGAGTTTCTTGTATTCAGTCATGGGTGTGTTCCTTTCTCCATCGTGTTTGTCGTGTTTGTCGTATCCGATAACCCTTTCGTCGCAGAATGGACTGCCACGCGCACTTTGCGCGCTCGCAGTGACGGCAGGGAAATCGTATGTGTGTCAACGTGGGGGGAGCGGCTGCGCGTTGGTTCCGCGGACGCGGGCGGCATGCTCCCCCCCATTGGTTTGTCAAAACGTCGGTCAGTTCACCGTAGCTGCGGTGCCAAAGCGGATATCGACGTTGCCGGACGTGGTCGAGACCCGGATGGATCCGGTTGCGTCGGTGTCATAGCTGCCGTCGGACAGCGAATCGCCGTCAAAGGTCACGTCGCCTGAAATCGTGTCGATCTGTTTGCTGTAATAGCTGCGCGGGCGCGTCAGGTTCAGCTGCACGTCGCCGCTGGTCAAATCCAGCGTGATCGCGTCACGCACGTCGCCTGACAGTTCGACGTTGCCGCTGGTCGAGTCGACGTCCAGTTTGCCGTAGGTGACGTCGTTGCCGGTGACGTCGCCGCTGGTCAGGTCGATGTCGAGGTTGTCTGCGCGCGTGTCGGTCAGCTTCAGGTTGCCGCTGGTCAGTTCAACCGAGAGCGTGCCCGCCGTCAATCCCGTCAGATCGATGTCGCCGGAATGGGCACTGACTGTCATACGGTCGCAGTCGAGCGACCCTGTTTTCAGGTTGCCGCTGGCCAGGTTGACGTCGACGGAATCCAGCGTGACGTTTGCCGGCACGGTGATGGTCACGCGACAATACGCCGTGGTCGACAGAAAGTTGAAGCCGGTGAAATGAAACTTGCTGTTCTCGGTAATCACCAGGGTGTCGCCCTGGACGGCGGCGGTGACTTCCGATTTCAGGCTGTTTTCGATGCGGTAGCCATACGTTCCGTCTGCCGCCGTCACGAACCGAACGTCGGGCGAACCCAGGTCACAGCGAACTTTGCTGAATGCGGCGGCGCTGGTTTCCTCGCTGATGGCAGGCGTGCCACCCATTTCATCCAGGAAATGGAGCCCCGTGCCGGTAATCACGAACTCGCGCACGCCTAGGGCAAAACCCAGCGCGCCCAGACCGGCACCCACAATTACCAGCGCGGCGATAATCAACCAGAGCGTTTTGAAAACCGGTTGCATGGTCATGACCGTGCCCCCTTTCTGCGAAGCATTTTTGCCGACAGGTAGACGATGCCGTTAATCACCACGCGCGACAGCCACGCGGTAATCAGGAACAGTCCGATGCCGACCCCTATCATCAAGAGTGCCGCCCCGAACAGGAAAAGCCCCGTCGGGAAATGCGCGATACCGACGTAGATGCCCAGTCCAAAGCCGACGATGCCCGCCAAAGCCAGCGCGATCGCCGTTACAAACAGTGACAGCAGCGTGGAAAACACGGTTGCCAGCACCGATAAAAGGACCGCCACCAGCACGATACCCACCGGCAGCCAAATCGGGGACGCCAAAACGCCCAAGATGACCACCCAGAGCATCGACAGTCCGCCACCGGGAGTGGAACCGCGTTCGTCCAAGCCCTTGATGGCGTAGTCGCCGATGATACCCGAGGCCACCTGTGCCGGTGTCCCCAGCCCCGCGATTGCCGCGGCTTCGTTTTCGGCGCCGGCGTCATCCAGGTATTCCTCGTAATAGGACAGCGCTGCGGCGCGCTCGTCTGCGGGCAGGCCTTTCAGTCTGCGCGCCAGTTCGTTCAGGAACTCTGTGCGGTTCATGCGCGCTCCCCCCCTTCGGTCGATGTCGGGTGTGTCGGTGTCGTGGTCGGTGTGGTCGGTGCGGCCGGTGTCGCCGGTGTCGCCGATGAGGCCGGTGCGGCCGGTGTCGTCAGCAGCGCGTCGACCTGGGCCTTAAACGTTTTCCAAGCCTGTACGGTGCCCGCCAGACGCGCGGCACCGGCGGCAGTCAAGCGATAATAGCGGCGGTTGCGCCCGTTGTGCGGTTGGTCGTAAGTTTCCAGTAAGCCGTCTTTCTGCAGACGGCGCAGCACCGGATACAACGTGGATTCCGATACGTCGATGGTTTGCTTGATGGACTGTGTCAGGCTGTAGCCATAGGCGTCGCTGCCCGACAGCACGGCCAAGACGCAGCCGTCCAATAATGCCGATCCCAGTTGGAACATCTCCCCCTCCTTTCGTGTTCGTAGTGTGCAGGTGCGTGCCCGTGGAACATGGTGGTGCGGGTGGTGCCTTGCGGCGGTCGTGGTGTACAGAATCCGGTTCTTTCAGATGACGCAATATCTTGCGCTACAGCATACTGTGTAACGTATAGTATTATGCCACGAACACTCTGTCAAGGGGTAATTTGAAACTTTTTGAAAAATCAGGGGGAGTACGTCCCGACGGTTGCATCAATCCCGCAAGCCGGGGAATTTGTGGATGCGCGAGTTCGCGCATCCGTGACATTGATCCGGGGCGGGTCTATGCCCGCCCCGGTGGATTGCCACGTGCAGCAAAAGCCGCCGCCCTCGCAATGACGAGAGGTTTCGGACGGTACGGGCGCGTCAGTTACATGGGCATAAACCCGCGCACCGCAAACCCCACCGCCTGCGGCGCATTGCGCGTACCCAGCGCATCCAAGGCATCGGCGGTTTTCTCGGCGATACCTTCGGCCTTGATGAATGCCGAATTCGGCGTAAACCCGGTCACGAACGCAATCACGGTGGGACCCGACCCGCTGATGGCGACCGCATCGGCACCCGCCTCGCGCAAGATCGCCGATACCTGATCGTAGTCCCCGATTGCCGCGGCACGATAGGGCTCGTGCAGCTTGTCGGCGACCGCCACATGCAACATCTCGAGCCGTCCCGACACAAGGGCACCCGCCAACAGCCCCGCGTGCGCCGCATTGAACCCCGCGTCGGCGTGCGGCACCACCTCCGGCAACAGGGTGCGGGCGTATGCCGTCGACAGTTCCCGGTTGGAGGTCACGATCACCGCCGCCATGGGGCTGACCAGTTGAAAGTGCTCGCAGCGCGGCACGTCGGGCGCATCCGCATCCGTCCAACAAATGGTGAATCCACCGAACAGCGCCGGCGCCACGTTATCGGGATGCCCCTCCAGCTGTGCCAGCAGACCGAACAGATCCTGGTCGCTGATGCGCCACTTGCTGTCCAGCACCTCGCGCAGCAACATCCGCGCCAGCGTCGCACCCCCCACCAGCGCACTCGAGCTGGACCCCAGCCCACTGCCCAGCGGTACCCGATTCAGACAGTGAATCTCGGCACGCAGCTCGGGCTGACCGGCCGCCTCGAACACGGCCGCCATTCCGCGTGCGACCATGTTACCGCCGTCGTGCAGCAACACATCGGCACCCTGCCCCTCGATCGCAACCGACCAGTCATCCGCCAGCTGCGCGCTGAACTCGTTGCGCAGCTCCAGCGCCATGCCGAACGAATCATAACCCGGACCCAAGTTCGCGGTCGTCGCGGGCACGGATACGGAAATACGTGTCATCATGCGGTCCTTTCCCCCTGCGCGGTCATGCTCTCCGCGCATGCATAAGACGGGGAGCACGTCCCCGCGTTTGTCGTCAAACGAACGGGCACAGCAGTCGCTGCACCGGTCGGCACACCGGGCGCACTAGGCCAGGTCTTCGACACGAATCAGGGATGCCACACTGCTCACGACATCCAACTCGCGAATCTCTGCGAGCGCAGCCTGAATGTCGCCCTCGCGTGCCGCATGGGTCACATAGACGACCTCGGCCATGCCGTCGGCCGTGGTGCCACGCTGAATCAGCGACTGCATCGAGACCCGGTGGTCGGCCAACACGCGCGCAACCGCGGCAATCACGCCTGCGCGGTCGGCAACAATCAAGCGGAAATAATACCTGCAGACTAGGTCATCCAGGGCGCGAATCGGCAGGTTATCGGTGCAGGTGCAGCCGATGGCGTCCGTGCCGCCACCCAGCGTGCGCGCGGCTTCGACAATGTCTCCCACCACGGCACTGGCCGCAGCACCGGCACCGGCACCCTCGCCGAAAAACATCAGGTCGCCCACAAAGTCACCGGTCAGATATATCGCGTTGTACACGCCGTCGACGCTTGCCAACTGGTGCTTGGCGGGAATCATCGTGGGATGCACGCGGATGTCGATGCCGCTGTCGGTTTTGTTCGCCAGCGCCAGCAGCTTCACCGTGTATCCGATTTCCGCCGCATAAGCGATATCGGCGGGAGCCAGCTCGCGGATGCCCTGCGTCGGGACATCGTTCAAGGTCACGCGGCTGTTGAACACCATCGAAGCCAGAATCGCGATTTTTGCGGCGGCATCATAGCCGTCGACGTCGGCGGTCGGGTCGGCTTCGGCATAGCCCAGATCCTGCGCCTCTTTCAGCGCGGTATCGAAATCGAGTCCGGCCTCGGTCATGCGGGTCAGCATATAGTTGGTGGTGCCGTTCACAATACCCAACACGCGACTGAACTCGTTTGCCGTCGTCGAATGGGTCAGCGGCCCCAAAATGGGGATACCGCCACCGACGGCTGCCTCGAACCGGATATCCAGCCCACGCGCATCCGCCAGAGCGAATATTTCCTCGCCGTGGGTCGCCAGCAGCGCCTTGTTCGCAGTCACGACCGATTTGCCGGCCTTCAAAGCCTCGATGACCATCTTATGCGCGATGCCGGTGCCCCCCACCAGCTCGACCACGACGTCGACCTCCGGATCGGCGATCACCGCAAAGCCGTCGGTCGTCGCGACATCCGGCCCCAAGCCCAGCTGGGCAAACCGCGCCTCGTTCGTGTCGGCTGCCCGCACCAGCTGCAGGTCGACACCGGCATGCCGCACGATGTCATCGTGGTGTGCTTTCAGTATTTCAACGACTCCCCCACCGACGGTCCCCAGACCGATCAGTCCGATTTTGATTGGTTTCATGCGCCTGATGTCCCTTTCCGCTTTACCACAGGTGAATAGATGCGCGTTCCATCTTATCAAACCCGGCGACGGGTCGATGCCCCGTGCGGACGCACGGGCATATAGTATCCGGGCGGGTTACCACCCGCCCGCATGTATTGCCGCGCCCGCTGCGCGGGCTCGCAATGACGTTTGGGTGTTGCCATCCACCCCGCATGTATTGCCGCGCATCGTTTAACAGCGATGCACACAACACGTTTGAGAGGTGCTGCCGCCGCGTCGGCGTGTGTCAGGCGGCGGGTATCGCGGCGGTGACGATGGGCATAAAGGTCTCGACCGCCAAGGAAGCCCCGCCGACCAGCGCTCCGTCTACGTCCGGCTGCCCGAAAAACAGCGCGGCGTTTTCCGGCTTTACGCTGCCGCCGTACAGGATGCGGATGTCACCTGCCACGGCAGGTCCGAACAGCGCGGCCAGCGTGGCGCGGATGTGCTTGCACATTTCCTGTGCCTGTGCCGGTGTCGCCGTGCGCCCGGTGCCGATGGCCCATATGGGCTCGTAGGCGATCACCAGCTGTTCGGCGTCGCGGGCATCCAGGCCCGCCAGCCCCTCGCGAATCTGGCGCTCGACGAATGCGGTCGCCCCGCCACCTTCGCGCGTGGCCAAGCTCTCGCCGCAGCACACCAAGGGACGCAGCTTGTGGCTCAGGGCGGCGCGCACCTTGCGGTTCACGGTCACGTCGGTCTCGGCACAGTACTCGCGCCGCTCGCTGTGACCCAAAATCACGTAATCGACCCGCAGGTTGGTCAGCATGACCGGCGACACCTCGCCGGTATAGGCGCCTTCATCTTCCCAATGCATGGTTTGTGCCGCCAGTTTCACAGGGCTTTTATCGAATTCGATCGAGGACGACACGCTCTGCAGCGCCGTGAACGGGGGTGCCACCACCACCTCGACCGCGCCTTTGATATCGCGCACCGGGTATTCCAGGTTCTGGGTCAGAATCGCGCCCTGACCCCCGGTTTTGTGCATCTTCCAGTTGCCCGCAACCATGGGTAGCCGTGCCATATGTGTCTCCTCTCCCTAGACCACTTTGTCGTCCAGCGCGTCCAGACCGGGCAGACTGGCGCCTTCCAACAGGCGCATTGATGCCCCGCCGCCGGTCGACACAAAGGTCACCCGGCCTTCCAGTCCGAACTTTTTCAGCGCGGCTGCCGAGTCACCGCCGCCGATAACGCTGATCGCGCGGGTGTTTTGCGCCACCGATTCGGCCACCGTACGGGTGCCCGCCTCGAACGGTGCCAGCTCGAACACACCCATCGGACCGTTCCAATACACGGTCCGCGCGCGCTCTATCTCAGTCTTGAACAGCTCTGCAGTCGCAGGTCCGATATCCAGCCCCTTCATGTCATCGGGGATTTCCTCGCGCCCGACGATGAAGGTCGTCGCATCCTCTGCAACCTCTGCCGCAACGACAAAATCAATGGGGAGTATCAGGTCGCAACCGGCCTCGCGTGCCGCATCCAGCATGTGGCGGGCGGCATCGATCCATTCGGGCTCGACGATACTGTCACCGGTGGGATATCCCTTTGCCGCAACAAAGGTGAACGCCATACCGCCGCCGATCAACAGCGCGTCACAAGTTTCAACCAGACGGGTGATGACACCGATTTTTTCCGATACCTTCGCTCCGCCCAGAATCGCGACGAAGGGCTTTTCGGGCGCGGTCAGAATCTCGGTCAGCATTTCGACCTCGCGCGCCAACAACAGACCGGACACCGCCGGCAAGTGTTCGGGGACGCCTGCAGTCGAGGCATGTGCGCGGTGCGCCGTTCCGAAGGCATCGTTCACGTACAGTTCCGCGAGCGACGCCAGTTCGCGCGCAAAGTCCAGATCATTAGCCTTTTCACCGGGATTGAAGCGCAGGTTTTCCAGCATGATCAGCTCGCCGTCGACCATACGCTCGGCAGCCTCGCGCGCATCGGTCGCCAAAGGACCGTCCACGAATACCACGTTACGTCCGATCAGCCGCGAAAGCGCCCTGCACGCCGGACGCAACGAGTACTGCGTGTCTTCCGGACCCTTGGGGCGACCCAGGTGACTGCACAGGATGACGCGCGCGTTGTGGTCGATCAGATAGCGGATGGTGGGCAGTGCCGCACGAATGCGGGTGTCATCGGCCACGGCCCCGTCCGCCAACGGTACGTTGAAATCCACGCGAACCAGAACCTTCAGTCCGGCGACATCGACGTCCTTTATGGTCTTTTTGTTGAACATGATTTCTCCCTGTGTACTGCTGTTGTTGTACTGCCGGTCAATCGAAAGTATGCGCGCCCCTCACCGGAGGGGCGCGCCACAGAATTGTTAAGCAAACATGATCTTTGCCAGATCGACCACGCGGTTGCTGTAGCCCCATTCGTTGTCGTACCAGCTGACGCATTTGACAAAGGTGCCACTGCCGCCGCCCATGACCATAGTCTGCAGGCTGTCATAGATGCTGGAATGCGGATTGTCGACGATGTCGATCGAGACAATCGGATCGGTGCAGTACTGCAGGATGCCCGCCATGGGACCGGCTGCGGCCGCCTGCATGGCGGCGTTGATTTCCTCACGGGTTGCGGGAGTTTCCAGTTCCGCCACCAGATCAACCACGCTGCCGTCGGGCGTGGGAACGCGCATCGACATGCCGTCCAGCTTGCCCTTCAGTTCGGGCAGCACCAGCCCGATGGCCTTTGCCGCACCGGTCGAGGTCGGGATGATGGACATGGCGGCGGCACGTGCGCGGCGCAAGTCCTTGTGCGGCGAATCCAGAATGATCTGGTCGTTGGTGTAGCTGTGGATGGTATTCATAAAGCCCTGCTTCAGACCAAAGCTGTCCAGCAGCACCTTTGCATAGGGCGCCAGGCAGTTCGTCGTGCAGGATGCGTTACTGACGATGTGGTGTTTCGCAGGGTCATAGTCCGAATCGTTCACGCCCACCACGATGGTGATGTCCTCATTTTTGGCAGGAGCGGATATCAGGACCTTTTTGGCACCGGCGTCGATATGCGCACGAGCCGCGTTGGCATCGGTGAAACGTCCCGTGGCTTCGACGACCAGATCGACATCCCACTCCCCCCATTTCAGGTCGGCAGGATTGCGTTCGGCAGACACCGCACAGAACTGTCCGTCGACCGTCAAGCCGCCGTCGGCGACCTGGATGTCGTGGTCGAAAATCCGGTGGACTGAGTCGTATTTCAGCAGGTGGGCAAGCGTTTTCGCGTCCGTCAGGTCGTTAACCGCAACGACCTGTACCTGTGGGTCATCGAATGCCGCCCGGTAGACCAAGCGTCCGATACGTCCGAACCCGTTGATACCCAGCTTGATTGCCACGATTTACCTCCTTGATATCTGCGGCGAGGTGCCACGATTCTTCCCAACGCGAACCAGTATATCATCGCGCAGGGTGCGCGGCGGTGATTCAGGCGCCGTCCATACGCAAACGGGCGGCCGTGTCGGCGATGCGGCGGATGCGGTGATTGACGGCGGATTTCGAGAGCGGCGGGTCGGCCGCCTCGCCCAGTTCTTTGAGCGACAGTTCGGGGTTTTTCAGGCGCAGGCGGGCGAGTGAGCACAGTGCCGGCGGCAGGCTGTCCAGCCCGACCGTGCTTTCCAGGAACTTGATGTCGTCCAGCTGGCCCAGCGCGCTTTTGACGGCTTTTTCCTGATTGGCGATTTCGGCGTTCACGCGCCGGTTCACGTCGTTGCGATAGCTTTTCATGATGCGGACGTTTTCGGTTTCCAAGAGCGCTTTGTGCGCGCCCACCAGCGCGAGGAAATCGATGATGGGTTCGGCGCCTTTCAGGTAGACCGTCCACTGGTTGCGACGTTCCAGCACCTTGCTTTCGATGCCGAAACGCGCGGTCATGGCGCTGATGTCCGAGGCAAGCGGTTCGCTGTGGCTGCGGATTTCAAAGTGGAAATCGCCCTGGGGGTCCGCAATGAAACCCGCCCCCAGAAACGCGCCGCGCAGGTAGGCGATGGCGCAGCAGTCGCGGCGGACCAGGTCGGGGCCGACCCCGCCTTCCATCCATGAGGTACGATCCAGCGCCAGGCTTTCCAGTGCCGGCATCAGCGCGGGTTGTGCGGGCAGCGTAATCAGGTAGCTGTTGGTACGGTGCAGCAGGCTGCGGTTGACCGTGAGCTCCGTTTTCAGCTCGAAGCATTTGCGGATGAGCTTGATGACGCGGCGTGCGATTTGTGCGCTTTCGGTCGAGATTTCGACCCGGCAGCGTCGGTCGAGTACCGTGAGCGTTCCCTGCAGGCGTATGAGCGCAGCAAGCTCGGCGCGATTGCAGCAGTCGCGTTTTTGTTCGAGGCGCGAGAGTTCCTCGCGGACTTCGCCGGTAAACGACATCAGAGGTCCCCCGGCCTGAGGAATACGCCACTTTCAGGTGAGGAAGTCAGAGGGGGGATCACGTGACTCCCTCTCCTATCTTCCCCAAGAAAAGCTTGCAAGGCGGCGGTCAGTGCAATCGGTTCGTGGCGGAAGGGGTGTTCGGGGTCGGCGGGTAAGCCTGCGATGATCGTGTCAATCCGCCCGGCAAGCCCGTGTGCTTCGAGTGCGGCGACATAGTCCTCAACCGTGAAACCGGCTGTCTCGCCCAGCATATTGGCGACGTTTGCGATATAGACCAGCTGCGCGCCGCTGTTGCGCACGGCTGCGAGTATTCCCGGCACCAACAAGTTGGGGATGATGCTGGTGAAGAGGCTGCCCGGGCAAATCACGATGACGTCTGCCGCATGCAGCGCATCGACCGCCTCGGGGTTTGCCGCCGCATCCGCCGGGTTCAGCGCGACGTCGGCGAGCGGTGCGGTGTTGTTCGCAAGCGACACCTGCCCGAAGATCTCGTCACCCGCACGGTCGAAGCCGCGCAGCGTCACATCCACGAAGGTCGAGGGCAGCACGCGCCCGCGTGTTTCCAGCAGGGTCTCGACCAGCTTGACCGCGTCCTCGAAACTGCCGGTGATGTCGGCCAGCGCCGCCAGCATCAGGTTTCCCAGCGCATGCCCGGCGATACCCTCGCCGGATTCAAAGCGATAGTTCAGCAGTCGTCCCAACAGCGCCCGATCCGGTGCCGTCAGTGCCACCATGCATTTGCGCACGTCACCCGGCGGCAGGATGCCCAGATCGCGGCGCAGTCTGCCGGTGCTGCCCCCGTCGTCTGCCATAGTGACCACGGCGGTGGGTTCGATTCCCAACGCAACGGCGGCGCGCAAGACCAGCGGCAGCCCCGTGCCGCCGCCGATGGCGACCAGACGGACGCCCGATGCAGGCGGCGTGGGTCCCACGGTCGCGTTTGCTGCCGTTGCACCCGCCGCGTTCGCCGCGGATGCTGTCCCTGTGTTAACTGTATCCATCCCCGATGTCACCCGGTCCCCCACACGTGTCACCCGCAGCTAGCGCGCCGCGGCGGCCGGGTCGCGATCAATATCACGATGCACGACGCTGACGCGGTAGCCTGCCGCCTTCAGTCGTTTTGCGGTCTCTTCGCTCAAAGCGACCGAGCGATGCCGCCCACCCGTGCATCCGATACCGACCGTAATGGAGAGCTTCCCCTCCGCCAGATAATGCGGCAAAACGTCGGTCAACAGCGCCATCCACTTTTCCAGAAACGACTGTGTTTCCGGGCGCGTCAGGACGAACTGACTGATGGCGGCATCTTTACCCGACAGCGGGCGCAGGTCCGGGTCCCAATAGGGGTTCGGCAAAAAACGCACGTCAAAGGTGATATCGGCATCGGTCGGTGTGCCGTATTTGAACCCGAAGGACTGCACGACGACCGACAGGGTGTGTTCGTCGGTCGAGGTCACGAAATCACGCATGATACGCGCCCGCAGTTCGCTCGCGCGCAAGTCGCTGGTGTCAATCACCATCGCCGCCGTGCTGCGAATGGGCTCCAGCGTGGTCCGCTCGATTTCAATCGCCCGCGCCAAGGTCACCCGTCCGCCCTCCAGAGGGTGGCGGCGGCGCGATTCCTTGAAGCGGCGGATCAGCGTCGCATCGTCACAGTCTAAAAACAGCAGGCGGAAATCTGCCAGCTGGTCCTCGTCATTCAGGATATCCAGCAGGGATGCGAACAGCTCGCCGCCGCGCACGTCACAGGCGACCGCAATGCGCGCAAAATGCGGATCATCAATCTGCGTCAGCGCGGATACCTGCGGAATCATCTGTGGCGGCAGGTTATCGACGCAAAAATACCCGAAGTCCTCGAGCGCCGCCAACGCCCGGCTGCGCCCCGCCCCCGACATCCCGGTCACTATCACCAGCCGTGTGTCATCCATGGTTTTCAGTATAGTGCATCAATGCGTACAATTCCCGCGCCATGGGGGAGGTCATTCCCGGCGCTTCCTGCAATTGTTCCAGGCTTGCGGCTCTCAAGCGGCGTATGCCCCCGAAGTGTTTCAGTAGCGCGGCGCGTTTCTTGGGCCCGATACCTGCGACCTCGTCCAGGACGCTTGCGGTCATGGCGCGGCCCCGCAGCTTGCGGTGGTATTCAATCGCAAAGCGGTGCGCCTCGTCACGGATGCGCTTGACCAGATACAGCCCCGCGGAGCCGTTGGGCAGCACGATGGGTGTCTCGGACCAAGTGGTCCACAGTTCCTCTTCGCGTTTGGCCAGCCCCGCCAGCGCGATACCGGTGACACCCAGTTCGTCCAGCACGGCCGCGGTGGCTGCCAGCTGCGGCTTTCCGCCGTCAATCAGCAGCAGGTCAGGGATTCGGCCGAACCGAACGTCGCGCGTGTTGCGGGAATCAAAGCGTCGGGAGAGTACCTCGCGCATCATAGCCACGTCGTTGGCTTCATCATACTCCCCCCGAATACGGAAGTGTCGATAGGCGGCTTTGTCGCACCTCCCGTTGGTGAACACCACCATCGAGCCCACGGAAAACGCGCCGTGCAAAGTCGAGATGTCGTACGATTCGATGCGCAGCGCAGGCGCCGGCAGCGCGAGCGCGCTTTCCAGCTGCAAGAGGGCGGCGTTGATGCGTTCGTCGTCGTAATGGGTCCGCGCTTTGAATCGCAGCAGCGTGTGGGTCGCGTTGCGTTCGGCCATCGTCAGCAGGCGGCGGCGCGTGCCCGATTTCGGGACGGTCAGGCGCACCGATTTGCCGCGGCGGTCGGCCAGGTAGCTTTCCAGGACCGAGGCGTCGTCCGGGCGGGTTTCGACGACGATTTCGCGCGGGATTTGGGGCGTTTCGCTGTAGTAGCGCGCCAGAAAACCGCCGAGCAGTTCGGAAAGCGGGATGTCGCGGCCTTTGTCCAGGACGTATTCGTTGCCGTACTGGACGCGGCCTTCGCGCACCACCAGCACGTAGGCTCCGGCGATGGTTTCCTCGCGGGTGATACCGACGATGTCATAGTCGGATTTCGTCTCGCTGACGATGGTTTGACGGTCCTTGATGCGGGCGATGGCATCCAGACGGTTGCGGATGCGCGCGGCGTTTTCGTAATCCAGGTCGGCTGCGGCGGCGTGCATCTGGTCGGTCAGTTCGCATTCCAGTTCGTCGTGGTGCCCGGACAGAAAGCGCAGGGCACGGCGGACGTGGACGGCGTATTCATCAGGGGTGATGGCGGCCGCACAGACGCCGGCCCCCAGTCCGATGTGCGCATCAAAACAGGGGCGCGCGAGTGGTTGGCTGAAGTTCTTTGCGGCGACGCGTTTGTATTCGGGACAGGTGCTGCGACACAGCGGCAGGATGCGACGCAGGGTCTCGATGGTTTCGCGCGCGGCGCGGGCATCGGTATAGGGACCGAAATAGCGGGTTCCGGGCTTGTGCTTTTCGCGGGTGTATTTGATGGCGGGATAGGTGGCGTCGGCGGTGACGGCGATGAAGGGGTAGCTTTTGTCGTCGCGATAGTCGACGTTATAGGGCGGGGTGAACTGATTGATCAGGTTCAGTTCCAGAATCAGCGATTCGACCTCGTTTTCGGTGACGACATAATCGAAACCCGCCACCTGTTCCATCATCAGCGGGATTTTGGGACGTTCGTCGGTGCCGTTCACGTACTGGCGCATACGCGCGCGCAGATCTTTGGCCTTTCCGACATATAACACCGAGCCCGCGTCGTCTTTCCACAGGTAAACGCCCGGGCTGCACGGCACCTGTTTCAGGCGCCGGAGGAGTTCCTGTTTGCCGAGCGCGCTAATCTATCTCTTCGATATCCAGGTCGTCGTCGAATTCGCCGTAACGGTCCAAGCCGCCGGTGTCGTCTGCCGGAACGGGGGCAAAGGTGTCGATGCCCGTCCTATCGTTGTCGATTTCGATCTGTCCGATGCCGAACGAAGACGTGGTGCCCGACTGGCGCGGGATGACCGTGGTGCGGTCGGGGTCGGCGGCCGGCGGTGCGGGTGTGACGGATTCGGGTTCAGGCGCCGGGGCGGGTGCGGGGTCGGGGTCGGATTCGGGTTCGGGTTCAGATTCGACCGGAGCCGCGTCCTGATCATCCACGTCGTCCAGCCGTGGGGCTTCGCCGAACAGCGGCTCGGGGGCATTCGCGGATGCCGGCGCGGACTCCACTGCGGGCTCCACCGCTGCCTCGGTCGCGGCCGCAGCATCCGCCGGCACCTCGACTGCCGGCTGCACCGGCGCGGGCACCTCTTCGGCGATGCCCAGAGCGTCCTTCGTCTGTGCTATCAACTGCAGGACGCGCGCGCGATACTCCCCCTCTTGTTCTTTCAGGCGTTTCAGCTCGTCGCCGATGTTGTTCTTTTGCGCCAACGCATCACGCACGATCTCGGTCGCCTTGCGCTCGGCCTCTTCAATCACCTTGCGCGCCTCGTCCTTGCTGCGGGCCAGAACCTCGTCGCTTGCCCGTTGTGCGGTCAACAGCGCATTGTTGATGGTGTTTCGTTCGGCCTCCAGATTCACGCTGCTGGATTCGGCATCGACGCAGCGCTTTTCCAGCGCAGCGATTTCACGGTCGCGCCGATCCAGTTCCGCCGCCACCGCATCCAAAAAGGCATCGACCTCGTCCTCGCGATAGCCTTTCATGCCATGCCCGAATTCCTTTTGGTGTACGTCGAGCGCCGTTAATCTCATAATCTACCTCTCTGATTGCTTCCCTTAGGTGCCGCCCACGGGCCGCGTGCGCCCGCTATATACTGCTGATAGTTATATCATATTTTCGCCCGCGCCTGATACGCATTTATCGGGGGAGTGCGTCCCGAACACACCCGTACACCATTGAAAACGGGGCGATTGACCGCAGGGCTTACAGCAGGTGTGCCAGCAGCGGGGCGGCGACAACCGTGACGATCCCGCTGATCACGATGGCGAGGCTGCCCATCGCACCTTCGACCTCGCCCATTTCCAGCGCGCGCACCGTGCCGATCACGTGTGCCGCGCTGCCCAGCGCAACCCCGCGCGCGACCGGCTCGTCCAGCCGCAGCAGCCGGCAAGCAGGCCCCGCCATGATGTTTCCGGCGATTCCCGTCAGTGATATGCTGACCGCCGTCAGGCTGACGATGCCGCCCAGCTCGCCCGAAACGGCAACCCCGATCGCGGTCGTGATCGATTTCGGCAACAGGCTGACGTAATGCACGTGCGACAGACGAAACAGCCACGCCGTCACCGCCACCACACACAGGCTGACCAGGGCTCCCGCCGCAGCCCCCGCCACAATCGCCACCGGATAGCGGCGCAGCCGGTCGATGTGCCGATACAGCGGCAACGCCAAACAGACCGTCGCCGGCGTCAACAGCCACACGATGGGCTGCGTCGAGGCCTCATACGCCACCGGATCGGCCCCGGTCAAGACCACGCCTGCCACCACGAATACCATCGCGACCGTCAACGGGCTGAGCAACGCGCGCGCCACCGGGTGTTTCACCCGCCCCTGCAGCCACACCGCCGCCAGGTACGCCAGAATCGTCAGCGCACAGGCGACGTAAGCCGCCCCGTCGATGAAATCCGCCACGCGCGCCATCTATTTGCGCCGCCTGCGCTGCACACGCAACACCAGCTGCGTGGTCCAACCCGCAGCCGCGATTACCAAAAATGTCCCCAACACCGCAACGATCAGCAGTGCCGGCCAAATGACGCGCACCGCCGCCCATTGCGATACGACGCCCACAATCAGCGGCACGAACAACAGTGGCATGATTTCCATCAAGCGGTCGGACACGGTTTCGACCTGTGCCGGGCGCACGACGCCTGCCAACAACAACACCAACAGCAGCACCATCCCATAGACCCCCGCCGGAATCGGAGCCGGAATCACCGCCCGCAGCAACTCGCCGGCGGCCGTGATGGCCAAAATGATGGCTGCCTGTTTCAAAAATCGCACCTGCGCGCCAACCCCCTCTAGTCCCCCGGAATGTCAGCGTCGATGGGTGTTTTCACAGGGGGAGTGCGTCCCGCGCCCAACACATCCAGCGCGCGTTCGTAGCCCGCGCCACCCAACCCCGCAAAGCGCGCAGCGACGACACCGTCCAGCACGTCGACGTGGCGGAATGCCTCGGGGCGCTCGCGCGGCTCGGACAGGTGCACCTCGACGGTTGGCAGGCCGGCATCGCGCAGGGCATCAACCGCGTCACGCAGCGCCCACGAGTAATGTCCCAGGGCTCCCGGGTTCAGCACCACGCCGTCATAACGCCCGATTGCATCATGCAGGGCATCGATGATCGCACCCTCGTGATTGGACTGCACGCAGGTCAGCGCGATGTCACGCGCGGCGGCGTAGTGTTCCAGGCGATCGCACAGCTGATCGATGGTCGTGGAACCGTACACGTCCGGGGCACGCAGCCCCAGCAAGTTCAGGTTCGGTCCGTTCAGCACCAGGATGTTCATGCCGTGCCTCCGGAATGTCCATTGTTCAGTTTCCATGCGTTCAGATGCTCGTACAGGACCGCGTCGGGGACTTCAACCAGCTGGGCGTCTCCGGGCGTCGGTACCAGCACCATATGCAGGTGCCCACCGCGGGCCTTTTTATCCGCATAACAGGCGTCGTGGAGCTGGGCCACCGAATACGCAGCAGCGTCCACGCGCGCGATACCCAAAGCATCGAGCAGCGCATCCTGGCGGCGCACGAAATCCGCCCGAGCCCCCAGCAACTGCACGGACAGGCGCGCGGCAAAGCGCATCCCCTCCGCCACCGCCTGACCGTGGCTCAGCACACCATAGCCCGCAACCTGTTCCAGCGCATGTCCCAGCGTGTGTCCGTAGTTCAGCGCGGCGCGCGCGCCGACATCTGCGGGATCAGCAGCCACCACACCCGCCTTGAACTCCAGATTGCGCACGATCAGTTCGTGTAAAGCATCCCTATCGCGCGCGACCAGCTTGTGTGCTTGCGATTCAGTCCACTCCAACAGATCGCCTGCGGCCAACAGGGCGTTTTTGGCGGCCTCCGCCAAACCGCTCGCATATTCCGCATCGGGCAGCTCCGCCAAAAACGCAACGTCACTTGCGATCGCTCGCGGCTGCTTGAATGCACCCGCCAAGTTCTTTCCGCCCGACAGGTTCACCGCCGTCTTGCCCCCGACGGCCGCGTCCACCAGCGCCAGCAAGGTGGTAGGAATCTGCACGAAATCGACACCCCGCATCCAGCAAGCCGCGATGAAACCGGCAATGTCACTGACCACTCCCCCACCCAGTGAACACACGGTGACGTTGCGGTCAGCCGTGAGTTCCGCCAAAGCCTCCAGCAGCTGGCCTGCGACCTCCCAGGTCTTGGTGGCCTCACCGGCGGGAATCGTCAGGGCATCCACCTGCCAGCCGGCCGTGATAAACGCGGTCTCGACCGCGACCCCGAACAACTCCGCCGTGTGCTCGTCACAGATCACCACCACGCGCGGGGCGACTGCCGCCTGAAATCCCTCCGTGTCGTCGGCGGCGGGCAGCACCACCTGACCGGGGGCGGCAGGCGGTACCTCCATGCAGCTGTTCAGATACCCCGCCAACAGCCGCGCCGGCTGTGCAGCGATGAACACCGGATAGCGCGCGACCCCCAGGTCCAGATCCAGGCGCGTCCCGTCCGCAAAATCTCTACGACAACAGATGGCCATAGCCCCGCTCCCTGATGCGCTCGACCGTGATGTCGACGACCTCGTCGGGCGTGCGCTTGTTGGTGCTGACGCTGAAGTCACAGGCGGCTTCATACAGGGCGGTGCGTGCCTGTGCCAGCGCAAAAATCACCTCGGTGCTGCCGGCGGTTTCCAACAGGGGCCGACTGGCAAAGTTATGAATCCGTGCCAGGGCCCGTTCGGGCTTGACCCGCAGGTACACGATCACCGCCGACGCCCGCAGCAGCGGCAGGTTTTCGGGCGTGGTCAACACTCCCCCGCCGGTCGCCACACAACAGGTCTCACGCTGTGCCAGCGCCGCGTCCAACACGGCGGTTTCCGTTGCGCGAAAGGCACGTTCGCCCTGCGTGGCGAACATCTCGGAAATCGTCATACCCACACGCGATTCGATGTCGTCGTCGATATCCACAAAGCGCCTGCCATAGCGCTGTGCCATCAGGCGCGCACAGGTGGTCTTGCCCGCCGCCATGAACCCCACAAAGGCAATGTGGCGCTTGGCGGAATCAACACCGCCGACGCCACCCGGTTCAACACACATACTCATGCAATCCCGCCTTCTGTTTCCGTACTACAGCCAACTGCGGCGTCGATGCGCGCACGATAGCGCGCCAGCGCCTGCACCATGTCGGCCAACACATCCCCGCCGAATTGTTCCTGATACGCCGTCACCAGCACCAGAGCCAGCTCCGCGACTGCAATCGTCGCCACGGCGTGCACCACGCAGGTGTCGTGGCGCGGAGATGGGGCATGTGCGGCCAAGCGCGTCCCCACGTCCACGCTGTCCTGTGCGGTATCGGTGGTCGGCACCGGCTTGACCGCCAGGGTGGCGACGATCGCCTGTCCGGTGCTCATCCCGCCGGTGATGCCGCCTGCGCGGTTGGTGGCGTAACTGATGTGTCCTGCGGTGTCCACGCGCAGGGCATCCACGCTGTCGGAGCCACGCATGGTCGCAAAATCGAACCCGGCACCAAACTGAATCCCTTTGACCGAGGGAATGGATATCAGTGCGGCGGCGATACGGGCATCCAGGCGCGTATCCGCACGCACGTAGCTGCCCAGTCCCGGCACCACACCGGTGGCGGTCACCGTCACCATGCCGCCCAGGGTGTCGCCGTCGGCGCGTGCGGCGTCAATCGCCGCCACGTCAGGTTCATGCGCCGCGGCCGAAACACACACGCCCAGCTCGCGCAGGACCTGCTGTGCCACCGCACCCGCCGCCACGCGTGCGGCCGTTTCGCGGGCGCTCGCGCGTTCGGAGACCGCGCGGGTGTCGGGCAGGTCGTATTTCAGCATGCCGGGATAGTCGGCATGGCCCGGGCGGGGCACCGTCACCGGCACGTCGGCAGCGTCCGTGCCGCCGTCCGCGACACTGTTGTCGATGGCTATCGCCAGCGGACTGTGGGACGTACTCCCCCGCCAGAGTCCCGACAGAATACGCGCCCGGTCGCCTTCGGCGTGTGCGCGTGGGCTGCGGCCGTAGCCTGCCAGACGTTCTGCCAGGGCGAGGTCAATTGCGGATGTGTCCAGGGCGAGTCCCGCCGGGACGTCGTCGACGATTACCAGTGTCGCCGGTCCGTGCGAGTCGCCTGCGCTGTGGTATTTCATGTATGCTGCCCCCCGTTGTCCATAGGTAGCCATTATAAACGCAGTGCGGGGCTGGGATGGGGTATCATCAGATGGCATCTGTATGCGAAACTGTTGTGACACTGTGCAGCCAAGTGTGCTGCACCGGAAACGGACATAAGACGAAAAGGAGTGGACCTGTGAGCCTTCACGACGAAACGATTGCCCTGCATGCCGGATACGAGCCGGGAAACACCGAGCCGATGAACGTGCCGATTGTGCAGTCGACGACCTATGTGTATGACAGCAGCGAGGCGATTAGCGAGGTGTTTGACGAGCCCACCAAGTCGCTGATTTATTCGCGGTTCGCAAACCCCACGGTAATGGCCGTCGAAGCGAAAATCGCGGCATTGGAGGGCGGAGTGGCTGCAATGGCGACCTCCAGCGGTCAGGCCGCCACGCTGGCTGCCGTGCTGAACCTGTGCGAGCGCGGCGACCATTTGATTTCGACCGGACAGATCTATGGCGGCACGACGAACCTGTTTGCGGTGACGCTGGCACGCATGGGTATCGAGGTGTCGTTTGTCGACGCGGGGGCCACGCGCGAGGAACTGGATGCTCTGGTGCGGCCCACGACCAAGCTGGTGTTCGGCGAGACCTTGGCGAACCCGGCACTGACGGTGCTGGATATCGAGAAGTTCGCGAATTTCGCGCACGCGCACGGGCTGCCGCTGGTGGTCGACAACACCTTTCCGACGCCTGTGCTGTGTAAGCCCATTTCGTGGGGTGCCGACATCGTCATTCATTCGACCAGCAAATATATGGACGGGCACGCCGTGCAGGTGGGCGGTATCGTCGTCGATTCGGGGCGGTTCGACTGGGCGGCGCATGCGGACCGGTTCCCGGCGCTGAGCACGCCGGACGAGTCGTACCACGGGACGGTTTATACCGAGACCTATGGGGCTGCCGCCTATATAGTCAAGGCGCGCATGCAGCTGATGCGCGATTTCGGTACCTATCCGGCCGCGCATTCGGCGTTCATGCTGGATCTGGGCCTGCAGACGCTGGCACTGCGCATGGAGCGGCACAGTGCGAATGCGTTGGCGGTGGCGGAGTATTTGGCTGCACAGACCGGTGTCGTCAGCCGCGTGATTTACCCGGGGCTTGCGGGGGATGCGGGATACGACGCCGCGCAGAAGTATTTCAAGAACGGCATGGCGAGCGGTGTCGTGTCGCTGGTGCTGGCGGGTGGTCGCGAGGTCGCACCCACGTTCATGGACAGCCTGCAGCTGGTGAATAACGCCGTACACGTGGCGGACGTGCGCACGATGGTGCTGCATCCGGCGTCCACCACACATCGCCAGTGCACCGATGAGCAGCTGGCGGCAGCCGGGGTCGACCCGGGCTTGGTGCGCCTGTCGGTCGGGATCGAGCATGTAGACGATATTCTGGAGGATCTGGAGAACGGAATTAAGGCCATTTCCTAGTCCAGTTCGGCAGCCAGATCCAATTCCATCAGGGCGACGTTGTCGCGCAATTCGCGGGCGCGTTTGCGCGACAGCTTGCCGTCGTCAAACAGGCGCATGATGGCCTCGCGTTCGTACTGCAGACCCAGATGCCTGATTTCGGTCACCTGTGCGTGGTGTTTGCGATCGAGCGGTGAGAGCATCGCGGCGCCGGTCACCGAGCGCCGATCCCCGCCGGCAGTCGCATAGCGGTCGCGATGCCTGCGGTATTCAACGATCATCGCGGAAATGTCTTCGACGTCGATATGTCCCGCGTGGTCGTGTTCGCTGTGTTCGATATCCAGCAGGCCGTTCAGCTTGTCCAGCACATAGTCATAGTTGCTGACGTGCAGCGCGTTCATGTGGAGCTGGGTTTTTTCCATCTGTTCACGCGAGAGACCGACCCGCGACACCTTTCCCATCGCACGGCGACGTGCGCGTAACTCCCCCATGACCCGCAGCATCCAAAAACGGCGACGGTTGCCGGTGTGCACACGGTCTCGGATGCGGTTCAGGCTGAACAGATACGAGAAGCCCAGGCCCGTCGAGACCTCTTTGGATTCCATCAGCGCCAGCGTGTTTTCCTTTTCCCAATCCAGAATCATCAGGCGCAGCCGGTCGCGGCCGGCGTCATCAATCGCGTGGTGGGTCTTGATGTAGTCGATACGCGCGTTGTAGGCGCGCACGACCTCCTCGGTTGCGCGGGCGTTTTCAGGCGTCACCTGGTCGTTCAGTTTCAGCAGGACCTGGCGCAAGATGTCGATGAACTGCGTCGCCTCGTCCTCGTCCAAATGGTCGGTCTGGTGCGGTGCGAGCAGCGGCAACACAAAGTTCGCGATGATCATCGTCAGCAGTATCACGCCCGATGCCAAAAACACCAGCAGCGCACGGTTGTGAAACTCGCTGCCGTCCGCCAAGTAAATCGGCAGCATGAATATCGTCGAGAGCGTCACCGTGCCGCGCACACCGGCAACGGTCATGATGGTGGCGCTGCGCAGGATGTAACGCAGCTTTTCGCGGGCGGCGGTCGCTTTGTTGCCGATGAAGGCGCCGTCTTTGCGGTGGCGGACATAGACCATGCCGGTTGTCCAAATCAGGCGTACCAGCATGATGACAGCGGTGATGACAAATATATACAGAATCAGTTTCGGGTCAAAGTGGTGGTTCGCATCCAGCCACAGTTGCTTGACCACGCCCGGCAGGCGCATGCCCATGATCAGAAACACGGTGCCGTTCAGCGTATAGACCAGCACCGACCACACGCTGGTCGAAACCAGGTTTAGGCGCGCGGCGGACGGTGTGACCTGGGTGGCGCTGTCGTTTTGA
This sequence comes from Actinomycetes bacterium, assembly GCA_031272275.1. Classification (GTDB taxonomy): domain Bacteria; phylum Actinomycetota; class Coriobacteriia; order WRKU01; family WQUG01; genus JAISUC01. The sequence continues at coordinate 25,251 of JAISUC010000023.1, read as the reverse complement.
ATCAGCGCGGCACAGACCACGGCTATGACCCCGCTGACCGCAAGGCTTTCTGCGATGATGAAAATCAAGAACGGCGTGATGAGCTCTATCAGCACGTGAAAAGTCGTGTTTTCAATACCGGTGGCGCGCACCCAGCGAATGAACAGCGCGCGCAGCAGCGCCAAGATCACGCCCACCGCCAGGCCGCCCGCAAACACCAACAGGAAGCTGCCTGCTGCATTCAGAAGGTTGAAAGCCCCGGTGGAAAGCGCCGTCACGGCAAAGGTGAAGGCAATGATACCGCTGGCGTCGTTAAACAGCGATTCGCCTTGGAGCACCAGTTCCTCGTCGCGCGGGATGGAGGTGCGACGCGCCATCGATGCGACCGAGACCGCATCGGTGGGACCGAGCGAAGCCGCCAGCGCAAAACAACCCGCGAGCGACAGCACGGGCAACAGCGCGTGGGCGACGTATCCGGTGATGATGGTCGACAGGAACACCAGACCGACGACGATACCGGCGATGGGCTCGCGCAGGCGCCAGAGTGCCGCGCGGTCGCTGCGCAGTGCGTCATTAAACAGCAGCGGCGCGATGAAAATCAGCATAAAGGCTTCGGGTGTGACCGACAGCTCAAAGTCGCCGAAAATCAGCGCACAGCCCACGCCCAGCGCGATCTGAATCAGGGGTACGGAAATATCGGGGATAAACTGGCTGATGATGCTGGATAGCAACACCATCCCGCCTATCAGCAATATGGCTTCAAACGATGACACGCACACGTCCCTCCCTGTCGGTTGCTATTCGACCATAGTAACAGAGCACGCAGGATTTTCGGGTGAGTGGGATGTCGTGACCCGGTTGGTGAGGATTGATCCGAAAAAAGCTGTAAAGCTTTTTATTCGGTCAATCCATCCGGAACGGGCACAAGGGGTTGAAGAGGATTGGATCCAAAAAAAGCTGCAAAGCTTTTTATTGGGCCAATCCGTCCTGTTTGGGATTGAAGTAAGGATTGATCCAAAAAAAGCTGCAAAGCTTTTTATTGGGCCAATCCTTCCTGTTCAGGATACGCAGAAAGAAAACGGGCGGCTGTAGAGCCGCCCGTTGTCACATGCGATATCGAAAGCCGTTACGCTGCCAGCGCCCCTTTGGCGGTCTCCACCAGCGAGGCAAAGGTCGCGGGCTCGGTGATGGCGAGCTCGCTCAGAACCTTGCGGTCCAGATCGACGCCGGCCTTTTTCAGCCCGTTGATGAAACGGCTGTAGCTGATGTCGTTCAGGCGACAGGCGGCGTTGATGCGCGCAATCCACAGACGGCGAATCTCGCGCTTCTTGTTGCGGCGGTCGCGATAGGCGTACTGCAGGGAGTGCTGCATCTGCTCTTTCGCGGCACGGTAACTCCGGCTTTTCGCACCATAGTATCCCTTTGCGCGGGTCAGTACGGTGCGGCGCTTTTTATGTGCATTGACTGCTCGTTTTACACGCGGCATGGTTTCACTCCTTTCCTATCCGATTCCCAGCTTGGTCTTGACCATCTTTTCATCAGCGGGTGACACCAAGGTGTCGTGACGGAACCCGCGGATGCGCTTGGGTGATTTCTTGGTCAGGATATGGCTTTTGAAAGCCTTACCCCTGACTATCTTGCCCGTCTTCGTCACGCGGAAGCGCTTCGCCGCTCCCTTGTGTGTCTTCATCTTTGGCATGTGTCTCTCCTTTCGCTTTCTGCAGCTTTTTCTTTTGCGCGGGGCTCAACGGCGCAATCAGCATGTGCATGTTGCGTCCCTCGAGCTTTGGTTGCGTTTCAATGCTCGCCAGTTCTTCGAGCTCTTCTGCCAGCTTGACCAAAATGTTCAAGCCCTGTTCGGGGTGCGACATCTCGCGACCGCGGAACATGATGGTGACCTTGACTTTCGCGCCCGCGTCCAAAAAGCGCAGGATGTGCTTCTTTTTGGTCTCGTAGTCGTGCGTGTCGACCTTGGGGCGGAACTTCATCTCTTTGATTTCGATTTTCGCCTGGTTCTTACGGGCGGCCTTTGCCTTCATCGACTGCTCGTACTTGAACTTGCCGAAATCCATGATCTTCATGACCGGGGGGTCGGCGTTCGGCGCAATCTCCACCAAATCGTAGTCTTTCTCGTCAGCGATGCGCAGCGCGTCGGATACATCGAATATCCCCATCTGCTGACCGTCGGAACCGATCAAGCGGCACCTTCTGGCCCTGATTTCATCGTTGACACGATACTCGTTGCTTATGGCGGTCACCTCTTCCTTCGTATCGCCTGTGCGGTCGGGCACCGTGCCACACCGTCACAGAAAAGACCCCGCCGGGGTCATGGATCCGACGGGGTCTGGCAGACGGAGCGCCCGCTATGCAGGCACAGAAATCCGTCTGTGATCTCTTTTCGGACCCACAAGCGCTCGCCCGGTGCCACACGAATCCGTGCAGTCGCCGCGAGGCCGGAGGGTGGGGGCGCGACATCGCGCGTCCCACTTACAGCCTATACAGTATGACAGCCCCAGCCGACGCTGTCAAGCCGCATCAGGACCGAATCAGTACGTAACGTCCACCAACATCAGGCCGTGTGCAGGGGCGGTGGGGCCGGCGGCCCGGCGATCCCCCGCCGCCAAAACGTCGGGAATGGCGTCTGCGGGCATGCGACCCAAACCCACCTCGACCAAGGTGCCCACCATCACGCGGACCATCGAATGCAAAAACGCGTTTCCGGTCACATCTATCGTCAGCAGCGGCTCGCCGAACAGTACGTCATCTGCCACTTGTACGCTATCGACGCGCCGACAGGTGCTGCGCCCGTCCTCCTGCAGCATCCGCGCCGATGTCGCCACACAAAAACTGCGGAAATCGTGCTCGCCCACCAGGTGCCGTGCCGCCTGTTGCATCGCCTGCACGTCCGGCTGCCGCGGCACATGCCAGGCGTAAGCCGCACTAAACACAGGGGGAGTGGCCCCGCACGCGATTCGGTAACAATAGTGGCGCGCCCGGGCGTCGAAACGTGCCGAAAAGCCGTCGTGTTCCCGCCGCAGGTCGCGGATGGCGATATCCGGCGGGGTCAGCGCGTTCAACGAGCGCATCAGTGTCCGTAAGTCGTCGCCGGTCAGTTCACTGCCCACCTCAAAGCTCACGACCTGACCTGCGGCGTGTACCCCGGCGTCGGTGCGCCCCGCACACACAGTCGGGACATCGGGGAGGCGGAGAGCCGCCGCCAACGCCGCATCCACCGTGCCCTGGACGGTGGTTACTCCCCCGCCTTGTTTGGCGAAACCGGCATAGTTCGCACCGTTGTAAGCTAATTTGAATGAATAGGTAGCCATTATGTTATGCAACGCCACAGATGACCGATTTGGCTGTGTTGTTTGGCAGAACACAAACGAAGCGAGAGAAACAATGCGCAGGTGCCGTCATGCCAGAATCCAAACCGCTGCCATGGCTATGAACACCGCGGGGAGCATATTCCCGAGTCTGAGTTTCGTATCCAGCGCCAGATTGACGCCGATGCCGATAATGAGGGTCCCGCCGACCGCTTCGATGGCGGTAATTGCAATGTCGGGAATGATGTTTCCGGCAAAAAAGGCGAGGAGCGCTATCGCCCCCTGCAGAATCAGCACCGGGATGGCGGAAAGCGCGATGCCGTAGCCCAGCGTGGACGCCAGAAACAGCGAGATGGTGCCGTCCAGCAGGGCTTTCACGTAGAGGATGCCCGGGTTACCCAAACCGTCCTGGATGGATCCGATGACGGTCATCGCACCGACGCAATAGATCAAGGTCGCGGTCATAAAGGCCTCGACCAGGGCGCGCCCGTCGGCGGCGTCGGCTGACGTGTCGCCGGTGCCGGATTTCACGAATTTGCGTTTCAGGAAGTCGCCGAAGTTTTCCAGGTGGCATTCGATGCAAAAGGCCTCGCCGACAAAGGCGCCGATGATCAGGCTGCCGACGAATATCAGCAGCGCAAACCTGCCGATGGCGCCGTCTGCCGCATTCAGCTTTGTCAGCGCCGGGACCGCGTTGACCGCACCGATTGCGAGTGTTGCCAGGCCCATCGCCTGGACCACCCCTTTGTGCAAACGCTGGGGCAGGGCACGGCCCGCCAGCGTTCCGATGACCGAGCCCACGATAACCGCGGCGACGTTTACGATGACTCCCAATCCGGGCATGATGTCGACCCCGTTTCCCCGCCGCTACAGGACCGCGACGATCGCTGCCAGCAGCTCGTCGACCTCGTCTGCGGTGGTGTCCCAGCTGCAGACCCAGCGGACCACGTCGATGTCGTCTGCGCGTTCCTCCCAGGTGTAGAAATGGAAGCGTTCCTGCAGCGGCGCCACCACGGCGTGCGGCAGCAGCGCAAAGACCTCGTTGCCGTCCGGACTGTAGGCGAAATCCGCCCCTGCCGCGCGCAGTCCCGTCGCCAGACGGTGTGCCATGGCGTTTGCGTGCGCGGCACATTCCAACCACAGGTCGCCGGCATACATCGCGCTGAACTGGGCGGCCAGATAGCGCATTTTGCTGGCGAGCTGTGCGGATTCTTTGCGGACGTAAAACGAAATGTCGCGTGCCGTTTCGGCGGCGGCACCGAAAAATACCACGGCCTCGCCAAAGAGCATCGCGTTTTTCGTGCCGCCCAGCGTCATGACGTCGATACCGGCGTTACCGGATATGTCTGCGAGTGTTACCCCCGCAGCAGCAGCCGCATTCGCCAAGCGTGCGCCGTCACAGTGCAGATACAGGTCGCGGGAATGGACGTAGTCGGCCAGCGCGCGGATTTCGGCGGGCATGTACAAGGTGCCGAGCTCGGTCAGGTTCGTGATCGAGACCACCCGCGGCTGACGGGCGTGTTCGAAACCGATGTAGTGGTCCAAGACGGGTGCCAATGCCGCCGGAGTGAGCTTTCCATCGTCGGTCGGTATGGTCAGCAGTTTCATCGAGGCGATGTGTTCGGCGGCCCCGCCCTCGTCGGTGTGGATATGCGCCGTGTCGGCACAGACGACGGCTTCCCAAGGGCGCAGGAGGGTTGAAAGACCGGTGATGTTCGCGCCGGTGCCGTTGAAGGCAAAGCGGATGTGCGTGTCGCAACCCAGGTGTTTTTGCAGCGTTTCGACCGCCGATGCCGTATACGGGTCGTCGCCGTATGCCACGACGTGGTCGGCGTTTACCTGTTGCAGTGCAGCCAGCACCGCCGGGTGCGCCCCGCTGTAGTTGTCGCTTCCGAATGCACGCATACCCGTCCCCTTTCCGATTATTCAGCGCGAATATCGTAACACGACCGCTGAACAATGTATCGTGCGGAAAACACGCACGATAGCATTAAACTCGCAAAGCGGCTCAAACAGCCGCTTTGCTCGTGTGGATTGCCGCGGGCGGCAAAAAAAGCCGCCCTCGCAATGACGCCACTGAAAGTACGCGGTTTTGTGTCTGACCGCTGAACGACAAAGAAATGTGCCGTCAGCCTGCAACCAAGCGATGCGTACAGCTGGCGAGCACAGTTCGAGGAGTTCAAGGCAGACACAAAACCCAGCGTAGTTTTCCTACGCGGTTTTGTGTCTGACCACTGAACGACAAAGAAATGTGCCGTCAGCCTGCAACCAAGCGATGCGTACAGCTGATGAGTGTAGTTCTAGGAGGGCAAGGGTTCTGCAAAACCCAGCGTAGTTATCCTACGCGGTTTTGCATGGTTCCGCCGCCCGACACCGAAATACACCATCAGCTGTACGCATCGAGGGTGCGGATACGCGCAGGCATATGCCTTCTGACAAACTGCGTCACATACCGCGGCAGCACATCACGGGTGCGCTGCGGGATGTCGAAATCGGCCACCTGTGCCATGGTCGACACAAACAACTGGCCCAGCCAGCGATGTTTGGCGCAGATGTCGTATTGGGGCGAATAACCCAGCATCGCCATGGCCTTCAGCAGAAAAGCCACCATCAGCTGTGGACAACGGTCCGGCGGAGCCGACGCCATCACGTCCAGGGTGGCCAGCGTCAAATCAAAAAGGCGCGGGACGTACTCCCCCACCTCGGTCGATTGCGCCAAGAAATCCAGGACGACGCAGGCCGGCTGCAGTTTGTCGTAGTCGCTGCGCAGGGCCGCGTTAGCGTGCGTCAGCGTGGCGTCGCGGATAACGTCCAAGTTGCGCCCGGTATAGAGCAGTGCGTCCAGCACGCAGAAGGGCTCGGTCAGCCCGCACATTTTCGAGGTCGGTTTGCGCGCGCCCTTTGCCACGGCGCGCAGTTGCGAGCCGTCAGCGCTGAGCAGAGTGCAAATGACGTCGGTTTCGCCGAGTTTGGTCTTTTTCAGGACCAGGACGTGTGCGTGGTAGCTGGGCATAGCGGTGTGCGCCCTAGCCGGCCTCACCATAGCCGAAGCGTCTGATTTGTGCGGCGTCGCGCCGCCAGTTTTTGCGGACCTTGACCCGCAGGTCCAGGTAGACGCGCGTGCCGAAGAGCTGTTCCAAGTCGAGGCGCGCGGCGCTGCCGATGGCTTTGATGGTCCCCCCCCCTTTGCCCACGATGATGCCCTTTTGGCTTTCGCGTTCCACGTACAGCACCGCCTGGATGCGGGTCAGGTTGTGGTCGGCGTCCTGGGTCAGTTCCTCGACGGCGACGCCCACGGCGTGCGGAACCTCGTCAAAAGTGCTGCGCAACGCCTTTTCGCGGATGAACTCGGCGACCATGACCTCGATGGGCTGGTCGGTTTGCATGTCGGCGGGAAACCAGCGGGGACCGGCGGGTAACAGCGCGGTTGCCGCCGCCACGAAATCGGTCAGGTTCTGACCGGTTTTCGCGGACAGTTCGATGATGCGGGTGAAATCCCCCAGACGGGCTGCCAGAGCGCGCTGTTGTGCCAGCGCCTCGCTGTCAACCAGGTCGGTTTTGGTCAGCACCAGGATGGTTGGGACGTGTTGTCCCATCTGTTGCAACAGGCCGGCGATCCATTTGTCACCGGATCCCACCGGTTGCGAGGCATCAATCAGCAGTGCCAGCACGTCGGTGTCTTCCAGCGCTTTGAAGGTGCTGCGGTTGACCTCTTCGCCCAAGGCATCGTGGGCCTTGTGCAGGCCGGGCGTGTCGACGAAAATCAGCTGCGCGTCGGGGGTGTTCAGCACCGCACGCAGGCGGTGGCGGGTCGTTTGCGCCGTGTCGCTGGTGATGGCGACCTTGGCGCCCACCAATGCGTTGGTGAGCGTCGATTTGCCGGCGTTCGGGCGGCCCACCAAGCTGATGAAACCGGAATGTTCGATGAAGTCGGTCATGGTGTCAGTCCCAGCACTTTCAAGATTCGAGGTATATAGATAAGGACGCCGATAATCAAAGCGAGAGCGGCGGCGGTCAGTGTGGCAGCGGCGGCGGCGTCTTTCGCGCGTTTTGCCAACGGATGCAGGTCGGGGCAGGCCAGGTCGACCGTCGATTCCAGGGCGGTGTTCAGCAGTTCGCACGCCAGCACCAGCGCGATGGTCAGCACCAGCACCAGCCACTCGATGCGCGAGAGCTCAAGGACCGCCGCCAGAATCAGCGCAAGCGCGGCGATCGCCAGCTCGATGCGAAAGTTGCGCTGGGTGCGAACGGTCGTCACCAGCCCCCGGATGGCCGCCGCAAACGATGCCGTCAGTGATTGGTGCTGCTGCGCCATTGTTTCAATATGCGGTCGGTCACGGCGTCCATTTCGGCTGCCTGGTCGTCGGTTTCGTGATCATAGCCGCACAGATGCAGGTAGCCATGCACCAGCATCAGCGGTATGTCGTCGGTCTGGGCCGGGGACACCACGATGTCACCCAGCAATTCGGTGTCATCCAGCGGGAAGGACAGCACGTCGGTCGTGGCATCAATCCCGCGGTATTCGGCATTCAGGGCGCGCATTTGCTCGTCATCAACAAAGGTCACCGACACGGTGGTGTCATCAGTCGGGTGCAGCGTCGCGGTTTCGGTCAAGGGGTCGGCCCCGGCGATGGCAAACACGGTGCAGACATCCCGCTCCCCCGCCGTGAAACCCGGACATTCGTTGTTGACCTGGACTATCATGGGCGGTTCATGGGCAGTTCCAGCTGCTCGGCTCCGGCCTCGTGCACCCGGTAGGCCTCGACGATGCGCTGGACCAGCCGGTGGCGTACGACGTCTTTGCCTGTCAGGTAGCTGAATCCGACGTCTTTGACGTTGCCCAGGATGTCCTCGATGCCCACCAGTCCGCTGCGTCCGCGCGGCAGGTCGACCTGGGTGGCGTCGCCGGTCACCACCATGCGCCCGTTAAAGCCCAGGCGCGTCAGGAACATTTTCATTTGGGCGGTGGTGGTGTTTTGCGCCTCGTCCAGGATGACGAAGCTGTCGTTCAGCGTGCGCCCGCGCATGAATGCCAGCGGCGCGATTTCGATCACGCCTTTTTCGACCAGTGCCGCCGATTTTTCCGGGTCCATCATGTCCAGCAGCGCGTCGTACAGCGGGCGCAGGTAGGGGTCGACCTTTTCGGTCAGCGTGCCGGGCAGAAATCCCAGGTTTTCGCCGGCCTCGACAGCGGGTCGGGTCAGAATCAGGCGGCTGACCTCTTTGCGTTTCAGGGCTTCGACTGCCAGTGCCATAGCCAGGTAGGTTTTGCCCGTGCCGGCAGGTCCGATGCCGAATGTGATGGTGTGCGAACGCACCGTGTCGATGTAGCGTTTCTGACCTGCGGTTTTGGGGCGGACCGCTTTGCCGCGATAGGTGGTGATCACCTCGGAATGCAGCTGTGCGGGGCGCATTTCGCCGTGGCGGATGGCCTCGATGGACTGTTCGACCACCGCGTCGGTCAGCTGTTCGCCACGCCTGGCCAGTGCGACCAGATCGGCCAACAGACCGGTCACCACGCCCACCTGGGATTCGTCGTCGGATTCGACGGTGATCTCGTTTCCGCGGGCGCTGACATCAGCCTCGAATGCGGCATCAATCATCCGCAGGTGGTTGTCGCGCATGCCCAGCAGGTCCAGCGGCTCGACGTCGGCGGGGATTCGAAATGTTTCGGTAGTCAAGCAAAATCTCCTCTCAGGTGTTTCTTTTTTTGGGCGGCACCTCAGGATCGGCGCCTCAGGGGGCGATGTGGGTAGGCGTTTTTCGGATTTGAGCACGGAGCGTAGTAGACCTACGTGAGTACTCAAATCCGGAAAACAACACCGCCACATCGTCATCCTGTGGCGCCGTTTGCAGCATCCCGGTTACCCTACCGGGGATGTCCCATAAAGAACAAGGCCAAAGTCCCCGGTCCCGAGTGCGCGCCAATCACCGGATCCAGATAGTTAATCAAAAACTTCGTGACACCCATACGTTCCTCGACCTGTGCGCGCAGGTATTCGGCGTCATCCGGGCAATTCCCGTGCACGATGAACACGTCCTGGTCGGCCACCGGCTCAAACGCGGTCGCCGCCATGTGGTCGACCAGTGCATTGATGCTCTTGCGCCGTCCGCGTACCTTTTCGACCGGTTCCAGCTTGCCCTCGTTGTTGACATGCATAACCGGCTTGATGTCCAGCATGGTTCCCACCGCGGCCGACGCGCCGCTGATGCGCCCGCCACGCCGCAGGTATTTCAGGTCACTCACCGTAAACCAGTGGCAACTTTCCAGCACGTGCTCGCGCACCCACGTCGCAACCTCGTCGATATCCGCTCCGTCACGCTGCAGGCACGCGGCTTTATACACTATCAGCCCCATCCCCAGACTGGCGGCCAGCGAGTCAATCGCAATCAGCTTGCGCCCCGGATAGCGGTCTGCCTGTTCACGGAAATAGCCGCGCACGACCTCATAGGTCCCGGTCAGCCCGCTGGAAAACACGATGTACAAAATGTCCTCATCCGTATCGCGCAACAGCGGCCCCAGGTATTCCTCGCAGACCGCATAGGTGATCAGCGAAGTCTTGAACACCTCGCCGCGCTCCATACCCTCGAAAAATTCCTTCATGTCCACCGTCTGATTAACCAGGTCGCTTCGAAACTCGGCGTCCTCCCCCTCGCGATAATACGGCGTCGGGATAATCGTGATGCCGAATTCGTCGATCACCTCTTTCGGCAGATTGCTCGAGCTGTCGCTCACCAGATGAAAACCCATATCAATACCCCCCCTTTTTTGTGTAACCTGCTCTCACGCCTTGTAGCCCGTCATTAACCCGTTTAAGGGACCTTTACCCCCGTGGTTTCCTATGATAGCAAACCACCGGGGTGACAATCAGGGGGAGTGCGTCCCGAACCGGCGTCGGATTGGACGGATTACAGAATTCACGCGAATCCGCTCAGGGTGGCTTGAGCTTTCTGGCGTCTCGGTGAATCTGCACCGATGAACGACGCAGAGATGTGGCATCAGCCGAGCGCTCAGGTAAGCCAGGTAATGATGGGGCCGGACAAGACCCCCAACAGCAACGTGACCGCGAGCAATATACCCAAAGCCACACCGACGCCGACGCGTGAGGTGGGCGCGGGGGTTGGCGTCTCCGGTGCGGCGGAGTCTGCCGCAACATCCGGCGCGACATCTGCCGTGTCCTCTGCCGAATCCTCAGAAGCTGCGACCTGCCGTTCCGGCTCATCAAAGAAAGCGGCCTTGATCAGGCGCATGTAATAGAACGCACTGACCACGGTGACCACAGTGGCAATGACCACAAAGACCTGCTGACCCGCCGCCCATGCGGTCATGAACAGCTCAAGCTTTCCAAAGAATCCCGCCAGCGGCGGCACCCCTATCAGCGACAACACGAACAGGGCCAGACACCAAGCCGCAGCCGGGCGCCGCTTGGACAAACCCGCCAGGTCGCTGAGTCTGCCGCCCTCGCCGGATGCCACCAACAACACACCCATGGTCGCCGCCGTATAGGCCAGCGCATAGACCACCGATGACACCAAGGCTATTGTCGAATAGGTTGCCCCATCGGGACCGGCACTGGCCGCCACGACGAGCAAAATATACCCCACATTCACGACGCCCGAATACGCCAGCAGGCGTCGGGTGTCGCTTTGTGTCAACGCGGCAAAGGTTCCCACCACCATGGATGCGACCGCACCGATCAGCAGCAGCGACTGCGCCAACGAAAACCCGGTCGAGACCAACTGGATCAAACGTACGATGACCAAAATGCCGGCGAACTTCGGCACAGTCGCGGCAAAACTGACCGTCCAGGGCTCGGATCCCGCATAGGCATCAGGGGCCCACCAGTGAAACGGGGCGGCGGACAGTTTCGCGAACAAGCCGATAATCAGCAGCACGAACGCCAGCAGTGACAGCGGGCTTTGCGTCAAAGCCCGGAGTTCGGCAAAGTGGGTGGAACCCGCCAGCCCGAACAGCATACTGGCACCATAGATCATAAAGAGCGAAGTCAGCACCGACAACAGGAAATATTTCAAGGCGCCTTCCAGCCCCTGAATACGGTAGCGACGATACCCGATCAACACATAAGCCGGCATCGAGGTCAACTCCAAAGCCAGCAGCATAACGATCAGATCCAAGGCCGCAACCGCAAGCACCGCCCCCGAAACCGAGAGCGCCGCCAGCGCGGTGGCCTCGCGCGTGCGCCCGGTGCCGGCAGCCGCCGTCCAGACAAACCAGGCGCAGGCCAGCACCAGTATTGCGGTTGCCGCAAAGCGGGCATCCCCCGTATAAACCAGCTGATAGCCGAACAGTATGACGTTGTCTGCCCCCAGCGCCATCCAGCAGGCACCGACGGCGGCGACCACGGCCGCCACCACCGCGGCGGCACGATCGGGCACGTGCAGCTTGTCGGCAAACAGGCTGAAAAACGCGACCAGTATCAACAGCGCAGGTGCGACCAGCACCGCATAGCCGTTAAACGGCGGCAGGAACGACGTCGTTATGGTTGCAATGGTACTCACAGTACTCCTATGCTCCCAGGATCTTCACCAGTGCCGCTGCAAACGGGTCGGTGAACTGCAACAGCGTATTCCAGGAAAGGCCAATCACCAGCACCAGTGCCGCCAGCGGCACGACACAGAGAATCTCGCGCAGGGTGATATCCGGCTGTCCCTCGACTGCCGGTGTCGGGTTACCGAAAATCATCCGCTGCATCAACCACAGCATATACGCCCCACCGCACAGAATGCCCAAACCGGCGATGACGGTGATGATGCCGGGCAGTGCCGGGCTTTTCCAGCTACCGACCATCGTCAGGAACTCCCCGACGAACCCGGACAACAGGGGCAGCCCCATGCTGGCAAACGAGGCGAAACAGAATATCCCCGCATACACCGGCATCTGTGCCGCAATGCCCGACAGATCTTTGATCTGGCGTGTGTGGGTACGTTCATACACCATACCCACCAACAGGAACAACATGCCGGTGCAAAGCCCGTGGCTGATGTTCACCGCCATCGCGGCGTTGAACCCTTCGGCGGTCCCGGCGGCGATTCCCAGCATCGCAAAGCCCATGTGACTGACCGAGGAATAGGCGACCAGTTTCTTGACGTCTTTTTGCGCAAATGCGACCACCGCGCCGTACACGATGCTGATGACCGCAAGTATTCCCAAGATCAGCTGCCAGCCGCTGAATCCCTGTGGCAGCAGCGGCACCGAAATTCGCAGGAAGCCATAGGTGCCCATTTTCAGCATGATACCTGCCAATAGAACCGATCCGGCTGTCGGAGCCTCGACGTGGGCGTCGGGCAACCAGGTGTGCAGCGGCCAGATGGGCACCTTGACCGCAAAGCCCAGGAAAAACGCCCCGAACAGCCACCACTGGATGCTGCCGATACCGGCACCTTTCAGCGCCGCCGTCTGTGCGATCAAATCGCGCAGCTGCGTCAAATCAAAGGACCCGGTGTACAGATACAGTGCCACAATCGCAACCAGCATGAACACCGACCCAAAGAAGGTATACAGGAAGAACTTGATCGAGGCATACTGGCGCCGCTCGCCGCCCCATTGCGAGATGAGGAAGTACATCGGAACCAGCACGACCTCCCAGAACACATAGAACAGCACCAGATCGAGCGCGGTGAACACGCCGTTCAGACCCAGCGACAGCAGGCAGAGCATCGCGAAATAAAAGCGCGGCTTGACCGTGATTTTCCAGGACGCCAGCACCGCCAAAAAACACAGCAGGGTGGACAACACCAACAGTGGCAGCGACAGGCCGTCGACACCGATGTGGTAATGCACCGACAATTGCGGAATCCACGACAGGCTGGTCTCGAGCTGCATGCCCGTCGTTCCCGTAATCCCCCGCTGGACCAGCTGCCATGCCGCGAGCACAAAATCCGCCCCCGTCACCAGCAGAGCGACCCACTTTGCGCCCGACTCGGCACGGTGCGGCAACAGCGCGGAAATCAATACTCCCAGCAAGGGCAGTGCTATGATGATGGTCAACAACACAGTCGAGTCCTTTCCATCACGTTCCGTTTACAGGAACCTCAAAACCAAAACCAGTACGGCAACTATTACTACTGCGGCGCCCACGATCAGGCGTTGATACCTTTGTAAATGTCCCGTTTGCACGCGACGCAAGGCTGCGCCGATTGCGCGGGAGAGCGTCCCCAACCCGTTGACGATCCCGTCGATGACGGTGCTGTCAAACCACTGTGCCCCGCGGGTCAGCGCGCGATACAGCCACGCAGCCCCGTTGACCGCGCCGTCGATAATGCGCGCATCCAACAGGTTGATCAGGCGCGTCAAGCCGCGATACAGCCAGGCGACCCCGTTGACTGCGCCGTCGATAATCACGGCGTCGAGTTTCCACAGTGCCTCGGACAGCCAAAAATAGGGCCGGATAAAGAACGTGTCATACACCCAATCCAGATAGAACCGGGCGTCTGCAGCCGACACCACGACATTGAAAATCTGCTTGAGCCGCTCGGTCGAACGCTGGCGCGCATAGATGGTGTAACCCAGGGCGGCTCCGCACAGCATAACCGCAGTCGAGGTCGCCGCCATGGTCAGTGACGGCCACTCGCCCTCGTGCCCTAAGAATCGCGCCAGCGGGATGGTCAGAAAACCGCAGACCAGCGTCAGCGCCGCCAGTATCGACACCGGAACCAGTTCGGTCGCCGTGCCCTCGTGCGCATTCACGTTGCAGCTGTTTCCAAAGAACACGGTAAACCAAGTCTTGACCACATAGAGCGAGGTCAAAACGCCGACTGCGGCAGCCCCGGCGAACGCCCAATACTGACCCGAATGCCAGATCACCGTAAATATCTCGTCTTTCGAGAAAAAGCCCGAGAGCGGCAACACGCCCGCAAGCGAAAATGCCCCGATGGTCCAGACAACCGTGGTGATGGGCATACGCCGGGCCAGCCCACCCATCTGGCGCATGTCCTGCGTGTGGGTGGCATGGATGATGATACCCGCGGTCAGAAACAGCAGCGCCTTAAAGAACGCATGTGTCGTCAGGTGAAAGACCGCAGCGGTGGCTGAACCCACACCGATGGCAGCCACCATATAGCCCAACTGGCTGATGGTCGAAAACGCCAGGACCTTTTTCAGGTCCGTCTGGAAACAGGCGAGTATTGCTCCGTAGAGGGCAGTGATGATTCCGACCACCAGAATAATCTGCATGGCCAGCGGATTCAGCGTCAGCACGGGCAGCATCCGCGTCAGCATAAAGACGCCTGCCACCACCATCGTAGCCGCGTGAATCAGGGCGCTACCGGGGGTGGGTCCGGCCATCGCATCGGGCAACCACGCAGACAGCGGAATCTGTGCCGACTTACCGATGGCGGCCCATATCAGACCGATACTGGAAACCATCAAGAGCGCAGGCGACCAGTTCGCCACCGTCGCAAAAATATGCTCGAATTCAAAGCTGCCACAGGCGGCATAAATGGCTGCCAGTGCCACGAAAAAGCCGACGTCGCCGGTACGGGTGACCAAAAACGCCTTTTGCGATGCTTTGCGCGGAGCCTCGTCGCGATACCAAAACCCGATCAACAGGTAGCTGCAAACACCCATGATTTCCCAGAGCGCGAATTCCACCAACAGGCTGCCCGACAGGACAAAGCCCAGCATGGCGGCCAAAAACAGCGCCATCACACAAAAGAACCATCCGCGCCGGTCGTCGTCCTTCATATAGAACAGCGAAAAGATCTGCACACAGATACCGACGATACAGACCATCACCAGCATCAGCACCGCCAAGCTGTCAACCGCAAAGCTGATGGTGACCGCATGCCCCCCCAGCGTGGCAAGTTGCCAAGCGACCTGCCAGAAGGGCTCGCCGATGTGGCTGCCGGGATACACCTGCACCGCCGCCGCTATCGAGAGACCCAATGCCACCACCATCGCGGCAATGGGTACAAAGCGGCAGGCATTGCGCACACGGCGCGACATCGGCAGCAAAACCACAAAGGCCGCCGCCGGCAACAGGGGCACCAACAGCACCCACCACAGGTTCAGGTTTTGGGCGACGTGTTCCACCGCTTATCCCTTCAACTCGCTCAAATCGTCGACCTCGCTGGTGCGCGCACGGCGATAGACCGCCACCACCAACGCCAAACCGATACCGATCTCGGCCGCGGTGATAACCATCAAAAACACGCTGAAAAACCAAGCGTTCGCCTGTGCGACCGATGAGAATCGTGCAAAACCCATCAGGTTCACCGTGATCGAGATAGCCATAATCTCGAGAGAAATCAAAATGCCGATGGCGCTGTCATTCGATATCGCGCCGTACAGCCCAATCGCAAACAGGGCCGCCGCCAGCAACACCACCGCCGTCAAACCGACCGTCGGCATCATGCATCACCGCCTTGCGTGTCTGCAGGCGTTGAGCCGTCTGCGTCGGTGTCGGTGTCACGTGTCCACCAAACGGCGGCAATCAAGCCCACCGTCAACACCAAGGAAGCAATCTCGAACGCCAAGGTCCAGCCGTCCGGGCTGAACATCTGCCGCCCGAATTCGGCTATCGTCAAACTGTCGGCAGCCGATGTCATCGACGCCAGCGTCTGATTCGTCAAAATCCCATAGGCCAACAGCCCGAACAGCGCGGCCGCAAACACCAGCGGCAACCACGCCACCCGAACCTGACGCTCGGCGTCCTCGTAGCTGCGATGTGTCACCATGACCGTGAATATCACCAGAATACCCACTGCCCCCGCATACACCAGCAGCTGAATAATCGCGATATACTCCGCCCCTAAAAACCAGATGAAACCGGCGGATGCACAGGCACATTCCAGCAACCAAAACGCCGCGTGCACCACGTTGCCGGCAGTCACGGCATTCACCGCGCCCAACAACAGCGCAAATCCCAACACGCCGAAAGCAATCGCATTAAGCATCGGTATCACCCGCATTCGGGTCGACGGGGCGTGCCGGCTTCGGACGCACGTAAGCCGGCGTGTCCGGCAGCAAATCCAACACCAACAGCGCCGGGTCCGCATGTGCAAGCTCGTAATCATGGCCCATACGAATCGCGTCAAAGGGACAGGCCTCAACACACAGTCCGCACATCATGCAGCTGCCCCGGTCAAACCACCAGTGGTCGATGTGCTTGCTGCGATCCTCCGCAGTCGTGATATCGAGCTTGATGCAATGATGCGGACAGGCCCCCTCGCAAATGCGGCAGGCTTGGCAGCGATGGCTGCCATCCTGTGCCGGTTTAATCTCGACCGCCCAGCGCGCGCGCTCGGGGATGATCGCCCGCTGCTTGGGGTACTGAATCACCATGTTCGGGCGGAACAGGTTCTTGAACGCAATCCGCAGCGACTTGAAAATACCTGTGGGCAAACCGCGCATCGGCATCAGCTCCACCCCCCCCACAGACCCACCATCTGCAGGACTTTCAGGATGACCGCCAACAGCAAAGTCCAGCCCAGGGTAATCGGAATCAATTTCTTCCAGCCCAGCGCCGCATACTGATCGACGCGATAGCGGCTGAAGTTTCCGCGTACCATCATGAAGCAGAAAATGACCAGATACGTCTTCAACACCAGCACGACCGGTCCGAACACGCCCATTGTCGCCGGATCCACGCCCGGCAGCGTCCAGCCACCCAAGAACAGGGTAGCAATCAACGCCGCCATCGTGAAGTTTCCGGCGAACTCGGACAGATACATAAAGCCGAACCGCATCGCGGAATACTCCGTACTGAAACCTGCCACCAGCTCGCCTTCGGCCTCCGCCATATCAAAGGGCGTCTGGTTCGTCTCCATCTGCGCGCACAGGAAAAAAATCACCGCACTGGGCAAACAGGGCAGGATATACCAAATACCGCCCGCCTGAGCGTGTACGATGTCCGACAGATTCGCGCTGCCCGACAGCATCACGGGTGCCAAAGCCGCCAAGAGCAGCGGGATCTCGTAACTGATTGCGCCGCCCACCGAGCGCATCGCCCCGATCAGGGCGTATTTATTGCGGCTGGCCCAACCGGCGGCAAATATGCCGATCGGCACCACCGACAGAAAGGCAATCATCATCAGCAGCCCCAGATTCGGGTTTGCCGCGACCAGCTTTTCCCCATAGGGGATAAAGGCGAATGCCGTAAGCGAGGGCACAAACACGATAATCGGCGCCAGGCAATACAACCACTTGTCCGTTTGGTTGGGGTGCCGATCCTCTTTGGTCAGCAGTTTCAGGATATCGGGGATCAGTTGTGCCAAGCCCGCAGGACCCAATTCGGTCGGCCCCAGGCGCAGGTGGGCATGACCCAGAACCTTACGCAGCATATAGATGATAAAGGCACCGTTGACCAGCATCACCACGATACCGACCAGGGCAAACAACAGCGCTTTCAGCCACATCGCCATCAGCGGTCCACCTCGCCAAAGCAAAAGTCAAACGATCCCAAGCTGACGATGGCATCCGCCAACAGTTGACCGGGCAGCACCGTGTCCGCAATGTTCAGCGCATACTGGGTGGGTGGGCGGATATGTGCACGCAGCGGTTTGTCGCTGCCGTCCGCATAGATGTGTACCGCAAGCTCGCCGCGCGGACCCTCGACAATGCCGCATGCCTCGCCGGCGGGCACCCGCAGGACCTTGGGCAGCTTTGCCATGTAGTCGCCTTCGGGCAGGCCCGCCAAACACTGACGGATAATGCGATGCGATTGGCGTACCTCGTCCAGACGGCATACCATGCGGGCGTAAATATCGCCCTCGTCACGCGTCATGACGTCGAATTCAAACCGGTCGTACGCACTGTAGGGGCGGTCGCGTCGCAGATCCCAGTCAACGCCGGAGGCACGCAGAATAAAGCCGCTCGCGCCGAAATCCAACGCATCCTGTTTGGTGACGACCCCGATGCCCTGTGTACGTTGCTGGAAGATCTCGGATTCATACAGGTTGTCCCAGTGCTCATCCAGACGCGCATCGGCCTCTGCCAAGTACTCGTCGATCAACTGCACCGCGCGCGGGGTGATGTCGGCGATGACCCCACCGGGACGCACGTAGTTGAACATCATGCGCTGGCCGGTGACTTCCTCCAGAATATCCAACCATTTTTCACGGTCATACATCATAAAGAGGAAGATGCCCATCGCGCCGCTGTCCAGTCCGGTCGGACCCATCCACAGATAGTGGCTGGCACAACGGTTGATCTCCCCCATCAGCACGCGCAGCCATTGCGCACGTGCGGGAACCTCGATTTCGGCGAGCTCTTCGGTTGCCAATGCCAAGGCGAGCTCGGTATGAATGCCGCTGACATAGTCGGCACGGTCAAACAGGCTGCCCAGCTGACCGTAACGGCGTGTCTCTGCCAGTTTCTCGATGCCACGATGCAACTGACCCACGTGGGCCTCGCTCGACATGATGCGCTCGCCGTCCAGTTCGAGCACCACGCGCAAAACACCGTGTGTGGAGGGGTGCTGGGGTCCCATATTCAGCAAATAGTGATCGGTCGTCAGCTGATGTGGGTCGTCTGCGATGCGCCGGATGTTGCGCGGAACGGTGATACCTGCAGGTGGCGTGCCGTCCGGTGTCAACCAACCGGCGTTCTCGTAACCGGCTGCGAGCTCTTCGGCAGAGACGACCTCGACTGTGGAGTCGGCGGTCAGGTCCCGCAGGATGTCCAGTGACGTGTCCGGTGTCGTATCCTGTGTCAGCTGTTCTGCCACAGTTCCTCTTTCGTCCGCAAACCTACCTCTTTACGCAAAAACGGCGGAGCGCCATCGATGGTCAACAGTCGTTTCGGATTGGGGTGCCCGGTCAAAGTCAGACCGAACATCTCGCAGAGCTCGCGTTCCGCCAACAGGGCGGACGCGTAACTGTCCGTGACCGAGCGCAGCGTCGCGCCGTAATCCAACTGTGTACGTAGCGTTACGTCCACGTTCAGCGACAGGCTGCGCAGACGATAGGTCGCCTGGACCTGCCCGTCGATGTCGGCACCGAAGGTGTCGATCAGCTGCTCGAAGCCGGCGGCTTTGAGTGCGGCCAGCGCAGTCGGCGTCATGCCCGAATCGGCCAAGACGACCAGCGTTCCCAGCTGCGGGTGATCGGTGATTTCGGCCGCAGAGACGCCTGCGGCATCCAACGCGGTCTGTAGCAGTGTATGGTCGGTGCGAATCATCATGCGGCGGCATCCCGTGAGTTGGCCTGTGCGTCGGCAGCATCGGCAGAGCCCGCATCGGCGACCGGTGCGACGGAGGTCGCGTCAGACGGTGACGTCGGGACGCACTCCCCCGCATTGTCAGCCGTATCAATCGGAGGTAGACCCGCGCGAGCACGCCGGCGGGCCTCGAGCCGTGCGTCGGTCTGGGCATAAATCTTTTCGCGCAGCTGCAAGAACGCGTACTGAACCGATTCGGGACGCGGGGGGCAGCCGGGAACGTAAATGTCGACGGGGATGACTTCGTTCACGCCCAGCAGGACGTTGGGGTATTCGCGGAAGGGGCCACCCGTGTTCGCGCAGGCGCCCATGCTGACGACGTAGCGCGGCTCGGGCATCTGTTCATACAGGCGGCGGACGACCGGCGCCATTTTGCGGTTGACGGTGCCGGCGACAATCATGACGTCGGACTGGCGCGGCACACCGCGGAAAAACACGCCGTGGCGGTCGAAATCGAAACGCGGGCCGGATGCGCTGATCAGGCCCTCGATGCTGCAGCAGGCGATACCGAAGCTCTGGTACCACAGGCTGCGGGCGCGTGCCCAGTCAAACAGCTGCTCGCTGCGGATGAAGACCATCGAGTGTTCGCCGAAGATGCGGTCTAGTGCCATTTCAGCGAGCCCTCTTTCCACGCGTAGAACAGCCCGCCCAGCAAGATGACCACGAACAGGACCATCTCGATCAGGATGAACCAGCCGGTGCCCTGCGCACCCAGGCTGACCGCCCAGGGATACAGAAACACCGTTTCGATGTCGAATACCACGTACAGAATCGCATAGATGAAGTATCCCGGGCGGAATCGGATCCACGGCAAGCCGATGGGGTCGACGCCCGATTCGTAGGTGATGCCTTTGCCGTGGGTCGGTCGCGTCGGTGACAGCAGCCACGACATCGACAGCCCAAACAGAGCAAAGGCGGCGCCCAGGATCAGAAAGGCGGCTATGATGATTTGGTCGCGCATAGGTTTCAAGACTACCTTAGGGGGCGCGTGTTCCGGCAACGGTAATCGGTAAACGGGCAGAGACAACCCGTGAGCGGAATATGGTATACTTTTTCGGCTTGTTTTTCGCGAGCCAGCTTAGCTCAGTTGGTAGAGCAACGCACTCGTAATGCGTAGGTCGCCGGTTCAAGTCCGGCAGCTGGCTCCAGATTCCTTCCCTTAACCATTATCAACCTGAGCATTTCCCCCTGCTGCCGATGTGCTGCTGTTGCGATTATCAGGTGATGTCGTATTTGCCGGTGTAGAGCTGCCAATAGCGGCCTTCTGATGCCATCAGTTCGTCGTGGCTGCCGCGTTCGATGATGCGCCCTTTATCCATGACCAAAATGATGTCACTGTTCACGATGGTTGACAGGCGGTGTGCGACGACAAAAACCGTACGGCCCCGCATCAGGGCATCCATCCCCTCTTGAACCAGCGCCTCGGTCCGCGTGTCGATGCTGCTGGTCGCCTCGTCCAAAACCATGACCGGAGGATCGGTCAGCGCAGCACGCGCAATGCAAATCAGCTGGCGCTGTCCCTGTGACAGGTCGTTGTCACCCGAGATCTCAGTGTCATAGCCTTGTGCCATCGAACTGATGAAAGCATCGGCCTTGACCAAGCGGGCTGCGGCCTCGACTTCCTCGTCAGTGGCATCCAGACGTCCATAGCGGATGTTGTCATACACGGTTCCGGTAAACAGCGACGTGTCCTGCAACACCACGCCCAGGCTGCGCCGCAGATCGGGCTTGCGGATGCGCGCGATGTCGATGCCGTCATAGGTGATCTGACCTGCCTGAATGTCGTAGAATCGGTTAATCAGGTTCGTGATGGTGGTTTTGCCCGAACCGGTCGCACCGATGATGGCGACTTTTTGCCCGGGTTCGGCCGTGATGCACACCTGATGCAGGATGCAGCGATCCCGGTTGTAGGCGAAATCGACGTCTTGTAAGCGGATGCGCCCCTGCAGCGGAATCAGCGCCTCACCGTCCTGCCACGCCCAACGCCCCGTGTGCGTATCCGCGCGGTGCCAGGTACCGTCAGCGTCACATTCGGCGTCAACCAGGCGAATTGTGCCCGCGTCCGCCTCTGAGACCTCATCCAGGTGCGCAAAGATGCGCTCGCTGCCCGCCATGGCGGCAATCACAAAGTTCGTCTGCACGGTGAAGGTGTTGATGTTATTCGTCATCAGGCGCACGAACTGAATGAACGACGTGATGATACCGACGGTGACCCCGCCCACTCCGCCAAACATCAACAGTGCGCCCACCAACACCACCAGCACATACAACAGGTGGCCGAAATCGGCCGTGATGGGTTGCGCCACGTTCGCGTTGCTGTTGGCTTTGTTCCAGGCGCCGGCGAACTCGTCGTTTACGTCGCCGAAATCGTGCAGGGCATCGGCCTCGTGATTGAATACCTTGACGACTTTGAGCCCGCTGAGCATTTCTTCGACGTAGCCGTTCATGCGTGCGATGGCGGACTGTTGACGCTTGAAGTAACGGACGCTGCGCCCGATCAACCAGCGCATCAGGAAAAACTCGAACACCACCACGGCGATGACCACGCACGCCAGCCAAGCGTTCACCAACAACATACCGGTGACCGCGCATATCATCACCAGACCCGACTGAACCATCGCCGGTATGGCGGAGCTGATCAGTTGACGCAGCGTATCGGTGTCGTTGGTGTAGTGACTCATGACCTCGCCGAAGGAATGACGGTCAAAATAGGACAAGGGCAGGGTCTGCAGGTGGTCGAACATCTCCTCACGGATGTCGCGCTGGAATTCCTGGCCGATGACGGCCATCATGCGCGTATATCCCAGGTTCGCCAGAAAACCGATAACCAGCAGCCCGCAATACCACAGCGTCAAGCGATACAGGGTGCTGAAATCCCGGCTGCCCGAAGACAGCATCGGCATGATGAAGCGGTCGACCAGCACGCGCGTGTACAGGATTTGGACGACGATCACCAAGGTCGAAAACAGAATGCAGCACACCGTGAACGCAAAACGCGCCTTGCGCGGGGCCACCAGTTTGCGTATCAATCGCGCAAAAATGCGCAGCTGCCGCAGGTGCCCGCCGCCCGATTGGGTCCCGCCCGCAGCCTGCTGCGTGGCCTGTGTGGCCTGTGTGGCCTGTTCATCCCGCGCGCCCTGCGCGCCCTGTCCGCCGGTCTGTTTCACGTCGCTTGCCGCCATCGTCCCTACACCCCCGCCTTGCGCGTTTGGGTGTCATAGACCTGCCGGTAGACCTCGTTTGTCTCGTACAGTTCCCGGTGCGTGCCGAACCCGGCAATGCACCCGGCGTGCATGACGATAATCGCATCCGCTCCCTGAATCGAGCTGATGCGTTGCGCGATGATCAGTTTGGTCACATCGGGCAAGGTCTGCGCGAACGCGCGCAGCAACGCCGCCTCGGTCGCGGTATCGACCGCACTGGTGCTGTCATCCAAAATCAGTATCCGCGGATCCTTCAACAGCGCGCGCGCAATGCACAGGCGCTGGCGCTGTCCTCCGGAGAAGTTACTGCCCCCTTGCTCGACCCGGCTGTCATAGCCGTCGGGCAGTTCGCTGATGAAGTCATCGATCTGCGCCAGACGCGCCGCGCGCACGCACTCTTCCAAAGTGGCGTCCTCTTTGCCCCAGCGCAGGTTTTCCAGAATGGTTCCGGAAAACAACACATTTTTCTGCAGGACGATCGCCACCCGGTCACGCAGTGTGGCCGGATCATAGTCGCGCACGTCACGCCCGCCCACCAGCACGGTACCCGCCGTCGCGTCATACAGGCGCGGAATCAGCTGGACCAGCGTAGATTTGCTGCTGCCGGTGTCGCCGATAATCCCGATGTTTTGTCCCGATTCGATGCGCAGGTTGATGTCATCCAGTGCTTTGCTGCGACTGTCCGCGCTGTAGCGGAAATCGACGCCGCGAAACTCGATGCTGCCGTCGGCGACATCGCACGCCGCGTCGGCCGGCAGCTGCGCCACCGTCTGTGCATCCAAGACCTCGATCACACGCCGCGCCGACGTGATGGCCATCACGATGGTCAGCAAGGTGGACGACAGCAGCAACACGGCGAACAAAATCAGCATCATGTAGGTCAGCACCGCTGACAGCGACCCGACCCCCAGCTGCCCGAACACAATCATGTGGGCTGCCAACACCGCAACCAGCGTCACAGCCCCATACGCCATGAACTGAAACATCGAGCCGTTCAGTGCAAATATTTTCTCGGCAATCACAAAATGCTTGTAGATGAACTCTGAAATCACATTGAACTTGCGCCGTTCCTCGTCCTCACGCACGAACGATTTGACGACGCGAATGCCGCGCACGTTTTCCTGTGTCACGCGGTTCAGCTTGTCATACCAGGCAAACACGCGGCGGAAATGGGGATGCGCCAACGCGGACAACACGACCAGCGCAATGGCATACACAATGAACACAACAGGGTAAATAATAGACAGTTTGGGACTGACCACGTACGCCATCACAAAACAGGACACCACCATCAAAGGATAGCGCACCATCGATCGAATCAGCTGTTGAAAGGCGTTTTGCACGTTGGTGATATCGGTCGTCATCCGTGTGACCAGACCGGGAATGGAAAAGGTATCGATGTCAGCGAACGTAAAGCTCTGGATTTTCTCGAACACGGCACGCCGCAGATTCAGTCCGAATCCCGCCGATGCCCGCGCAGCACAGATCGCCGACATGCTGCCGGTAAACATAGCGCCCAGCGCAAACGAAGCCGTCAGCGCCGCACAGCCGGCAATAACGCGCGTGTCGTGATTGGGGATGCCGACGTCGATCATCCGCGACAAAAACGGCGGAATCGCGACTGAAAAAAACACTTCGAACGCAATCCAAACGCCGCTCATCACCGACGAGAACATATTGCGGCCGATATATGCGGATAGTTTTTTAATCATGTGCAGATCACAACAATTCAGTATAGAACGGATTGTGACTGTTCACTAAAACTTCCCACAACAAATGTGCGGGCAACTACAACTGACGGGTATCAATAGGGGGGAGTGCGTCCCGACGCGCGGTTTTATCGAGCACTGTTTTGGTTGTATGGGGGGGCGACAGACTGTTACCATGTAGATAAGGTGAGCCTATCGCTAGTGACTTGGCGGGGCTGCCCAAACATCATTAGTTCAAGCAGGACTCCGTCGTTTCACCGGCGGAGTCCTGCCATAAGAATAACTCTTTGAGTATCTCAGGCACCGCACGAGCATCACCAACTCCGGCCAAACTGCCCCCGTGCTTGCGCACGGGACCTGTAATCCGGCGACTGTCGTCGCCACGGGCGCCACGGGAGTGGCGCGCTACGGGGATTTCCCCAATTGAGAACCCGGTGATTGACTTGCGGCCAAATCGTTGGCAAAGGCAAATCACGCACAACTCGAAGACGCGCTGTAGCGCGGCACTCCATGCCGCCCCGCGAGCGGGACGACGGGTTTGGTCGTTTCGCGAGCTAATATACCCGAGGCGGCGCGGGCTTACGTTTTGTGCGCGTCAGCGCCACAAAACAGCGCCGTCGAATCATTGATCCGGGCGGGCAGTAGCCCGCCCGGTGGATTGCCGCGCGTGCCTACGGCGCGCTCGCAATGACGTTGGTGGGGAGGCAATCCGTGAGAAAACCCCGCCGGGCAGGCGGGGTGTTCTCACGCGTGGTGGTAGCAGCAGCTCGAGGGCGGAGCTGCGAAGTGCGCTGTCAACACGGCAGCGCGGCGTTAAAAGCTGTAAAGCTTTTTATCGCCCGCGCTCCCTTGTGTCAGGC